>NZ_JACJRS010000016.1 GCF_014697375.1 Phormidium sp. FACHB-1136
CCTCCGCTGGCTCAAGGGTGCCGTCAACAAAGGGCGTCCGTTGCTCCAACCCATCCCCCTGCTCACCGTTGACCCTGAACCCTGCTTTGCCTCTAAAAACGCCGAAGACCAGTACTATGACCGCATCTGGTTCTCTAGGATCCAGTCCATACGATGTCAATTGCCCCCCTGGGAGGCGGCATAAAGATGTGTCAGGCAGTCAGCACAGAATGTCAGGGGTTCAGGGCGTTTATTTAGGGTTGGTGGGCGTTGTCTATCCCCACGGTGGTGTTAGACCTACCGTAGAACTCAGACGACTTAGGAAGCCGTGGCCGAGAGTTCCTTGGCAGCGACTTCGTTGCCGTTGGGCTGGCGGGGTTGGATGAGGCCGTAGCCGCCGTGGTTGCGTTCGTAGACCACGTTGATTTCGTTAGTTTCTGCGTTGAGGAACATATAGAAATCGTGGTCAATGAGCGTTAGTTGTTCCAGGGCTTCGGACACCGTCATAGGCGGCATCGCGAAATATTTGGCCCGAATCACCTCTTCCGGCAATTGCGGTTCGGCGTTGCTGAGCACCTCCGTGACGTTGGTAACAGGCGCTTCGTTCAAGTAAGCTTCCGTGGTTTTGCCCAGGTTGCCGTGCTTGCGGTCGTTGCGCTTTTCTTTGAACTTGCGGAGTTGGCGGCTAATTTTATCGGCAACTAGATCGATACTGGCGTACAGGTTTTCGCTGCTTTCCTCAGCCCGCACAATGGCCCCATCGACATAGAGCGTTACCTCTGCCGACTGTTTGGAGCTAATCCGAGGATTGCGCGCCACCGATAGGTGAACGTCAACCTCGTTGGTCAGATGATTGAAGTGGCTGACCGCCTTGAGGATCTTCTGCTCCACATAGTCGCGAATTGCATCGGTAATCTCGATATTTCTGCCATGGATAACCAGTTTCATAATAAAGCGGACTCCTTGAAACGTCGGCTTATGACTTCACCCTAGCACCTTGTATTCTGCACAACACTGTCCGTTAGAATCCTTTGCATGGGTTGATAAATCTTGATTCCCCCATCCTTGGTTTTCCACAGTTCATGACATTTTCCAGTTTTTGTACGGTTGACAAGATGGGACACGATCACCAGCCAACCCAGCGGCTCTGCGAGGTCTATGACCTGGGGATGATGCCCTACGAAGAAGCCTGGAACCTTCAAAAAACCTGGGTTTCGCGCCATCGCCAGTCCCCCCAGCCCGACCGTCTGCTGTTGGTCGAGCATCCCCCGGTCTACACCCTGGGCCAGGGATCCACGACCGAAAATCTTAAATTTCTAGAGAGCAATCCTCCCCATCCCCTCTTTCGCATCGAGCGCGGCGGCGAAGTGACCCACCACTGTCCCGGTCAATTGGTGGGCTATCCCATCCTCGATCTCAAGCGCTACCAAACCGATCTGCATTGGTATCTGCGCCAGTTAGAGGAAGTTGTCATCCAGACCTTGGCGGCACTAGATATCCCCGCGACGCGCCAGCCGGGACTCACCGGGGTATGGGTGGGCGATACCAAACTAGCGGCCATCGGTATCAAGGTCAGTCGTTGGATTACCATGCACGGCTTTGCCCTCAATGTCTGTCCTGACCTGTCCGGCTTTGAGGCCATCGTTCCCTGCGGTATTGCCGATAAAGCGGTGGGCAGTGTGGCGCAATTTTGCCCCGGCATTAGCGTGGCGGCGGTGGGAGCCTTAGTAAAGCAGTCGTTTAGCCAGGTGTTTAAGATCGATTTAGTCGAGGGTACGGCAAACAGCGATGGCTCCAATCCCGCAACCTAAACCAGAACCGACGCTGCAAGATGTGCTCGATCCGTTGACGACCCTGGGCACTGAGCTAGACGAGGTGGGCCATGCATGGATGCCCAGAGGAATGTTGCTGAATAGGACGGTTCTCTGATAGGTGTCATACATCTATGTTAGGGAGATTCGCTCTATCAGTGTTCAAAGAGGTTGTTGTATTGCAGTAAATCAAGACTGACCAACGTAGGTAGGCAGCGGAAGCAATCCTGGGCCAATTCCCAGCGCCCCTCTCGCTTCAGCATGGTCTCTAGGCTGTGGTAGATACTGTGGAGATAGCGCACATCGTTGGCAGCATAGTGCAGTTGATCCTCCGAGAGATTCATCGCATTGCCCCAATCGGAACTTTGGGCGGTTTTGTCCAATTCTGTGCCTTCTAGCTCCTTGACCACATCCTTAAGGCCATGTTTAGGGCTGTAGGTGCGACCCAGCTTGCTGGCAATTTTGGTACAAAAAACTGGGTTTACCTGAATACCTAAGTGGTATCGCAGGGTAGCCAAATCAAACCGGGCAAAGTGAAAAAGCTTGAGGCTGTGTTCTGCCTCTAAAAGTTGTTTTAGGTTAGGGGCTGCGGTTTGTCCCCGTTCAATGCGCACCACCGAAACATAACCCGTTGGATCACTAAGCTGCACCAGACAAAGGCGATCTCGCTGGGGCAAAAGTCCCATAGTTTCCGTATCACAGGCGATCACCTCAGCCTGAAGATAGCGCTCTAGGATCGATGGGGAAAGGTCACGATCAAAAATTTCAAAATTGTCCGTCATAGTCTGCCTGCTTAACGGTTTTGGCTCCCAGTCATCCCAGCCAACCATGGCCCCTAGCAACGCGGCCTGTGGGAGAACGCTAGGTTCATGGTTCCGACTCCGACCATAGTCTACTCCCAAGTTGTCCACCGGGAAACCTACCCCCGCCCAGGCAGCGGCGCAGCGGTGTCCTGATTTCCCTAGCCTTAGGGGAATGCCATTCTTTATAATAAGGGCTACTCTCTGCCCTTCATCCGACCTTCTCCTGTGACCCAAACGCCGCTTCCCCCTCGTCCGTCCGCCGCTGCCATCGATGCGCCCCGTCCCGATGCCCTGGGCCGTTTTGGCCAGTTTGGCGGCAAGTATGTGCCCGAAACCCTAATGCCCGCCCTCAGCGAACTGGAAGAAGCCTTCTATCGCTACAAAGACGAAGCCGGGTTTAAGGCGGAACTGGATGGTCTACTGGCCGACTATGTGGGTCGTCCTAGCCCGCTGTATTTTGCCGAACGGCTCACCGCCCACTATCGCCGCCCCGATGGCCAAGGCCCCGATATTTACCTGAAGCGGGAAGACCTTAACCACACTGGGGCACACAAAATTAACAACGCCCTGGCCCAGGTGTTGCTGGCCAAGCGCATGGGCAAACAGCGCATCATCGCCGAAACCGGGGCCGGACAGCACGGGGTGGCCACCGCCACGGTTTGCGCCCGCTTTGGGCTTCAGTGCGTTATCTACATGGGCGTCCACGACATGGAGCGGCAGGCGCTCAACGTGTTTCGGATGCGGCTGATGGGGGCCGAGGTGCGGGGCGTGGCCGCTGGTACAGGTACCCTCAAGGACGCCACCTCCGAGGCCATCCGCGACTGGGTGACGAACGTGGAAACTACCCACTATATCCTTGGTTCCGTGGCTGGCCCCCACCCCTACCCGATGATGGTGCGCGATTTCCATGCCATCATCGGCGAAGAAACCCGTGCCCAGTGTCAGGAAAAATGGGGCGGTTTGCCGGATATTCTAATCGCCTGTGTGGGTGGCGGATCCAACGCCATGGGCCTGTTCAATGAATTCATCCACGACACCAGCGTGCGGATGATCGGCATTGAGGCGGCGGGTAGTGGCGTAGACAGTGGCAAACATGCGGCCACCCTCACCGCCGGACGGGTGGGTGTGCTACACGGAGCCATGAGCTACCTGCTGCAAGACACCGATGGCCAAGTGATCGAAGCCCACTCCATCAGTGCCGGACTCGACTACCCCGGTGTTGGCCCCGAACACAGCTTTCTTAAGGATGCCGGACGGGCCGAATACTACAGCGTCACCGACCAGGAAGCCCTGGATGCCTTCCAGCGGGTCTCTCGTCTAGAGGGCATCATCCCCGCCCTGGAAACCGCCCACGCCTTTGCCTACCTGGAAACCCTTTGCCCCCAGCTATCGGGCAACCCTCGGATTGTGATCAATTCCTCTGGCCGGGGCGATAAGGACGTGAACACCGTAGCCAAGGCGCTGGGTGACCTAGGCTAGGCGGTCTCACTAGGCTAGGCGATCTCAGGGGTGGTCTAGCCTAGGCGGATCGGCAGCCGTCGCCCGCGAGGCAGGGCGTGAACAGAGCATCGGGTATAACGGAAAACAATGGAGGGTTGGCCCTGGTAACGCCATCGACGGTAGGATCCACAGTCTCAAGATCCGTATTTTTGAGTCAACGCCCAGGCTCCTTGGCGGAAGTAGGCCACCAGCGGATTTGGTACTGGCGAGGCTGGCGAGTCCGCTACTGGTTCCATCTCGGCCCGACGCTGGAGTCAGGCCGTTCTCCCATCCCCCCCATTCTGTTGATCCATGGCTTTGGGGCCAACCTCAACCAGTGGCGGCATAACCTAGCCGTCTTGAGTACAGTGGCCCCGGTCTATGCCATCGACCTGCTGGGGTTTGGCGATGCGGAAAAGGCCGCAGCGTCCTACGGCGCAATCCTATGGGCCGAGCAGGGGGCGGATTTTATTCAGCACCTCATCGGCCAGCCCGTGCATGTGGTGGGGCATTCCCTGGGAGCATTGGTGGCGCTGACCATCGCCCATCGTCATGCCGATTGGGTGCGGCAGTTGTTGTTGGTGACAGTGCCCACCCCGGCCTCCCGCGAGGATTTAGTGGCGGGCTGGGTGGCGGATTTGGCCCGTACGGTGGAGAGTTTGGTGGCTTCGCCACTACTCCTGCGGCCTTTGTTTCGGGTGGTGCGCCAACGAGGGTTTTTGGAGCGGGCCTTGCGCGGGATCTATACCCAGTCGGAGGCCGTGGATGAGGATCTGATCGACACCTTTGCCCTGCCACCCCAACAGCGAGGGGCCGCCCGTACCCTGTGCTACTTGGTCAATGCCCGCAGCGACCCCAACTTCAGCCCCTCGGTGAAGGGAATGCTGGCGGAACTCACCCAGCCCACGCTAATTCTGTGGGGAGAACGAGATCGGGTCATTCCGCCCAGTTTGGCGACTGGATTGGCGGATCTCAACCCTCACATTCAGCTTCGGTTTTTGCCCAACCTAGGCCACTGTCTGTACGACGAAGACCCCGCCACCTTTAACCAAGCCGTGGTGCAATGGGCCAGTCGCTGCCATGCTGCCGATTGATTCGGTCGCGGAGTAGCCTACAGTCCGAATTGTAAAACCCCGGTTCTCAGCGGCCCAGCCCGTTTCTAGCGACAGTTGGCGAGGTCGGTCTTTTGCTATAGGCTAGGGGCATACCCGTTTCCCCAGGAGGACTGGCCCATGGTGATGGTGGAATCGACCATGCTGCCCCTCGGCACCGCCGCCCCAGCCTTTACCCTCACCGATGTGGTCTCTGGTCAAACGGTGACCCTAGGCTCCTTTGTCGATGCCCGTGCCCTGCTGGTGATGTTCATCTGTCGGCATTGTCCCTTTGTGAAGCATGTGGAAAAGGAACTGGCCCGCATCGGCCACGACTATGGATCCAAGGGGCTCGGGATTGTGGCCATCAGCGCCAACAGTTTGCAAACCCACCCCCAGGACGGCCCAGAACACCTCAAAGCCCAGGCGGAAGAATGCGGCTTCCCGTTTCCCTACTGTTTTGACGAAACCCAGGCCGTGGCCAAAGCCTACACCGCCGCTTGTACGCCGGATTTCTTCCTCTTTGATGGCAATCTGCGCCTAGCCTATCGGGGTCAACTCGATGATAGCCGCCCCAGCAACGGCCTACCCGTCACCGGAAAAGACCTCCGGGCCGCCATCGATACGGTCCTCGCGGGTCACCCCCTCTCCGCCGACCAGCGGCCCAGCGTGGGGTGCAACATTAAATGGACTCCCGGCAACGAACCCGCCTACTTTGGCTAATCCTTTGGTTAACGTCCTTGTCGGCCCAAGCCCTCTAATTCGTCGGTTCACGGCGAAGACAGCCAGGGAAGGATCGTTTTCAAGGACACGGGCGCGGATCTCCAGACCTTCCGGTTACGGCGCACCGTTTTAGCCGAATCCTGAGGTTGTGCCTAGCGTGCGGAATCGTAACGCTTTACGTTGTTTTTTTCTTTGGGGAACCCTAAAACGAGGGGATCGTTCAGAATAGGCGAGGCAACGTTCCTGTTCCATCGGATGATCCTCTAGCGTTGCCGCTGATCGTTGTCCCGCCGTTGTTGCGCCCCAAGCCTCGGCTTGTCTGCCCATGTTGTGTCGCTCTTGCCAAAACCAGGCCCGCTGCCTGCCCGCCCAGTTTGCCCAGGCCGATCCAGCCCTGGCGGCCCTCCTCGACCAATTGCAGGACTGTCAATTACAAAACGCTACCGTCAAGATGGCCACCACTCCCCGGCCCGCCTTCCTCCCATCCCTCTGGGCTAGGGGAATGCGTTGGGGACGGCAGGTCTGGCAATCCCTGCGTCGTTGGGGGCAGTGGGGGCGAATGGGATCGGCCTAGATCTGGTACCGTTGGGAGGATAGTCGCGCATTTCAGGCATGAACCTCCTCTGCATCAGCAATGGCCACGGTGAAGACATCATTGCGGTGCGGGTTTTAAAGGAATTGCGACGGTTGCCGAATGCGCCCACAATGTCCGCCCTGCCCATTGTGGGCGAAGGGGGAGCCTACCAAAAAATTGGCATTCCCATCGTGGGGCCAACCCAGTCCATGCCCTCCGGCGGCTTCATTTATATGGACACGCGCCAGGTGCTTCGCGACGTTCAGGGCGGGCTGGTCGGGCTGACCCTAGCACAACTCAAAACCCTGCGAGCCTGGGGAAAGACCGGGGGCAAGGTGCTGGCGGTGGGCGATATTGTGCCCTTGGCGATGGCCTGGGCCAGCGGCGCAGACTATGCCTTCATCGGCACCGCCAAGTCGGAATACTACGTGCGCAACGAAGCGGGCCGTCTGCCAAACCGACCCTGGATGGAGGGCCGCAGTGGGTCAATCTATTTACCCTGGGAGCGCTGGCTGATGGGGCATCGCCGCTGCCGAGGAGCCTTTGTGCGGGATCAACTCACCGCTGATTATTTGCAACGCTGTGGCGTCAAGGCCAGCTACCCCGGCAATCCGATGATGGACGGCCTCGATGCCGCCACGGACAAACTCGCCCGCCTCACCGCCGCCTTTCCCCCCGCCGAGGCCGTCCTCACCCTGGCGCTGATCCCCGGTTCCCGCGCCCCTGAAGCCTTTGAAAACTGGCAGCGCATCGTGATCGCCCTCGACAGCGTGGCCCAAGCGTTTCCAAATCGGCAGATTCGCGCCCTGGGAGCCATCGCCCCATCTTTGAATGTAGCCGTCCTCAAGGATGCCCTGATCGAGTCCCAATGGCAGCCAGAACCGGATGCCATACCCGGATCCCGGCTCACCTTTTGCCGCCACAACTGCCGATTGCTGATCACCACCGATGCCTTTGCCGAATGCCTGCACCTAGCCGATGCCGCCCTCGCCACCGCTGGCACCGCCACCGAACAGGCCGTGGGGCTAGGTAAACCCGTCTTCACGATCCCCGGCACTGGGCCACAGTTCACCGCCGCCTTTGCCGAAGCCCAGTCTCGCCTGTTGGGGCCATCGATTATTGTGGTGGAAAACTCCGCAGACGTAGGATCAGCCCTCTCCCATTGCCTCCAAGACAGGGATCGCCTTCAGCACATTGCCGAAAATGGCCGCGCCCGCATGGGCCAAACCGGAGCCGGACGCGCCATCGCCGCCGCCCTCACCCAGCAGTTCAACGGGTGCCCATAGTGGACATTGGGGATTTAAACTAGAGTGAGGAAGGAGTTGGCGAGGTGGTTGCGGGCTGGCCTTGGCTGGCCTGAGGAAAGTCCGGGCTCCCGAAAGACCAGACTTGCTGGGTAACGCCCAGTGCGGGTGACCGTGAGGAGAGTGCCACAGAAACATACCGCCGATGGCCTTGGGGTGTCTCCAGGCACAGGTAAGGGTGCAAGGGTGCGGTAAGAGCGCACCAGCAGCATCGAGAGGTGCTGGCTCGGTAAACCCCGGTTGGGAGCAAGGTCGAAGGGGCAAGGGTTGGTCTTTTTCCTGTCCCGTCTTTGCGTACCGCAGGAGGCGGCTGGTAACAGTCGTCCCAGATAGATAACCGCCCCCCGGCAACGGGGAACAGAACCCGGCTTATGTCCGACTCCTTCCCGTTTTTTAGGATCCCCCATGACAGCGAGGATGTGCCCTCACCCAAAATCCCTCTCCCTTGGGGCTACCGCTTATACATCAGTCTCTATCCCGCTTTGTTTCGAGCGTTGATCCCCCCTAGCCCCCCTTAACAAGGGGGAAACCGGATTCAAAGTCCCCCTTGTTAAGCAGGATATGTCTTCGGTGCCTTCCCATTCTCTTCAGCGATGTTTGCAAAAGTTGGGTTTACCTGCGGATTTGGAGGTGAACTGGGAGCGACTGGATTTAGCCCTCACCCATGAATCCGCCAACGCCAAAGATAACTACGAACAGTTGGAACTGCTGGGGGATGCGGTGCTGCGGCTGGCGGCGACGGAATGTTTGCAGGAGAGTTTTCCCGATGCCTCGGTGGGGGATTTATCTGCCCTGCGGTCGCAGTTGATTAGTGATCGAACCCTGGCCCAACTGGCGGCTCGTTTGGGGCTCGATGCCTATCTGATTACCGACCCCAGCCTGAAGACCAAGGGCGTTCCCACCCAGCGGCTAGCCGATGCGTTGGAAGCTGTAGTGGCCGTGATTTACCTAGAAACCCACGACCTTAAGCTCATTCGCCCTTGGTTAGACCCCCATTTTCAGCGGTTGGCCCACAGTCTGCAAAACGATCCCAGCCGCAAAAACTACAAGGATCTGCTGCAACAGATGACCCAGAAACGCCATCGTGCCCTGCCCGAATATCGCACCACTGAACCCGGTCGAGAGGGCGACCCGCAGCGCTATCGAGCTGAGGTCTGGTTTCAGGAGCGTTGCCTGGGCAAGGGCCATGGCCCCACCAAAAAACAGGCCGAACAGGCCGCTGCCGCCCTGGCCTACGAGGTACTAATCGAAAAAGCGTAAGTATTAATCCTAAATCCTGATAGCTTCCCCCCGGTGCCAACGGGCGAAGAGACCTCGCCCCTAGGGTTTGACGGTTTAGGAATCAAGGTTTTCTAATTCGGATTTGGTATCAGACTCAATCCGATATATCTCGCTAGGTTAAAGACAGGGTTCAATTTCAATAGAGAAATCGCTCGAACCGTAGAACAGGTTCGGTTTTGAGGGGGGTGTAGCTGCCATCGTGGACTTCGTAGACCGCGAGGTGCGTATCGCTGACGTGGTATTGCTGGTTGCCGTCGATGGCGATGTAGATGGATCGGTTGACCGCCACATCGTCCGTGATGAGGGCGTCTTGGGTGGTTTTGTGAGTGCTTACGTAGCGCAATCCCTGGGCCGATTGGCACAAATACACCGCGTAGGACTGGGTTTCAAAAAAGGCTTCCTGGCGATCACTGTCGCAGGGGTTGGTGGTAGACAGGGCGGGCGGGGCGGGGCGGTCGGTGGCTTGCCCCGGATCCGCAGCTAGGGGGGTGGCATTGCTGATGTCTACAAAATCCCCTCGCACCCAGCCCTCTCGCTCAGCTTCGGCATTTTGGGCATAGTACCAGGTGTGACCGCCTTCCCCCTCCGCCAGACGCAACAGACGCACTTCATCCCCCGCTGCACCGCTGCTGAGAATGGGCGATAGGGTGGTGGGCTGAGAACGCAGATTAATCTGCGCCCCTGGGGTTTGGCTGGTGAGGATCGTGACACGGGGCGGATCGATGACTGTGGCCCGAAAGCCGCCAATGGTTTCCTCGATAGGGCTTTCTGCCGCTGGGTCAGCGGTGCCAGCGGTGGGGGTACTGGCCTCAGTGGCCACGGTCTCGGACGAGCTACAGCCTGCAACGCCTAGCAGCACCGTTAGGCCAACCAATCCAGCCGCAAGCCAGGGTGTTTTTCCTCCAAAGGGACACAGCATAGGGTTCTCCGGGACGATGATTCGCAATAGCAATGGCATAGAATCAGCCGCCATGCTACCCCATCTCTCGAAAAGTGTGCTCTCTAATTCCCCCGAAAAAGCCCCCCGAACAACTTCCTTGATAAATCCGTCGGCCCTTCGTCTCCAAAGGTGGCATTACTCGCAGGCGGCAACGGAGATGGTATAGAAGTTGCCGTTAAGGCCACCAAGGCGGGTATTCACAAGGGCAGGCTGACGGCCTGTGGGCGACCCAAAGGGAATGATGAACGTGCTGCCCGCTTCGGCATCGGCCCGGTCGCTAAAGACTTTCTCAGAACCACCGTGGGACATCCGAAGATGCACATCCAGCCAGTAGGGGGCGGTATTTTCCGGTGTCACCATGGCCACGAAATAGGTGAAGTTGGGCTGGTTGGGCACCAGCCAATCGGTATGCCAATTGTTTCCTAAAATGGCTCGATTTTCGATGCGGCGACGAATTTCCGTTTGCCCCGTCGTCACCTCTTGTAGCGCCACGCAGGAACGCCCCGTCCCGGTGGGAGAGGTCATGGTTTGGGCTAGATCTGTCGTTTGGGGCGAACCCAGATCGGTTGAGTTTGCCGTAGCGAGAGAGGGCAGCATTGCCGCAGTAGTAACAACTACCGCCAGGGTAGCCGCCAGGGATTTGAAAGTCATCATGGTTAAACGTCCTAGACTTTAAAGACTGGAAAGAAGGGTTAGAGAACTTATACTCGATCCGGCTGGCTTGTCCTCGGTATTGGCGGGCGGGGAGACCTTGCCCCTACAGCTTGTCGGGCTAGGAATGGAACTTTTCCCGCCCGCCATCATCGGCTACAGACCTATGGGATCGTGCCGTTTGCGCCTACAGTTCAGCGCCGAAATCTTCCCGTAGCTTGGCTTCCTGATCTGTCGAGAGATTGGACTGGATCAACTCGCCCATTTCATCGGGGGCAAAGGCTTCACTCACCTTATCCACGGTGACTTGCCCCGTCAGCAAAAACAGAGCCGAAGTACCTTCGGTCACCTTTTCGCGCAGATCCTTGATGAAGTCGTCGTTAATGCCGTAGTCGGTAAATTTGCCGGACAGGGCACCTGCCGCTGCGCCCACAATCATGCCAAACAGGGGCACCAAAAAGATGAGGCCAAACAGCATTCCCCAAAAGGCACCGCCGAGGGCACCCACGCCCACGGTACTTACGGCCTGATAGGTTTTAGGCTTTTTGCGCCCCGTGGGCCAGGTCACCACAGCGGCATCCAACACGGTGATCAGTTCTTGCTTTTGCAGTCCTTCCAATTTGGCCAGAGCGCTTTCTGCACCCTCGGCGGTCTTAAATTTCCAAACCGTTAACGTAGACATGAAATTCTCCTATTCAGCATCATTCATCGACGGAGGTGATCATTCATCCGATTGCCCTTGTTGAGAATCAATGGGCTTCCCCAGTGTAAAGCATGACCGCAAAGGGAAAGTTAAGCCCATCTATAGATATGGCATTCCCCCTAGGGAGGTAAAATTTGGTAGGACACCAGTCGATGAATTTGGGCAGACAGCGTTGATGGGTTGAAGGGTTTAGATATGGCCCCTAAAAATCCCATCTGGTGCAGTTCTGAAATCGTAAACCAATCGGCCTTAGCGCTGATTAATACAATGGGAATTGCCCGACGCTGGGAGTCGCGTTTAAGCTGTTCCATCAGCAATAGGGCATCGTCCTCTGGGGTAGAGGCATCCACCAAAATGACATTGGGATGATGTTGGTTACAAAGCGAAATTCCCTCCTGAATTGATCGAGACGAGGTAACCTCCCAGTCTCCTAGTTCGCCTAGACAAGCATCAAGGACAGACCGAAGACTGGCTTCATGCTCAATCAAGAGCAACCTTGAACTGGGCATAGTTCGCCCCTCAAAATAGGAATGAGTTGCCGTATCACCAACCGATATCTAGCCATAAAAGCGCAAGACCTCTCCAGAAATGAGGTGCTGCGAACATGGTGATCGCACTCTGGCTAGGGTGGTTTCCCTGGCCAGACCTGTACCCCATTGGAGAAGCGCCACTAGTCAAATCAGTAGCTTAGACTACTGATATTACCTGTTCTGAAGTCTACGAAAAAACTATAGGAAAGTCATAGGACTGGTGGGCATAAAATCCAAGCAACGATGCCGAAAAAGAGATGGAATTTAGCCCATAGGGGGTACTTCCCAGGCCAGCAAATCGGTGATTTGAGAGGCTAGGCTGAGGGGGTTGAAAGGTTTAGTGATCACCCCGGCCAGAGGCAGAGCGGCAAAGTGAGATCGATCCCGCGCCAGCACCTTGGAGGTGAGCACAATCACCGGGATGGCTTGGGTGGCGGAGTGTTGCTGAAGCTGGGCAAAGAGGTCGAAGCCGTCCATGTCGGGCATGGAAATATCCAGCAAAATGGCGTCGGGCTGTTCGGCGGTGGCCACCTGCAACCCCGCTTGCCCAGAGGCCGCTTCCAACACCTGCCATCCCGCCAATTCCTCTAGGGCGGCTTGCACAATGGTGCGAATGTCGTCTTCGTCGTCCACAATCAACAGGCGTTTAGGCATGGGTTTGCTCCGCTGGGTCGATGGCGAGGGTGAGGGGCAGAACGACGGAGAAGGTGCTGCCTTGACCGAGTTGACTCTCCACCCAAATGCGGCCCTGGTGTTGTTCCACAATGCGTTTGCAGATGGCGAGGCCCAAACCTGTCCCTCCCCGTTGGCGCGAGTCCGAGGCATCCACCTGCTGGAATTGATCGAAGATGTGGTCGAGTTTGTCGGCGGGGATGCCGCGTCCTTGGTCTTGGACAGTGATGAGGAGATGGGTGGGTGGGGAGTGGGGAGTCGGGAGTCGGGAGTCGGGAGTCGGGAGTCGGGAGTCGGGAGTCGGGAGTCGGGAGTCGGGAGGCCGATCAGTTTGGTCGATGGGGGTGGCTCGGAGCCAGACGGTGCTGCCCGGATTGGAGAATTTGATGGCGTTGCTGAGCAGGTTGGTGAGGGTTTGTACAATGGCGTCGGGGGCGGCTTGCAGGGTGGTAGGGATGGGCTGGGCGTCTAGGGTGATGCGGGCCTGATCAGCGAGGGCTTTCACGCTGTCGAGGGCTTGGGCAAAGAGGTCTTCGACTTGACAGGGTTCGGGTTCGAGCTGCACCCGACCCGATTCTAGCCGCTCGAAGCTGAGGATGTCGTCTACTAAATGCACCAGGCGTTCGCTGTTGTTGATGGCGATATCGAGCATGGCCTTGGCTTTTTCGGGGCGATCTTGATAGACGCCAGCCCCCAATAGGGCCAAAGCGCCCTGGATGGAGGTGATGGGGGTACGCAGTTCGTGGCTAACGATGGAGATAAACTCGTCCTTCATGCGGTCGATGGCTTGGCGTTCGCGGATATCCTGCACATGGCCGACGGAGTAGAGGGGCTGGCCGTTGCCATCGTAGACCGGGGCGGCGTTGATGATCACCGGGATGGCCTCCCCTTGCTTGGTGAGGTAGCGTTTTTCGATCTGGTAAATGGGCAGGTCCCCAGCCATCATGCGCTGAAACCCTTGCCAATCGGCCTCGCGTTCATCGGGATGGGTGATGTCTTGGAAGGTCATCTGCCGCAGTTCGGCTTCGCGGTAGCCCAGCAGGGCGCAGTATTGGGGGTTGGCCATCACAAACTGGCCCGTGGGCGACACCAGGGAAATGCCGTAGGGAGCATGGTCGAAGGCGCGGCGGAAACGGGCTTCGCTCTGGCGCAGGGCATCTTCGGCGAGGCGGCGTTCGGTAATGTTTTCCACGGTGCCCACAATGCGCGTCACCTGTCCCCGGTCATCCGCCAAGGGAAAGGCTTTGGATCGCAGCCAGCGCAGTTCGCCCATGGGGGTCATGTAGCGATACTCTTGGTCGAAATTTTCCCCTCGCTGCTCCCGGAGTAGGGCAGCATCAATGCGGGGTCGATCCTCTGGGTGAATGCACGCTAGCCAGCGATCTTGGCTGAGGGCCGAGCGAGACTCTGAATCAGTGGGCGAAGGGGACAGGCCCAGCACGTTTCCATAGGCCGGGTTGACGTAGGAATAGCGCTGGTCGAGGAGTTCGTAGACAAAAAAGCCCTCCTCCACGGTTTCCGCCAGTTGCCGAAAGCGGGTTTCGCTCTCCTGCAACGCCCTGGCTAGGCGGTGTAGGTCGGTGAGGTTGCGTACCACAAACAGCATTTCCTCGGTTCCCATGGGCACCATCCGCACCTCCTGCCAAAGGGCTTCTCCTTGGACTTCAAGGGCGTATTCGTAGCGCTGGGTTTCGCCCGTGGCAAAGGCCCGCTCCATGGTTTGCAGGTAGGGGGGCAGCAGATCGGGGGGGAGCACCTGGCGCAGGTTGTTGCCCACGGCAAAGTAGGGTAAATCCGTAGGAAAGGTGGCAGCGGGCTTAATTTCTAGATAGGTGCCGTCTCGGCGGGTGCGCACAATCAGGTCGGGCAGGGCTTCTAGGATGGCGCGTTTCTGGGCCTCGCTTTGCAGGCGGGCTTCCTCGGCCTGTCGCCGCTGGCTAATGTCAATCACCACCCCATACCAGGCCACCTCTCCCCCTGATCGACACTTGGGGATGGAACTGCCCTGGAGCCACTTGATCGCCCCGGACGGATTGATCACTCGCCATTCGTGGTGAAAAGGCTGGAGGGTCTCTAGGCTATGCTGCACGGCAATGGCGTAGTCAGCCTGATCATCGGGGTGGATGCGGCTGAGCAACACCTGGGCATCGGCCATAATGTCGGCCACCGGGATTTCGTGGATGACCTCAATAGCACGGCTGATGTGTTCAAAATAAAAGCTGCCGTCGGGACGCTGTACCAAAATATAAATATTGGCCGGAGAGGTTTCGGAAATTTCCCGGAATCGGGCTTCACTTTCCTTGAGCGCCCGTTCCACACGTTTGCGGTCGGTGATGTCGTGGAAGGTGAGGATCACCTGATCCTGGTCAGCTAGCGTCTGCACCTCCGCCGACAGCAGCACCGTGAGGATGTCCCCCATTCCAGTACGCATCTCCACCTCTAAATCCCGCACCCGCCCCTGCGACCTCAGCAAATGCCAACACTGTTGGCGCTGGTTCAGATCGACCCACAGATGTGGTTCCAAGGCCGTATGCCCCACCATCGCGTTCTGGGATCGGCTCAATACCGTGAGCAAGCTTTGATTGACCGCCAGAATGCGGCCCTCGGCCAGGGTAGCGATGGCCATAGGCACCGGGCTCGTGCGAAAGATCGTTGTGAATTTGGCCTCCGATTCATCCAGGGCCGTTTGGAGGGTACGAAAGGCTTGCTGCAACTGGTCAGCCATCTGGTTAAACGCCTTGGCCAAGCCATTCAGTTCGCGAATGGGGCTATCGGTGGGTAAACGCTGGCTCAGATCCCCCGATGCCAGGGCTTGACTGGCCCAGTGATAGCGTCCCAGCCGCCGCAAAAACAGCTTTGCCACCACCAGTCCCAATCCCAACGCACTCACCACCCCCAGCAACCACAGCAGCATCGCCTGCCACGGATATCGAGCCAGGTGGCCCATGACCTGATGATTGCGGTAGGCAAAATAGCCCATCCCCGCCAAGGAACTCAGGGCCGAAACCGCCAGGGGAATGGTCATCACCCAAAACAGCGAAATACTGGCCAACTGGCGCAGGGATCGAGAGATCGGCGGTTTCATGGAAATCAAGCCATCAGATCAATTAGGTGAGGACAAGTCTGCGGCGAGGGCTTGTTTGAGGGTAGCCAGATGGCGCTGCATTTGGGTGGCGAGGTGGGGGAGGTCGTTCTCGGCGGCAGTGGGATGCAGAAGCGCTTCAATTTCCTCGGCGGCGGCGGCGGCTGGGCCATAGCCAAACATTCCCAGTCCTCCAGCTAGGCGATGGGCTTCAGTGAAGGCCCGCTGGCGATCCCCTGAGGTGAGGGTGCCTGCGGCCCAGGCGACGGCGGTGTGATCGAGCATCCTGAGCCGTTGGTCTAGGGTGGCCTGGAAACGCTGGGTTGCCCCGGCTAGGGCGTTGGCTAATCGGGGCGGTAGAGGAACGTCGGGATCGGAGTCCTCCGGGGATAATGGCTCAGCGGACGATGACGCTAGAGAATTGACATTCTCCGCGATACCCGCCGCCGGAGCCCGCAGCCGATAGCCCAGACCATAGACCGTTTCGATGGGGCCGTTGGTTATGCCCGCCCGCTTCAGCCGTTGCCGCAGGTCTTTAATCAAATTCGTGACCGATCCCTCCACTGGGGTATCGGCCATGGGCCAAAGATGGTCAATAATGGCACTGCGGGTGAGCAATCGCTGGGGATGGCGCAGAAATAGCTCCAGAAGCTCATATTCCTTGGGGCGACAGGGAATACTTTGCCCTTGGTATTCCACCTGGGCCTGGGCGGGGTCTAGGGTGAGATCGCCCCAGCGCAGCACCGGATCCGCCACAACCTGATTGCGCCGCAGCAAAGCCCGTACCCTGGCCAGCAGTTGAGACGGCTCCGAGGATTTGGCTAAATAGTCGTCGGCCCCGGCATCTAGCCCTGCCACAATGTCGTCGTTGGCATCCCGCACGGTCAGCATCAAAATCGGGGTGCATTGTCCCTGTTGGCGGAGCTTCCGGCAGACCTCTATCCCATTCAGGCTGGGCAGGTGCCAATCCACAATCAGCAAATCGTAGGGCCACTGCATCGCCATCTCCAGCCCCATCGATCCATCCACCACCACGTCCACCGCATAGTGATGGCGAGATAGCATAGCCGCTAGACGTTCACTGGTGGGCGGGTCATCTTCTAACAGCAGAATCTTCATCGACACAGATCCCCAGGCAAACAGATCCCCAGGCAAACAGATCCCCAGGCAAACAGATCCCCAGGCAAACAGATCCCCAGGCAATGAATCATAATAGTCGGTTTCGTGGCCCACCTAGATTCGGAACACCCTGGGCGAAGGATCGGTTAGCCTTGCACTAACAGGGCAACGGCATGGACGGCAATGCCCTCCTGCCGACCCACGGGGCCAAGGCCTTCGTTGGTCGTGGCCTTCACCCCCACCTGGCTGGGGTCTACCCCCAACACCGTCGCCAATTGGGTGCGCATGGCCTCGATGTGGGGCTTCATTTTGGGCTGCTCGGCCACAATCACGCTATCCACATTGCCCACCGTCCAGCCCCGTTCCTGCACCATGGCATTCACCTGGGCCAACAGTTTCAGGCTATCGGCCCCCGCCCATTCGGGATCGCCGGGGGGAAAATAGAGCCCAATATCGCCCAGACTGAGCGCCCCCAACAGCGCATCCATAATCGCATGGGTGAGCACGTCGGCATCGCTGTGGCCATCCAAGCCGTGGGAATGGGGAAGAGTGACACCACCCAAAATGAGCGGTCGCCCCTCCACGAGGCGGTGAATATCGTAGCCATTGCCAATGCGGATCGCCATCGGATTCATTGCGGTATTGGGGAAGTCTTTGCGGGGTACGTAACGGTTGTATCACGAAGGGGGATCGGGACAAGGGGAAGAATTCGCTAAAATCAACCCATCGTTGTCAGCCCATCTCTCCAGGAGCAACCCCTCCCATGTCTCCTCGGCCTACCTCCGCATCACCGCTTCAGATTCCCCAGAATCCCTACATCGTCCCGGCGGATGTGCCCCTGCCCCCCAGGGAAACCTGGCCCACGATGTATGATTTGCCCAGCGAAGACCCGGAGGAGCCTGGGTTGCCAGACGAATTCCATGACTTTCAGCCTCAACTACTCAGCGCCACCTTTTGCCTAGCGGACGTGGCGGCGGATCGTATTTTCACCGCTGCTGACCTGAATTTGTACTACGACATCGCCCATCCCCGCTGGTACAAGCGGCCCGACTGGTTTGCGGTGGTGGGCGTCCCCCGGTTCTACAGCGACGACGACGATCTCCGCCTCAGCTACGTCACCTGGCAGGAACAGGTCAACCCCTACATCGTCGTAGAACTCCTCTCCCCCGGCACGGCAGATGAGGACTTGGGCCTCGTCCAGGCTGACCCCAACGCCCCACCCCCCAAATGGCAGGTCTACGAACAAATCCTCCGCATTCCCTACTACGTGGTGTTTGACCACTATACGGAGAATCTCCAAGCCTTTCGCCTCACGGAAGCGGGCTACGTTCCCATCACCATTCTCGATGGGCGATTCACCATCCCAGAACTGGGTATCGGTCTAGGGCTGTGGCGTGGCCGATTCCAGGGTCGGGTGCGGGACTGGCTGCGCTTCTTTGATGCCGATGACCAATGGATTTTGACTCCGTTGGAGGTGGAACGGGAGCGGGCGGATCAAGAACAGATCCGGGCCGAGCGAGAACGGCTCCGGGCAGAACGGCTGGCTGAATTACTCAGAGCGCAGGGGATTGATCCGGATCAGATTGGGTGATGCTTACCTAGCCGGATGACAGGTTGGCCAAGTTCCTTCAGGCCCAAGCTAGGGCGTGTCATCCAACAATACCAAATCCGAGCTAGATAACCCCGGTTCCTAACCCCGAAAACGGTAGGGGCAAGGTCTCCTCGCCCACTGATACCGGGGGCAAACAAGCCGGATTTAAGATTACAGGCATCGTTGCTTCATGACGCTCTTTTCGCCTAGCAAACCGTTTGCACCTGTCTCACGGCAAATTGGAACAACTCTTAAGACAGGCTTGGGCGATGGCCCATTCCTCTTGGGTGTGGATGACCAACACACGGATGCTGGAGTCTGGGGTGGCGATGTCTTGATCGGCGGCGGATCGTCCCAGGTTGTCCTGAAGGTTGAGGCCCAGGAAGGCGAAGGGTTCGCAGGCTTGTTGCCAGATCAGGGCGCTATTTTCGCCAATGCCAGCGGTAAAGACGAGGGCATCCAACCCGCCGAGGCTGGCTAGCATGGAGCCGATTTCCCGGCGCAGGCGGTGGAGGAACATCTCAACGGCGAGTTTGGCCCGGTCGTGGCCCTGTTCCATGGCGTCGATCACTAGGCGTAGGTCGTTGGAAATGCCGGAAATGCCCTTGAGGCCGGATTCTTTATTCAGCAATTGGTCAAGGCGGTCGCCGCTGTAGCCCTCTTGGCGGATCAGGTGAATGAGAATGCCGGGATCGACGCTGCCGGAGCGACTGCCCATCATCAGCCCTTCCAGGGGGGTGAAGCCCATGGTGGTGTCGATGCTGTGGCCGTTTTTGACTGCCGCTAGGGAACAGCCGTTGCCCAGGTGGCAGGTGATTAGCTTGAGATCGGCTAGGTCACGTCCCAACAGATTGGCGGCCCGTTGGGCGACGTAGCGGTGGCTGGTGCCGTGGAAGCCGTAGCGCTGGATGCCTTGGTCGATCCAGGCGTAGGGGCCGGGGTAGGTGGCGGCGGCGGCGGGCATTTGGGCATGGAAGGCGGTGTCGAAGACGGCCACTTGGGGAATGTCGCCCAGGATAGCTTCGATGGCGTGGATACCCTGGAGATTGGCAGGGTTGTGGGCGGGGGCGAGGGGAATCAGCCGTTGGATGGCGGCTTTCACATCGCTATCGATTCGCACGCTATCGACGTAATCTCGCCCACCGTGGACAACCCGGTGCCCCACCCCGTCGATGTCGCTCAGGCTGTCTAGAACTTGGGTTTCGCCTTCCACCAGGGTGTTCAGCATGGCGGCGATACCCTCGGCTTTATCGGTAATGGGAAGCGATTGGTTGAGGGCGGATCCCGATTCCGTTTCGGCGGAAAGTTCGACCTGGCCCTCGGCGTGGGTCCAATCCAGGGTGGCCCGCCAGATCGGGCTGGGGGCCAAACTCGCGTCGGAGGCCTGGGTGAGGTCAAACAGGCAGCTTTTATGGCTGCTGGAGCCAGCGTTGAGCACCAGGATTTTCATGGCCTACACCTTAAATCCGGCTTGGGCTTGGACATATTCCTTGAGCTCGATGGGCACGGGCTGAACCTGCCAGATTTTGCGGCAATAGTCGCGGATGGATCGGTCGCTGGAAAACTTACCCATGCGAACGGCGTTGATGATGGACATGCGCGACCAGGTTTCTGGGTCTTGGTAGACGGCATCGGCCCGATCCTGGGCGTCCACATAGCTCTGGTAGTCAGCCATCAGCAGATAGGGATCGCCGTAGAGCAGGTTATCGGTGAGGGGCTTGAACAGGCCACCGTCGCCCTTGGCAAAGAAGCCGCAGTTGATTAGGTCGATGACTTCCTTCAGACGGGGGTTGCCATGGTAGTAGTCCCAGGGGTTGTAGCCGCTGGTCTTGAGGTCGTGAACTTGGTCGGCGGTGAGGCCAAACAGGAAAAAGTTTTCGTCCCCCACCAGTTCGCGAATTTCCACATTGGCCCCATCTAGGGTACCGATGGTGAGGGCACCGTTCATGGAGAATTTCATGTTTCCGGTGCCGGAGGCTTCCTTCCCGGCGGTGGAAATTTGCTCGGACAGGTCGGCGGCGGGATAGACCCGTTGGCCAAAGGTGACGTTGTAGTCGGGCAAGAAGACCACCTTGAGCCGATCTCCAATGGAGGGGTCGTTGTTGATCACATCCCCCACAGCGGTGATGAATTTGATCATCAGCTTGGCCATGAAGTAGCCCGGAGCCGCCTTGCCGCCAAAGATAAAGGTGCGCGGCGTTACCTCCAGGTTGGGGTTTTGCTTGATGCGCTCGTAGAGGGTAATGATGTGGAGGACGTTGAGGTGCTGGCGCTTGTATTCGTGGATGCGCTTTACCTGCACATCAAACATGGAGTCGGGGTTGACGGTGATGCCCGTGCGCTGACCAATGTAGGTGGCGAGATCCTGCTTAATGTCGTGCTTGATGTGCCGCCAGTATTCCCGGAATCCGGCGTCATCGGCGTAGCCTTCGATCTGGCGCAGTTGATCCATGTCTTGCAGCCAGCCATTGCCAATTTTCTCGGTATAGAGGGCGGCAAGGCGGGGGTTCGCTAAGGCAATCCAGCGGCGTGGGGTAACGCCATTGGTGACGTTGTGAATCTTGCCGGGGAATAGCTCATGGAAATCTTTCAGGATGGTTTGTTTCACTAGTTCCGTATGCAGCGCTGCCACGCCGTTGATGGCATAGCTGCCCAGGCTGGCCAGGTTCGCCATCCGTACATAGCGATGGCCCGATTCGTCAATCAACGATAGGCTAGCCAGTTTGACCGGGTCGTTGAGGTAATGCACCCGCACCTGATCCATGAAATGCTGGTTGATTTCGTAGATGATTTCCAAATGGCGGGGTAGCATTCCGCCAAACAGGGAAATCGACCATTTTTCCAGCGCTTCGGGCAACAGGGTATGGTTGGTGTAGGCAAAGGTGTGGCGGGTCACATCCCAGGCTTCATCCCAGCCCATGCCGTGGTCATCCACCAGCAGGCGCATCAGTTCCGCGACGCCCACAGCCGGGTGGGTGTCGTTGAGTTGGGCGGTAAATTTTTCGTGGAAGGTGCTGAGCTTGCAGCCCGCCCCCAAGTGGATGCGGATCATGTCTTGCAGGGCACAGGAGACAAAGAAAAACTGCTGCTCTAGGCGCAGTTGTTTGCCCTCGATCTGCTCGTCGTTGGGATAGAGCACCTTAGAAATGTTTTCGGAGGTCACTTTACTGTTGACGGCCCCGTAGTAGTCGCCCACATTAAAGGACTGAAAATCAAAGGATTCCACCGCCTCCGCCTTCCACAGCCGCAGGGTGTTGACGGTATTGACCTGGTAGCCAGGGATGGGGGTGTCGTAGGGGATGCCCTTCACCTGCTTGGCCGGAATCCAGCGCTTGCGGAAGCGGCCATCGGAGTCGATATAGCCCTCGGTGCGGCCCCCAAAGCCCACGGTAACAGCCGATTCGGGGTGGGCAATTTCCCAGGGGTTACCGTATTGCAGCCATTTATCGGTGCTTTCCACCTGCCAGCCATCGCGGATTTGCTGGTCAAAAATGCCAAACTCGTAGCGAATGCCGTAGCCAATGGCAGGGATTTGCAAACTGGCCATGGACTCCATATAGCAGGCCGCTAACCGTCCTAGGCCACCATTGCCCAGGCCCGGTTCCTCCTCCTGGGCGGCGATGGCGTCAAAATCCAGCCCAGATTCCTGCACCGCCTGCTTCACGGGTTCCTCAATGCCGAGGTTGATCAAATTTCGGCCTAGGTGTGGCCCCAGCAAAAATTCCGCCGACAGGTAGGTCACAATCCGCACCTCTGGGCGCAGGTAGTTACGGCTGGTGTTCAGCCAGCGCTGCATCATCCGATCCCGCACGGTGTAGGCCAGGGCCAGGTAGAAATCGTTGATGCTGGCCACCTCCGGCCATTTGCCCTGGATGTAGTACAGGTTATCGGCAAAGGCGCGGCGCAGGGTTTCTACACTCAAGCCAGTGCGGTCGTCTTCAACATCAACCGTGGGGCAAAAAGGAGGAATAGTCATGGCGCAACTCCTGAACAGAGGCAGAACGTACGGGCTTCCTAATCTTTGGTGCCTACCGCTACTGTAAGGGCGCTAGGTTATGAAAGGATTTAGGCCCGGAAAGGTTTAAGGTTTAAAGCTCGAAGCTGGGAACCGATTTGCCTGATAAAAGTGGCTTTGAGCGCCGAAGAGCCTTGCTGTACAGCAGTTTCATGGGTTCAGGCGAGAAAGGGGGAGCCAGCGTTCTAAGCGTAAATATTCACCAAAAGCGTAAACACTTTGAAAAAAACGTTCCCCTCTACGATGCCTTGAAGGCTGGGTTGGGTCAATCGCTGCCCTGGGCGCATCGAGGCCATTGGCCCACCTGTCTGTGGAGGCTGGTGGCGTTGATCCAGCGTGGGGAGGTGAGTCTAAGAGTGTTCCATAGAAATGACTATCCATTTGCCATGGCCTTCACCCTCACCCCTGCCCCTCTCCCCAAGGGCTACTGTGTACACATAAGTCCTTGACGTAGACGATATAGGGGATCGATCCCCCCTAGCCCCCCTTAAAAAGGGGGGAACCGGATTCAAAGTCCCCCTTAAAAAGGGGGATTTAGGGGGATCGCTAACTTTGGTCGGTAGTCCCCCAACCTCTAGATCCGCCCGAAATTAAGGTTTCACGCATATAACCAGGGGCATCGGAGAATTTTACATCTAGAGAATCGGCTTCTGGGTCAAACCAAACGGTTACAGATTTTGCCATAGATCGGCTTCCTGCTTGAGTTTATCCGTAGCGTTAATTTTGAGATTCCATAGCGGATTGCACTCGGTTGAAGTACATTGCGATGATCCCCCCTTCCCCCTTGATAAGGGGGGTACAGAGTGAGCCTTTGATTGATAACCTCTCCATCTGAATCATAATGTTTGTCATTGATGGCTGATTCAACATTATGACGCTATTTTTAGCTGATAGATAATGGGACGGTACGTCGGCTGAGGAATACTTTTACCTTGGGAACGTGCCGTTTCTAGCCATGTTTGTTTCGCAATTTCTAGCTCTCTGAGGGCTTCGGCTGGGGTTTCGCCAAAGGCAGAGCAAAATTTTAAGTTGGGAATATCGGCGATGTATCCTTCATCCTCTTCGCTGTAGAAAATATTGATGTGATAGTCCTTCATGCGTCTTCCTCTAAGCTCAGGTTATGGGTTTCAACTAAGGTTAAAAATTGTCTAACTTGATAAGGCTTTGCTTTCTCATCCCTTCCTCCCCTCAATGATGGCGCGTTCTGCGTCGGTGAGGCCGTAGAGGCGGGCGACGATGGTATCAATTTCAGCCTCGGCAGCGGCCACGGCTTGCCCCTGGGCGTTTAGGCAATGCTGCACCAGGGTTTCAATCCGGGCTTTGCAATGTACCCAACGGAACCCTACCGAGGTTGAAATCATGGCTGTTGACTCCTACGACCCAACTGATCTAGGAGGTTTTCAAGGTTCTCTATGGTGTTAATAGCGTTTTCAATTTCCTGCCGAGACACATTGACAAGTCGAGCATGACTCAGCGGATTCATAACTAGGCTACGGTACAACTCAACACCAGCGGCTAGATTTGCATCAATGTACTTAGGATTGCCGTTCTGATCTTTAGCATTTTTAATGGGTTCCCAGAAATCATTGCTGGTTAAATCTTTAGGCTTCTCGCGATATTTAACAGGAATATTTTTCTTTTCGCAAAACCACTTAATCTTGACCTCAAAAGCTGTTCGTAGATAGATCGCGGCAGCTTTGTGGTCATGGATTGCAAGATAAAATCTTGCTTTTTCTAGGTATCTTTGATTTTGTAATATTACTGGAATTTCATAATCTTCTCCACGTCCAGCATAAAGCTCAATGGCTTTCCAGTTGGAGAAATTTCGTTTAAGAATGTCATACCATTCTTTGTCATAGGTCATCAGAAAAATCTGATAATCGCTAAATTCTTCTTGGAGGATATCAATAACAGGTAATCGGTTCGACATATCTAACCCGATCAATACATCGTCTAGAACCAATATCTTAAGTTCACTGCTGGGATTGATTTGCAGAGATGCTAGATAGATGGAGAGGGCAATGGCAGATAGCTTTGCTTCGTTAAGAAATTGATGAGCCAAGGGAAAATGTCGATCATAAAAATTGATTTTCAAAAGAACACTTTGATTGTCGATTCGTTTTTCTGAAATATTAAGGGTGACTCCCTGAAAGTCAAATTCTAAGGAAATGGGATATCTAAACTTTTGAAGAATGTCGCCTAGTTCTTGCTGTAGTTGATTGAGAATTGCTTGCAAACCCTGATTGAAATTATCCAAGGTAGACTGATAGTCCTGGATTTTCTTATTATGATTTTGACGGGGAATGGGCATTTGTTTAATTGCTTCCCAATCCTCAATTAAACGATTTTGAGTAAATTCATTGCGGCTGTTGGCAAGAATAGTGTTAACCAAAAGATTAAATATATTGACTTCGCAGTCTTCAGGATGCAGGAAGTAAACTTCTAATAGTGCCTTATAGTCTAAAACTCCTTTGGTCTTAGCGGCATCCAGGATGATAGAATCGTCGGTTGTGCGACTGGCATTTGACCACTCAAAGGTGGTTTCAGGTTCGTTTTCATTGGCACGGGCTGAGATTTTTACATGGCCACCATCGGTATCGGCGGCAAAGAAATTGCGATAGTGATTAAAATTCAAGTTTCGCACATGGGAATCTAGAAAAAGCTCAATGGCTTTAAGCAACGATGATTTGCCACTGCCATTTTCTCCATAAATTAAGAGATTTTGGCCGTTTCTGCCAAGGTCAATGTCATGCTCAGCATAAAAAGCCTGAAAGTTTTTTAGGGAAATCTTTGTGATTCTCATTTTAAGCCTCGAATGATGCGAACGACGGGAACACTATCGAGAAAGAAGAGATTTTCTCGAATGGGGTGATCCTTCTTAAAGAGGCGTCTAAAAATACTGCGAAGTGATTCCATTGTATCGCCTGAGATTTGCTCTAAGGTTGGCAGGTTCTTGGTGGCTAGGTGAGACATAAAAGATTTATTGGCGGCATGGAGTTCTTCCGGCAAATAAAGCTCCATGATGGTTGCATCTACAATCTGCTCGAAATAGTTTAGCATCAGCTTGTCATCAGCCGAAGCCACCATTGCTTCACCATGACCAGGAATATCCTTCAGTTCCTTGGCCAAAAAGAGAATATAGTTCACCAACGTTTCAATCCGGGCTTTGTCTTCGGGAGAGGCGGGAGGAATGGGGATTTGAGAAACATATATTGATTTAAATCGCTTGAAATCACCACGAACCGAAGGACAAATCTGATCGATAAAGAATTGTACAATCGCAGAATTAAGAACGCCTGCTAGATAGGTAGAGTCTTCTGGAATGATAAATAAGGTGCAATCAGGATATAAGTTGTTAGTATCAAAAGTAAATTCACAACGAGCCGCAATATCTGGATAAATAATCTTAGGTCGCTCAAACTCTTGCCAGTAGGCAATGTTGTCTTGAATTTCGTACCATTCATAGCTTCCCGGCTTACGACCACCAGGATTTCCAGGGGTTAATCGATCTTTGAATTGGTGTAGATGTTTGTGAATAGCAGGGTATTTTTTAATATCAATGCCTCGACGGGTAAAAATAATCCACAAGTTTTGATAATCCACTCGCCAGCGTTTTACGTCGCGTCCGCGTAGAAAGGGTTTGAGGACTTCGGCGGAAGAGGGGTGTTCGGCGATCAGTCTATCGCGGGTGGCTTGGTCTACCACAAAGGCTTCATTAAACCCGGTTAAAATTCCTCGATAAAACCGATTATTCACATAGTCTCCCAGCGGGGTTCCGGCTTGGCGGAGTTTGGCTAGGAGGTTGAGGGCGGTGGCATCGGCAAATTGCCAGCCTTCGGCGGTGAGGGCGGTTTGGGGCATGGCAAAGGTTTGGGTTTGCACGGCGGTTTCAAACTGGTGGATGGGTTGTCCCATGTCCCAATTTAGGGCGTGGAAGTGGCCCGCTTCCGGGGATGGGG
This sequence comes from Phormidium sp. FACHB-1136, assembly GCF_014697375.1. Lineage (GTDB taxonomy): Bacteria > Cyanobacteriota > Cyanobacteriia > Phormidesmidales > Phormidesmidaceae > Nodosilinea. Next base: position 26,308 of record NZ_JACJRS010000016.1, read on the forward strand.
GCTTGCTTTTTTGAATAATGACAATCGTAGGATAGGCAATGGCGGCAAAGACAGGGGCATCGCCAAAGTCGATAATGCGCTGAATTTGGGTATTTTGGATAATCAGTTGACGGAGCTTTTTACCATAGGCCGCTCGGAACCATTTATTAGAGGAAATATAGGTAAGAACGCCATGATCTCGCAGCAGGTTTAGGCCACGTTCGTAGAAAAAGATATAGAGATCGGCGGTGCCTGTATAGGATTCGTAATTGGGCTTGAGTTGATCTTTGAGGTGTTTAATTTGCTCCTGTCGCACATAGGGCGGATTGCCGATAACAATATCAAATCCGCCCTGTTGTTGAAACACTTCGCTGAAGTAAATCTTGAAATCAAAGGTATCTTCGTTCCCGGTCAAGGTTTTAATCAGGGCTTTAATGTCTCGATTGAGCTTTGCTTTTCGTTCAGAATTGGTTTCATCAAAGAAATCAATCATCAACCGATCAAGCTGTTCTAGGGGCTGATAATTCAGCACACTGCCTTGATAAGGTTGCGTTCCTTCCCGATGATCTACACCGAGTAAGGAATTACCACAAACAATCTTGTAATCCAAATTTGGCAAGGGCTTAATGCGGGTGTAATCCTCCTCATCCACCACCAAAGACAACCACAGCCGCAGCTTGGCAATATCCACCGCACCGGGGTCAATATCCACCCCATAAATCGAATTTTGAATGGCATGGCGTTTGAAGGCATAGGCGGATCTGCCCTCATCCCCCCGGCCCCCTTCTCCCAAGGAGGGAGAAGGGGGAGATTTGGAAGGAATTTCTTGGGTTGAGAGAGGACTAGAAGCAAGTTTCTTGCCCCCCTCTCCCCAGGGAGAGGGGCTGGGGGTGAGGGCGGCCAGATAGGTGCTTAAAATCCCCCGTACCTTCACAATCTCCTGCATCATCCCCACCGGAAACGCCCCAGACCCAATCGCCGGATCGCAGATTTTGATCGCCGCTAGGGCTTGGTCAATTTCCGCCGCATGGGCACGTACCGCCTCCGGCACCCGAAACGAGTAGGTGCTGGTTTCGTTGCCCTTTTGCACCACCTGGGCATCGTGTTCCATCGCCCATTCCCCCTCCCGAATCAAGCGTTCCAGGTCTCCACGGGGCACCCGCTCACAGTATTCCTCCTGGGTGAGGGGCAATTGTCCAACGGTGGGCGTGGCAAACAGGCTGGCCTGCTGGGTGGGGGGCGGCATCAGTTCCACCGCCTGCCGATTGAGGGTGGTATCGAGGTAGTTAATCAAACTTTCTTGGCACATATAATGCACAATTTCGCGAGGCGTATAGAATGCCCCCTTGGCCTTGCGATCCGTCACCTCCAGCAAATTTTCAAACACCTTGCCCAGCATTTCTGGGTCAACCGCCACCTCCTTATCCAGCGGTTCATCCTCCCGCACCGTAAAGTTATACAGGTCAAAGGTATCGAGCACCTGCTGAATGGTTGGGTTGGCAATCAGCACATTGGTGGTTTGCCAGTCGTAGCCGCCGATGGGTTCAAACAATCCCCCATTCAAAAACGGAATCTTGCAGGGAGTTTGGCATCCCGGTAATTCGTAGAGCGATTCATCGCCGCGATGGCTGGCCAGGGCATCATAGAATAAGGGTTCTAAAACATCATTAAAAAAATTGTGGTATTGGATAGTTTCTTGGTTAAATAATCGGCGCAGAAAATCCTTTGGCCCCTGGCCCCAGGGTTGTCCCGGTTCCACCCCCAGCCAACCCTTCTTTTGGAGGAAGTAAAGAAATACGATCTGTCCCAATAGCTTTTTGGCAAAATTGGCCGGATCAATGTGCTTTTTGGAAAAGTCAGCCGAGATGGCGGTATCCGTTTGAATTAGGGCTTCTACCTCATCCCGCACCTGCAAAAATAGGGCTTTATATTGCCCAAAAAATTCCTGCGTTACCGATTCAATATTAAACGCTGCCTCCAACTCATCCAGGGTCGGATTTTGGCGATCATTCAGTAATAGTGGTAAAAGCTGCTGCTGGGCCGTATGGTTGGGTTCCGTTTGCCCCACCAAAAAGGAAGACCGCCGCGCCGCTGTCACCTCCTTAGTGGGTTTATAGCTACCATCGGCCTGCACCTCCAGGCGATAATCTAACCGCACTAAAGAGAACCGCCAATCCAGGGATTCATCGGTGGTATAGGCCACCAACGCCGCTTCTTTTTGACCCCGATCTTGCAGATATTGGGCCATAAAATTGCGCTGCATTGTCCGCGCCCGTTCCAGCGAAGACTGCCGATGCAGCCGCACCACTAACACATCAATGGTGTTGCCATCGGGGTCGATATATTGGCCAAGGCGCTTGTATTGTTTGACCTGGTTTCGATAGGTCTCTTTAATATAAGCGCCCTGAACATTGAGCGCCTTGGATTCATCCAGATCGTTCACCAAATTGCGGGCAAACTGCCGAAACTGGGCTTCCTCAAAGGGTCGTTGTAGGGTGTTGGTGAGCAACGTTTTGGCGCTGGTTTTGTCCATGGTTTTATCCTTAGCAAATGGCCCACACCCCCAGATCCCTCACCCCCAGCCCCTCTCCCCCTGGGAGAGGGGGGCCGGAAGGAGTTTTCCTACCGTACGTCCTTGGAGATCCCCCTAAATCCCCCTTAAAAAGGGGGACTTTGACTCCGCTCCCCCCCTTGGTAAGGGAGGCTAGGGGGGATCAACCCCAGGCATCAAGCAGCACAGGGGACTTTGACTCCGGTTCCCCCCTTGGTAAGGGGGGCTAGGGGGGATCAACTCTAGGCATCAAGCAGCACAGAGACTTATGTATAAGCAGTAGCTCCATGGGAGAGGGATTTAGGGTGAGGGCGACCCTGGCGGGTAGAGGTATTCCGATAGAACGACCTCCCGGCTTTGGCCCCATTGGGGGATGGGGGTGGGTTCGGGTTCGGCCAGTAGGGCAATGGGGACGGTTCGCTTCAGTGCATTCAGCAGTTTGAGCGGGTCTCCGGCAATGGGTTTGATGGCTTGCTGTACCTTTTTGGCCGTGGGTTTCGGAATCCGCCCTTCCTCAAAGGCGATCCGCACTACTTTTAGGAATGCCTCATCTTCATCGGTAAAGCCGCGAAACCTACGAATATCTTTAGCTTTCAGACATTGAATGACAAATTTATCGTAGGTGCTGCCGCCTCGCCCTAGGGCCGGGGCCAAATCTGGCATTTGTTCTAGGGCCACAAAGGCGTCTTTATTCTGTTGCAGCAAGTCGTAGTAGCGTTTGGGGATGGGCTGCTTGGGATGGTCGGGTTCGCACTCCAGCCAATCTACCGCCTGAAAAAAGTCGATTTCCTGGGTGGTGGTGCCGTCGGATAGAAAGAATTTCTTTAGCGCTCCCTGCCGAAAAAACGTCAGCAGTTGGCCCTCCTGGCTCCCCTCTCCCAAGGAGGGAGAAGCGAGGAGTTGGCCCTCATCCCCCCGGCCCCCTTCTCCCAAGGAGGGAGAAGGGGGAGATTTGGAAAGAATTTCCTGTGTTGAGAGAAGACTAGAAGAAAGCTTCTTGCTCCCCTCTCCCATCTTGGGAGAGGGGCTGGGGGTGAGGGTCTTGATCCGCTGGGCGGTGCGGGCCTTGCGGGGTAGTTTTTTGATGGTCTCGAAGAGGTGCGGTTGCTGGTCGCGAATTTGGCGCAGGAGTTGTAAATATTCCAGTTCCGACCGTTCCTCGGCCTCGGTGCCCTGTTCGTAGCTTTCTCGTCGGTTTAGGGTGTGATAGAGCCGATCTCCAAATAACTCGTGGGTGGTCACTTCTTCCTCTTCACTGAGGTATTTGGCATCTTCCCCTAGGGTGTCGTGGAAGGCTTGAATTTTGGCCACGATGTTTTCCTCTAGCCCTAGCTGGGCCTCCGATTGGGCCGTTGGAAAACAGTTAAAAATGTAAACCTGGTCATGGGCGGTTCCCACCCGATTTACTCGCCCCACCCGCTGCAAAACTCGCGTGGGGTTCCAGGGCAGGTCATAATTCACCACCACATTGGCGCGATGTAGGTTAATGCCCTCCGCCAACACATCGGTGGTAATTAAAATCCGAATACGATCTTCCTGCGTGGAATGATTTGGATCAAAGTTTTGTTGAATCAGAGTTTTCGCCACAGAGGGATTATGGTACACAGGCTCTCCAGATGCGTTATACACACCGCCCTTACTGGCATAAAACATCACCTGGTGGGGAAATTTGGCATCCAAAGTGGCGTAAAGATGATCCCCCGTTTCCTTGGATTCGGTAAAAATTACCAGTTGTTGATCCTTCAGATGGGAATGGCTTTGCAAATCTGCCACAAACTGATTCAGTTTGGGATCATCCTCCAGCCGATGCCACAGGGTTTGAATATCTTGCAGCAGGATTAAATCTGCCCGTAGATCCTGGAGAAAGTCATCATTAAAATCGGTGGCTTGGTAAACCTGAACCCGATTTTGTTCAACTTCAGTGAGCAGTTCATCGGGATTGTCTCGCTCTAGCAAATCGTAGACATCCAGATCTTTACTAATTAACACCGTGCCCTGTTCCACCATGGCGATGAACTTTTCATAGGACTCAATAAACCGCCCTAGGGTACGCTTAAAGGCATAGAAACTGCTTTCTAGACGTTTCACTAAAATCGCCCGCATAAAGCCACCAATATTGCGCTGGCTTTGGCGGGTAAAGCTCGAAACTTGCTGATTCAAATACAACAGCGGCGTATAGCGGGCATAGGACAACCGCCGCAATAGCCGCATGGTTTGGTTAAAGACCCATTCCGTTTTGTCATCAAACTGATAGATAATTTTCTGGGGCTCCGCCAGTTTAGGAAACATCAATCCCTGCTGAGTCAGGTCTTCGGCAAAGTAATTTAGAATCTCGCTACGGGTACGGCGTACCATCACATAGCGCAACACCTTGGTCCGAATTTCCTGGGAAACGGCTTTGAGGGTCGTCCAATACTCAGGATCGGTCTTCTCATACTGATCCAGCCGCTTTTGCAACGCCTTAAAGAATTGCTCCAGGTTAGCAATGCCGGGAATGGTGCTTTTCCGGGCAGGTTGGAACAGCTTAAGCTGGTTAAAAATATCACTAATGCGGTTATTCAAAGGCGTAGCCGAGACGAGAATGACCTGCTTTCCGGCACAAATTTGGAAGAGGTTTTCATAGGCTTGGGTGCCTTCATTACGAAAACGGTGGGCTTCATCAATCAGCACATAGCGAAATTTCTTCAAATCTCGCTGCAAGAGGGCATCCAGCTTCCCCAAGGATTCCACCTCGTAGCCGCGAATCCCAAAGTCATAGAACGTTTCTCGCCAATAGTCCTGTAACACCGGAGGACAAATCACCAAAATTCGTCCCTGGATCTGTTGGGCCAATAGGGCCGAAATGTAGGTTTTCCCTAGCCCCACCACATCTGCTAAAAAGACGCCCCCATAGGCATCCAGAATTTTCTTGGCAGAGGTCACGGCCTGTTTTTGGTAGGCCAATTCCATAAAGCTATCGGGTAGATAAATATCTAGATCATCTTCATCAAGGTTAATATCTTCCTTGAGATATTCATAGAGAAACTTGAGGTAAAGTTCGTAGGGGGTAATCGTGTCGTTGAGCCAGGTTTGCTGTTGAACGGTGGCCACATAGTCAGCGGAAATATCCACCGCCTCCGCCCACAGGGCTTCAAACTGTTCTAGGGCAAATTCCACATCCGCTCGATCCTTCAGTTCCACATTAAATTCTCGGTTGGCCACCAGTCCTGACCAGGAGAAATTGCTCGATCCAGTAATCACTCGCCCAAAGTCTCGATCCTCCTCCCCAAACCGACTGATATACACCTTGGCATGGAGATTGGCACTGGGATAGGCTTTGATTTCGAGCTTTCCAGACCGAATAAAGTCAATGAATTTCTGCACTCCTAACTCGGTTGCGTAGGTGTCTTGGGCCTGGGTAATCTCGGCGGCAACTTGCTCCCGCGCCTGATCCTTCGTGCGCTTGTGGGACTCAAAATCCAGATCCATTTGTGCCTGGGCCGTTTCGATCCATTCAAAGGCCTTTTGATCCACCGTTAGGCCCACCAAAATCCGAATGTGATCCACCGATTCTAGGGCGTCATACAGTTGATAAAACCCACTGGTGCGGAAATAGCCCACCAGCACGTCAAAATACTGCACATCCGACAACGTTCGCTTGAAGCGATCTAGAAGCGTGGCTCCTGGTTCGTTGGTAAAAAACGTGAGATCCGTAGTCATAGAGGAGGGGTGGGGGCTGAATTAACTCCTGATTGTAGCCCTCGATGTCTAAAACAACGGATCGTCGCAACAGCCCGAGGCAAGGACAGCCCTGCCAACAAGGCGCTTAAGCCCCTTGCCTGTCGCATGTGACTGAAATCCGCCAGATCACACTAACAGTCAAGATTAGGCCAGCACGGGCTCGGCTTTGATGGCAAAGATGCGCTCAATGGTGTCTTCCACGGAGCGGTCGGGGGTGGAGGCTCCTGAGGTGACGCCGACGACGACGGGGCCAGCGGGCAGCCAGTTTTCCGTGACCGCCATCTCCCCATGGAGGAGCTTGTGTTCGATGCGGTTGCCGGGGCCAATGCGGCTGGCGCTGTCGATGTGGTAGGAGGGAATGTTTCGCTCCACGGCAATTTCTTGCAGGTGGGTGGTATTGGAGGAATTGTAGCCGCCGATCACCACCATCACATCGAGGGTTTCATCCACCAGTTTGAACATGGCGTCCTGCCGTTCCTGGGTGGCATCGCAGATGGTGTTGAAGCTGAGGAAATGATCGTTGAGGGCTTGGGGGCCATACTTTTTCAGCATGGTGTGTTCAAAGAGTTTGCCGATTTGCTCGGTTTCGCCCTTTAGCATGGTGGTTTGGTTGGCGATGCCGATGCGATCTAGGTCGGTGTCGGGATCGAACCCGGTGGAACAGGCGTTGCCAAACTTAGCCATAAATTCCCCACGGTTGCCGCCATTGAGGATGTAGTCGGCCACGTATTGCGCCTGATCCAGATTCAGGACAATCAAATACTTACCCGCAAAGGAGCTGGTGGCCACGGTTTCCTCATGGTTATATTTGCCGTGGATGATGGAGGTGTGGTCTTTTTTCTTATGCTTTTCCACGGTGTTCCACACTTTGGAAACCCAGGGGCAGGTGGTATCCACAATGGTGCAGCCCTTGTCGTTCAGGAGCTGCATTTCCTGGACACTGGCCCCAAAGGCGGGCAGAATCACCACATCCCCCTGGCCCACCACCGAAAAATCCTTGTCGTTATTTTGCACCTCAATAAAGGCGACGTTCATGTCCTTGAGGCGCTGGTTAACGCTGGGATTGTGGATGATCTCATTGGTAATCCAAATCCGCTCCGTGGGGAAGTGCTGCCGAGTTTCGTAGGCCATGGCCACCGCCCGCTCCACGCCCCAGCAAAAGCCGAAGGCCTCCGCCAGTTTGATGGTGACGTTGCCGCGAGTGAGGGTGTAGTTCAGGGCGCGAATTTCCTGGATCAGGCCACTGTTGTATTCGGTCTGCATTTGGCCCGCCACGTCATCCCCATGGCCAAAGCCCTGACGAAAATACTTGTCGGAGTGGTGCAGGGATCGCTTAAAGGCCTTGGTATCCATCGGTATTTTCCAGAGTGGCGACACGTTACCTAGAATAACGGGTTGTGAACCGGGTTTTAGTGCCCCCAGCCTAGGAAAATCTCTATGGTTAGGGCAAAGGTGACGCGCTAGACAGCGGATTTCCTCGTCTATGGAGGCAGTGGCTATGATAAATCCATGCGCCCCCAGGGAACCGCCATGGTACAAGCCGACCTTTACAAGAATCTCCCCACCAGCGACGAGCTGCCCGACGCCGACGATACCCCCGTGGACAACGAAGACCAAAATCTTTTACCCAACTACCTACTCTTTTTGCTGCAACGGATCTGGGCCGACCGCCAAGACTGGTACTTTGGTGTGGATATGGGCATTTACCACACCACGGGGAAGGATCACCGTGTTCCGGTGATTCCCGACGGCTTTTTGGCCCTGGGGGTGCCCCGCCGCAAGCCCGGTCAACGCTTCCGCAGAAGCTATGTGGTCTGGGAAGAAGCGGGCGTTGTACCCACCATGGCCCTAGAGATGGTGTCCTGGAGTCCTGGTGGGGAATACGTCGAAAAAATGGACATCTACGCCAACCTCGGCGTCTTGTACTACGTCATCTACAACCCAGAATACTGGGGCCGGGACAAGCACCAACCCTTTGAAGTCTACAAGCGAATCGGTGAGAAATACCACCTCCAGCGGGGTGAACCCTACTGGATGCCGGAGGCAGGGCTGGCCATTGGTCGAGCCCAGGGGCTCCTCGGCGGCGAAATCCGAGAGGTGCTGTCCTGGTTTGATGCCGAGGGCAACCGCTACCCTTCCGCCGAGGAACAGGCCCAGGATTTTCAAGCCCAGGCCCAGCAAGAACGGCAGGCTCGGCTGGCGGCGATTATGCCGCTTCAGCGAATGGGCTTGACCCCGGCACAGATTGCCGAGGCACTTCAGTTATCCCTAGAGGTGGTCGAAGAAAGCCTCGGCCAGATCACCCCTGATTGATTCCCCCCAAGGTCGGACGGGCAAGGAGGTCGGACGGGCAAAGAGGTCGGACGAGCGAGGAGACCTAGCCCCTACGGTTTGGTGGGGTAGAGGCGGGGTGGGATGTTGGGAGGGCCATCAACCGCTCAGCAGGGCTTCGATGAATTCGTAGCTGGAGAAGGGGCGCAGATCTTCGATGCCCTCCCCGGCACCGATGAAGCGGATAGGCAGGCCCAGTTGCTCCACCACCGCTAGGGCCACACCACCCTTGGCCGTACCGTCGAGCTTGGTCAGCACCACGCCACTGAGGTTGGCCGCTTCGGCAAAGACCTCCGCTTGGCGCAACCCATTTTGGCCCAGGGTGGCATCCAGCACCAGCAGGGCTTCGATTTTGGCATTGGGGGCGTTTTTATCGACGATGCGGCGGATTTTGGCCAGTTCGTCCATTAGGTTTTTCTTGTTTTGCAAGCGGCCCGCCGTATCCACCAGCAGCAGGTCGATCTGGCGGGAGTTGGCGGCGGCAATGGCATCGTACACCACGGCGGCGGGGTCGGTGTTCTTGCCGGGATTGGCGATTACCTCCACCTCACTGCGAGCCCCCCAGGCCTTCACCTGCTCCACGGCGGCGGCCCGGAAGGTATCGGCGGCGGCGATCAGGGTGTTGTAGCCCGACTTTTTGGCCACATGGGCCAGCTTGCCGATGGTGGTGGTTTTCCCGGCCCCGTTCACCCCGGTCATCAGCCAAATATTCAGGGTTTCCTTCTCCGGCACAAACAGCAGGTTGTGGGAGTCGCCCAGGGGGGCATCCAGCATGTCGCGCAGGATGGTTTTCAGGTAGGCAATGGCCTGATCCGGCGGCAGCACCTCGTTCCGCATCCGGTTTTGCAGGGCTTCGATGACCTTATCTGTCGCCGCCACGCCCACATCCGCCTGGAGCAGCAGCGCCTCAATTTCCATCACCGCATCCTCGTTCAGCGGCCCCTGGCCCACGATAGCCTTCAGTTGGTTCACCAAACTCAGACGAGTTTTGCTCAGCCCCTGCCGCAGCCGCTTCAGCCAGGTAATTTCCTCGGCAGAAATCTCGTCCGGTCGCCGCCCCTGGGCCGCCAACACCTCCGCCGACCACAGGAAGGCTTCATCCAAATCAATATCCGGCAGGATCAGTTCTGGAGTCGTGACAGCCGCCACAGGCTCCGGTTCCGGCTCTGGCTCCACAATGGCGGTTTCCTGCAAGCGCTCTAGCCGCTGCAAGCGTTCTTCCTCGGCCCTGGCCCAAAAGGGAACACTGGCCTGGGGTTCTGGTTCAGCCACGGGTGCGGCCACGGGTTCAGCAACCGAGGATTCCGCCCCGGCTTCAGCCACAGGTTCGATCTCGGACTCAGCGACCGCTTCGGTCACAGGTTCATCAACAGACTCCGTAACAGAGATTTCTGCCTCAGAGGGGCTTTCTGCAACGACGGCAGCGGGTTCTTCAGAAGTTTCTTCTTCCGGGACAGCGGCTTCCGATTCAGACGCATCGGCGGCGGATTCCTCAAGGATAAGTTCCTCGATCACGGATTCCGCTTCAGGGGCAACTTCTGGCTCAACCTCAGCGATAACAGCGGGCTCCGGTTCTACCACGGATTCTACAGCAGCCGTCTCAGCAACCCGATCCTCGGCAGGTTCAGGGGTTACAGATTCGGCAGATTCGGCAGATTCGACACGGGTTTCAGCCTCAGGTTCCACCGCTGCGGGTTCTGGGGCTGGCTCGGTTGGAGTCTCGACCGCTTTTGCTTCGGCCTGTTGTTTTTGAATATTTTGCGCCGCCGCCTTGGCCCAGGCGAGTTTCTCCTCTGGGGTCATCTCAGCCAAGGATTTGGGCGCGGCTGGAGCTTCGGCCTCAGCCTTCTCCGGGGTAGGTTCCGGCGTCACCGTTTCGGTGGGTTTAGGCTCGGCCTTGGCCGCATCGGACTTTTCAAAACCACGCCGAAACCAGTTGAACACCATACCAGCCCTACCTACCTTGGGGAGACGTTACGCTTCTTTATAGTGATACTCTATCGCGGCACCGTCATTGCGGCACCGTCCCTAGAGTCGCCTGTATCGAAGGGGGTACAACCCATACACACCCCATAAATGCGCACCCCATTCAGGCCGGACTGATCGCCGCCACCGCGATGAGGAGTAGCCCGCCGCCCTGGGGTACTCTGTAATTTCACTGACTTGGCTGATCAGCGGGATAGGCCGAATTCGCGCCTGCCTCCGTCCTCCCCTGTCCCTAAACTTCGCTCGGAAACGTTCCTAAGGCCCGAAAACCCAGACTGGGCAGTCAACATAGCCCATCCGGAAGAAGGCGTTGGCTTTTAACTAATCTTAAGAATTGTATGGATTGGGTAGTGAAATCTCTTAAGAATCATATAAGTTTTAAGGCTGCGCCCCCGTATGATTGCAGAGCCTCGGTACAGACGCTAAGGAGCCCGTTACACAGGCTAACTGCCGCCGGGGTCTGTCGCCAAGCCACAAGCCAACGGACTGGCTAGAGCCTTTAGAGGTCTGGGCGCAAAACAGGGTGATATCGAGTTGCCAGGGTGGTTAGGAGGCACGGTTTTCGTCCCCACCCTGACCTGAAACGGTGTGAGGGTGACCTCAGAGGGTGATTGTGAGACGACGTTATCGACACCTGTGGATGGGGTGCCTCTTTGCCCTGTCCATTTTGCTGAGTACTGTTTTGGGACAGTGGCTCCACGGCACAACAGCGGTTTATGCCCAGCCAGCGTCGGATCTGATTCAAAACCGGGCATTGGCTTCCTACGTGCCCGATGGTGGTGGAACCCCCATAGTGCTGCCGCCCTCCATCACCACGACGGTACCGGTGGTGCCAGGGGTGGTGCCGCTTCAGATCCAACTCATTAAGACGGTTGACCGACCGACGACAACGCCGGGTGAGATCGTGAACTACCAGTTGGTGGTGACGAATCCCTCCGGTGCGGTGGCGAATCCGGTAACGATTACCGACCAGTTGCCCGTGGGCTTGGTTTACGTGGAAGGCTCGGTGCAGGCCACGCCGAATCCGCCCCCCCAGGTAGCCAGTACGGGGCGTACCCTCACCTTTACCTTTGGGGCCTTGCCGCCCGGACAGACCATTACCGTGAACTACCGGGTACAAGTCACGCCCGACGCGGTGCGTGGGGACGGGGTCAATAGGGCTGAGGCCTCAGCTCCTGGGGTGCCTCCCGTTACAGCCAACGCCCAGGTCACCATTACTCCTCCGCCTCGACTTCAGATTATCAAAACCTCGGATCGGGCCGCTGCTGAACCGGGGGATGTGGCGGTCTATCGCCTAGTGGTGACGAACGTCTCTGAGGTAACGGCGGATCCAGTAACCATCACCGACCAGTTACCCCTGGGGATGACCTACGTGCCCGACTCGATCCAGGCCACGCCCAACCCGCCTACCCAGGTGGTGAATACGGGCAGCAGCCTCCGCCTCACCTTTGGAGCCTTGCCACCGGGACAATCCATTACGGTGGTCTATGCGGTGCTAATGACCCCCGATGCGGTGCGGGGCGATGGTCGGAACATTGCCCAGGCGGCAACACCGGGGGCAACCACGGTCACAGCTACCTACCAAATGACCATCCGTCCCGGCATTTTGGCCGATTGCGGCACCATTGTAGGCCGGGTGTTTGTGGATAAAAACTTCGATGGTCAGCAGCAACCGGGAGAACCGGGTGTGCCCAATGCCGTGGTCTTTATGGACGACGGCAACCGCATCCTCGCCGATGCCGATGGGCTGTTCTCCTTGGTTAATGTGCTGCCCGGTTATCGCGTTGGCACCCTCGATCTCTACAGTATGCCGGGGTATACCCTGGCTCCCAACCTCTTCCGCATTGAGGAAAACAGTGTGTCTCGCATGGTGCGCCTGTCCCCAGGGGGGATGGCCCGCATGAACTTTGCCGTAACGCCGACCTTTGGGGAGGATCAGTCATGAGCCTTCGTTTCTCTCATGCCCTAGGACTGCTGGCTGCTCTCACGGGTAGCTGGGGGGTGACGAGCCCAGCTTGGGCCGATGTTGTCCTCGCCCCCAGTGCCAGCGAGGGGGGCGCGAATCCTACTGTTGCGGTGCCACCACTGTGGGCCGATGGGCTGGCCGAGGGTTCCTCCTATTCCTCCTCTTTCGGGAGTGAGTCCGGGAATGGGGCATCCGTGGCATCCCAGGGGAGTTCGGACTGGCCCGCCCTGACGGAGGCGATTACCGCCCTGCGGAGTCAGACTGCGGCCCTGGGGGAAGATTCTCAGCCAGAGGACTGGCAAACCGGGACGATTAACCTGGCCAACCGTCGGGAGAATAGCGACCTGTTTGAATCCGATCCGGGACAGCATCAGACCCCGCTGACGCCGCCCCCGGCCCAACCCCTCCCCGTCGGCACCTCGGAGGAAGAACCGGATTATCAACTCGTGTTGCGGCCCCAGCGGGAGGTGCAAATCCCCGCCAATGGTCGGTCGTCCCTGGTGCTAGAGGGGGACATTCTGGATCCAGAAGGCAACCCCCTAGAACGGGATGTGGTGGTGACCCTGACCAGCAGTGCCGGGGAGTTTATTGGAGCCGACCACGACACCGACCGCAGTGGCTTTCAGGTGTTAGCCCGTCAGGGGCGGTTCGAGGCGCGGTTGCGATCTACCCTAGAGGCCCAGGTGGTGACGGTGCAGGCCACGGCGGAGGGCAGGGCGGTGCGGGGGCTGGAAGACACCCAAACCCGCGAGCGCTATCCCCAACTGCTGGCGGATCTCCAGGTACATTTTTTGACCGATCTGCGGCCCACGTTGATTTCTGGCGTGGTTGATGTTCGGGTCGGGCGGGGGGGCACCAACCTGCTGAGCAGCTTTCGGGACTTCCTCAACCCCGTCAACTTGAACAATGACGTGGAGTTTGACCTCAATGCTGGGATTTTTGGTACGGGCAGTCTTGGGGAATGGACCTTCACCGGAGCCTACAACAACCAACGGGGGCTGAATGACCGCTGTGATGGCGGCGGGCTATACAGGGATGTACAAGCCTGTGATCAGCGCTATCCCACCTACGGCGACAGTTCCACCACCGCCTTTTTAACGCCCTCCACCGACAGTCTCTACCTGCGGTTTCAGCGAGATTCCCTCGCCCCCGATGCCAACCCCGACTATTTTATGTGGGGGGATTTTGGCACCCAGGAATTTGCCGCCCCCTCCCAGAGCTTTACGGCCACGGTGCGGGAGTTCCATGGCCTGAAGGGGAATTTCACCTTTGGCAATGGCATCCAACTCACCGCCCTCTATGGCGACAATGTGCGCCCCTTCCAGCGGGACACCATTGCCCCCGACGGCACCAGCGGTTTCTATTTCCTATCTCGGCGGTTGATTTTGCGCGGCAGTGAAAATGTGTTTTTGGAGACCGAGGAACTGAACCGCCCCGGCACGGTGATCAGCCGCCAGCCGCTGTTTCGAGGGGTAGACTACGAAATTGACTACGACCGGGGCACCCTGCTGTTTCGCCAGCCGATTAGCGCCCTGGATCTCAATCCCCTAGGGGTGACCCTGGTACAGCGGATTGTGGCCACCTACCAGGTAGACGATCCCAACAACCGGGGCAGCGTCTATGCCGGACGGGTGCAGTATCGGCCTGAGGGCGACCAGGGATTGCTGCTGGGAGCCTCGGTGCTGACGGAGGATCAAGGTATTCAGGACTTCACCCTCTACGGCGTTGACCTGCTGCTGCCCCTAGGGGATGTGGGCCGCATTGTGGGGGAGTTCGCCCGTTCCTCCGCCACCATCAACCAAATGAACGCCCAGGGCAACGCCTACCGCCTGGAAGCCTCCGCCTCCCCGGTGGATTGGCTGGCGGGGCAAGCCTACATCCGTTCGACGGACATCGGCTTTAACAACACGGCCTCAGCCAGTTTTCGGCCTGGGCAAACCCGCTGGGGCGCAGAACTCACCGGACGGATTAGCTCCTCTACCCAACTGCGAACCGGGGTGGATCAAGAGCGCAACGTGGGCACGGCTCCGGCGGTACTGACCACAGCGGAAGCCCTGCTCCAACCGGGTCAAACCCCGATCCAAGGGTCAGCGGTAGACAATACCCTAACGGAGTACCGGGCTGGGGTAATTCAGCAGTTGGGCACCGCCACCCTGGGGGTCGATTACGTCAACCGTTCCCGCACCGACCGGATTGGTAACCAGTCCATCAATGCCAGCCAGTTGGCCTCTCGGTTTAACTTGCCGATTACCGGAACCCTCAACTTCCTGGCCCAGAGCGAACTAAATCTCAGCAACCAGGCCGACCCCCTCTATCCCGACCGCCATACCGTTGGGCTGGAGTGGGCCTTGCAGCCCGGAGTCAGCCTGCGGTTGGCCCAGCAGTTTATTTCCGGTGGGCAGGGGCCAGGTTCCATCACCAGCTTGGATAGCCTAGTCAACTACGACCTCGATGACAACACTACCCTCACCAACCGCTACTCCCTGCTGGGGGCCAACAATGGCGTCACCGGGCAGGGCTCTATCGGGCTCAACCATCGCCTGGTGCTGGCTCCGGGCCTGCGGGCCAACTTTGGCTTCGAGCGCATCTTTGGCGATGCCTTTAACCTGACCGGGGCAGGGCAGCAGTTTGCCCAACCCTATGCCGTGGGGTCGGGGGCTTCGGCCCTCGGTCTACAAGCCTCCACCGCCTATCGGGTGGGGCTGGAATATACCGACAATCCCAACTGGCAGGCCAGTGGGCGGGTGGAGTATCGCGATTCTCCTGGTTCCAGTAACTTGGTGCTGGGGGCGGCGGCGGCGGGGCGGTTTACGGACGCTCTGACTGGGCTGTTTCGGTTTGACATGGCCAACTTTGCCAACCAAACCATCACCGACCAACTGGGCAACTCCAGCAACCTAAAGCTGGGTTTGGCCTACCGTAACCCCCACAGCGACCAACTCAACAGCCTGCTGAGCTACGAGTTTCGCAACAACCCCAGCACCACCCCCGAAAGCCTGCTGTTTGGGGCGGGCAGCGGTTCTCAGGATCACACCCTCTCCCTGGAAACCATCTACGCCCCCAATTGGCAGTGGGAATTCTATGGCCGCTACGGGCTACGCCACAGCACCACCCGCCTCACCCAGTCAATCATTCCCTCCAGCACGATTCACCTAGCCCAGTTTCGGGCCAACTATCGCTTTGCCTACCGCTGGGATGTGGGTGGCGAGGTGCGGTGGATTGGTCAGCCCGTGGTGGGCTACAACGAAACTGGATTTGCCCTAGAGGCGGGCTACTACCTCACCCCGGATGTGCGGCTGGGGCTGGGCTACAGCTTTGGTCAGGCCCATGAGGGATCCTTTGTGGGCGGGGGCAGACACCGCTCCGCCAGCGGCCCCTACTTTGGCATTACCGCCAAGGTGAACCAGCTCTTTAATTCCTTTGGGGTACAGCCCATCGCGCCCCCCCAACAGCAGGAATCTGCCGTGCCGGACAGGGGGCAGGGGGAACCCACGGATTCCGAACCCACGGATTCCGAACCCACGGATTCTGAACCCATGGATACCGAACCCACGGATGCGGCCCCTGTGGAGAGCCAGCCCCCAGAGCGCAACGCTGATCCTGAGGCAGCGTCCCGGTCGGTGAGGGCTGATTTTCTGGAGTTGGCCAGGGCAACTCCCCATCCTGCGGTCATGCAGGATGGTCGCATCGTCCTAGGAGGTGAAGAGTGATGGCGCAACCCATAATGGCGCAACGGTGGATCAGCCTGGGGGCCGTGGCCCTCGCCTTACCCGGATTGGCCCTGGCTACGGGACGGGCTTGGGGCGAAGAATTCCCGTTGCCTAGCTACCAAATCACCGTCACCAGCCCCCTAGATGGCCCCGTCCAGGCCGACGAGACCCTGACCCTGCGGGAAGCCCTGGAACTAGCCAACGGCACCCTGGTCTGGGACAGCCTCAGCCCAGCGGAGCAAGCCCTGGTGGCGGAACAACCGGAGGGCCAAGGCTCTGAGATTGGCTTTGCTTTACCGGAGGGCCAAACCACCATCGCCCTGACGGATCTGCTGCCGGAAATCGTTGCCCCTGGGCTGACCTTAGACGGCACCACCCAGGCGGGCTACAACCCTACCCTGATGCTGGATCCCAAGTTCCCGGCTCCCCCGGTGGTCACCCTCACCGTGGCCCCCGGATCTGAAGTGGCCAGAGGCTTCACCATTGCCGCCAGTGATGTGACGGTGCGCGGGTTCACCATGCACGGCTTCCGCACCAGCCACCGATCCACCCAAACCACGCCCCCGGCCAACATTTTCATCAGCGCCCAAGCGCCAGCAGTGGATTCCGCCCCTGATCTGCCACCGCTGTCGGTGTTTCGGCTCACGGAGCCCGAAGCCGCCCCCCGCAACGTGGTGATTGAGCAAAACTGGCTGGGCCTCACCGCCGAAGAGACTCTGCCCGATCAGCCCTCCGCCTTTGGGGTGGTGGTATTTAACGGAGTAGACACGGTGATTCGCCACAACCGGATCGAGTTCCACGACGGCAGCGCCGTGATTACGGGGCACCGAGCCGAGGGGCTGCACATCCACGAAAACGCCATCATCGGCAACGGACGGGCCGGAATGCCCGACGCCATCCGCCTAGAGGGGCAGATTGCCGCCAGCGACATTACCGGAAACCTGATCTGCGCCAACGATGGCAGCGGCGTATTCCTGTTTAAGCCCGATGGGGCCATCCAAATTCGCGACAACCAAATCCAGTTCAATGGCCGACGGTTTCAGCGATCTGCCGTCTACCTCATGGGCAGTGACCACCAGGTCACCAACAACGCCATTGGCTACCAGCCCGGAGCGGGGATCACCGTCGCCGCCTATCCTGCCAGCCATCGCAACCTGCTGCGGGGCAACCAGTTTGCCCAATTAGACGGCCTCAGCATCGACCTGATCGCCCAGGGCAGCACGGGGGTGCGCGACTTCCAAACTAGGGATGGCCCCAATCCGCCCCGGAATTCTCGCCACCGTCGGCTAGACACGGGCAACGGATCGGTAAATGCCCCAGACTTTGAGGCTTACCGCTTTGTGGCCCACAACGGCACCGCCCTCGTCACAGGCACCGCCGATCCTGGGACTGAGGTGGATTTGTACCATGTCCTGGAACTAGGTCTGCCCTACGGTGCCCTAGGGGAATACCTCGACACGGTGCAAACCGATCAGGCGGGTCAATTTGCCGCTAATGTAGCACTCCCGGTGGGAAGTCGGGTGAGCGCCTTGGCCACCGACCCCGCCCACGGCACCTCCGAACCCGCCGCCGTAGCCACCCTGACCGCCACCGATGGATCCTTCCCCACCCTGCCGCCCCCCGCCCCCGACTTGCCCGATTGTTCGCCCCCCTTGCCGTTGCCCCCCCCCGTATTCGAGGAAGTGCCGCCAGAGCCCTTAGTCTTAGAACTGGCCCGCAATATCCACTTCGCCCTAGATCAGTCAGACATCAGCCCAGAGAGTATGGCCATCCTCGACAACATTGCCGCCGCCATGCTGGAATACCCCTTCCTGACGGTAGAACTCCACGGCCACACCGACCCCCGTGCCAGCGCCGCCTACAACATGGCCCTCAGCGAACGCCGCGCTCTCGCCGCCAGGGATTACCTCCTACGCCAAGGCGTGGCCCCAGAACGGATGCGAATTGTGCCCTTCGGCCTCACCCAACGCCGCAGCCAAGACAGTTCTCGCCTTGCCTATGCCCGCGACCGCCGTGTGGAATTCATCTTCACCGACCTGCGTGGCCTGGAGATTATCTTCATCGACCAAGAAGCCGACCTCCAACTGGAGTAGGCCCAGCCAGCCCCCTATCTTGCCCCTTGCCGATCCTTCGAGATACCGCCCTCACCCCAACCCTTGTCTATGCGCCTATCTTCTCCGATCTCCCCCTCTGACCTCGCTCCAACGCTCTGGCCCTGGGTTAAACGGTTAGCCAGTACGCTGATGGCAGGGCTGTTTATGGTCACCAGTTTGCTGGCCTGGGCTCCCCCCGCCCAGGCCCAGGCTGGCCTAGCGTCCTTCCAGCCCCTAACACTGCTGAACGTAACGCCCCAAGCGGCCACCCCTAGCTCAGCCCCTAACACCCCCTACGCTAACCCTTGTGATAATGATGCTGTTGCTGGTAGTTTCGGTACCTTAGCCGGATGTACTGGAGCCACAGTTAACCTCACCTTTGGGGACGGAAATAACCGGGTCTTGCAGTCTTTTAACACGGCGATGTTATCCAATATCAGCCGTGTGCAAGGTCTGAATGAGCAAGTGAGGATTCGCCGTAACCCAGCCATATCAATTAATGGCAGCACTAACATTACCCGTGACGTTTTGTTCTACGAGCTCGGAACGATCACCGATGCTAATGCCGTGGATACCGCTCCGCCGCCAACGGTCATTACCCTTCGGCCCAGTCAGGCAACAGACATTGAAGCAACGTTGCTCAGTCCCGTCGTGAACCGAGGGATTGACAATGTCTTTCATAATGAGTTGGGGCCTGTTGGCGATAACATTAGGCAGGATACCCGCAGCAATATTGAACGGATTGACTATATCCTGCCTGGTGGGGTAGTGGTGCCTCCAGACCTTCGGGGCCAAGAAGGCTTTTTGGTGCTGGAGCGAAACGGCAATGATCGATTTGGTATTGCGGCTATTACCAGCCTGAATAATGGTGTTCCAGCTAGCTATGGCCCTCTGAGGTCAGTGGCTGCCACTACTACCAACTGGGGCAACATCAATGATGTCCAACTTTCCTCAGTGGTATTTCGTCGAGAGCAGGCTGGAGCCGATCTGCGTCCCTCCCATACGGTGTCGAATCAGTCCGTTCGGGGGATTTTCTTCCCCATTAGCTCTCTCCTATCGACGCTTCCAGCGGATGCTCCTGTCTTTGGCTATTCCCTAGTGGCGGGAGATGTGGGGACGAGTACTAACCTGGTGAACTTTACTACATTTCCCCCGGCCACCAATGGACAGTCCGACCAAGGGGGGCTAGACCTTGTGGCCGGGGGCTTTGGCTTGTTCCGGATTCCCCGTCCCAGCATAGCGGGCAACCTATTTTTGAATAAGCGCATCACCCGAATTACGGCGGCGGGTACTACCACCTCCTTTACCAATACTGAGGCAGACAATACCGCGAATAATGTTGGGTTTCCTGCCTTGGTGGCGGCGGGGTTGGGCCAGGGTGCCATTAATATTGCCAACCCAGAGTTGCAGCCTGGCGACGAGGTGGAATATACCCTCTACATCAACAACACCGGGGAATTGGCCGTTGATAATGTGCAAATTTGTGACCAGATTCCGCCTGGTACCACGTTTGTGCCCGATGCCTTTGGGGCGGGTCTTGGGGTGCAGGCCATTCCGCCCAGCAATGCCCTAAACACCCCTCCCTTTAACTACCCGACCGTGACCTACACCAGCGCTGCCGATGCCGACCCGGCGACGTTTCTGCCCTCCGGTTCTGCCCTGCCAGCCATTTGTGGGGCCGACCGGGGCAATGGTGCCTTGGTGGTGAATGTGGGTACTGTAAGGGCTAATCAGGTCGGCGTAATTCGGTTCCGCACCCAGGTCAACCCATTTCTACCGTAGCCCTAGAATCCTATAGCAATCGGCCAGTCGGTTAGGGCACCACCGATGCAGTGAACCGTCATTCCCGTGACAACGGGAATCCACCCAGGCGCTGCTGTCCAACGTTGGGTTCCCGCCTTCGCTGGAAAGACGGGCTTCCTCTTTATCGAATCAGACAAACCCGATTCCCAACCCGAAAAGCCGTAGGGGTAGGGTTTCCTCTATGGGGCAGAGGTGGGGTCAAGACAGGGATTATGGCCAGAGTCTACGCTGGGCTGAACCGTGAGGACGTAGGCTTTGGGGTGGTCTGCGGTGGGTAACGGTTGGTCGGCAATGGCCTTCAGCGCCTTTTCATCCACGGCCCCATAGCCAGAACTTTGCAGCACCACGGGATCGCCGTGGTGGGAGCCATCGGGGTTGGTGACAATGCCGACCTTCACCGGGCCAGGGGCCTGGGCTAGGCACACCCGTTGACGATAGACCAGGGGCACCGGATCGGGCAGGGCTTCGGGGGAGAGATCCGCCACTCCAGTATCTTGACGAATGGCGTCCTGCCATTGGGTTTGGTTGAGGGGGAACACCTCATCCGCACTGGCCACCGCATCGAAGCGAAACCGCTGGCGAAGGTTGGCGGCGAGGCGATCAATCCGCCCTTGGGGCAAGTTGAGTTGGGCGGCGTAGGCTTGCAACTGTTCCCGCAGGTCGTTGCCTGAGAGGGGTTGGCTGTTGGCGGGCGGGGCCGAGGGGGCTGCTGGGGCTGGGCTAGCGGATGGTGTCGTCCCAGGACTAGAACCCGTGGGTCGAGTGGTGGTTGCCGATTCGGGTGTACGGCTGTCACGGGCATTGCCGCCGGAGCCACTCCCCTGGGGGCGGGGGCTGTTTTGGCCTGGGTTCCTTTGGGAAGCAGCGGGTGGACGGGTTGGCGACGGGCTGGCGACGGCTGAGTTGGGGTTAGGGTCGCTGGGGCGTTGAATGCGAGCAATCCCCCTAGGGTCGGCGGTGGGGCGTTGGCCCGTGGTGGGGGGTAGATTTCCCGCAGGACGGCTATTGAACGGACTTTCCGCAGGGGAAGCCGGGGCGGCGGGGGGAATGCGGGTAATGGCCACGCTGTCTTGCTCCGGGTCGGGGGGTGGAATGGCCTCATCCTGGGAGGCTCCGGTGGGCACCAGCAAAATCAACCCATGCAGCCCCAAGGAGGCCAGCAGCATCGGGGCCAGCCACCGCTGCCATCGGGGACGACTATCGTTTGGCTTGGTCATTCGGATGGTCATGGCAAGGCGAGGTAAGGCAGAGGTATCAGGCCCCATAGTGATGTAGGGCGGTTTCTTTAGGATAGATCTTGGGGGGGTGGGCCTTGGCTGGAGGAGGACAGTTTAGAACCGCCTAGCCTAGCCTGGGGTCGGACGACCAGATAATCACCAAGCCCGTCCCCGCTGGATTGCCTACCCCTACCCCCACCACGGAGATGAACAAAAGCGACTGGTCTCCCTGCCACACCTGAAACAGCGTGTGATCACAGTAGCCCTCCGGTAGGGCATTGACCTGGTAGGTGGGCGACGGAAACGTTCGGGGAACATCCTGTTGCTCGATGAATTGCACGTTCCGGGTCAGGTAGCGCACATCCACGGCCCCTGGTGCCAAGCTGTAGCTATCCTCGCTGATTTGGCTAAAGAAACAGGCTTGCTTCTGGGCTGTCCATTCCTGGATGCCGCGTCGGGTTAAAAAGGCCACCGCTGGAAATGAGGTGGCGGTGGAGTCAAAATCGCTATCCCCCGAACCGCGAGTTAGCCGAGTCACGATTTCGAGCACCTCCTGCTCCTGTACCACCACGGGCGGAGGACTGGGCTCCACAGCGGGCGGGGGAGTAGCCTGAACCGCTTCATCCACTGCACCATTATCCGCGCCCGTCTCTGCCATGGGTTCTGGGGGCGGAACCTCAGGGTCAGGGTATTGATCCGGCACCCTAGGGGCGACGGGGGCTTGGGGGGGGGGCGAGGATGGAGGGGCGACAGCAGCCGGGGGCGGTTCTGCCGGGGGCGGTTCGGCTTCGGCAGGTGGCGTGGCCAATCGGCTAATGCTGAGGAGATCGACAAACTCCTCCTCCTCCGGAGTCGCTTCCTCCACCTCTGGTTCTGGGGCAGGATCCGGCAGGGGGGCCAGCAGCAGCAGCCCGTGCAGCCCTAGGGAAAGCCCCAACAGCGGCGCAATCAAAGGTTTGAGCCCGGTTAGGCGTCGTCCCCACTGGGGCTTAGCAGAATCCATCATGGAAGTTGTGAGAACGAAACCCCAGCCCCATCTTCCAGTCATCACAGAGAAGCGGGGCTGGGGGATTAGCAAGTCACGAATCTACAGCAGGTCAGCCATAAGGTCGGCATAACGGCTTTCCGGCAGGGGCACATAGCCCACCTCTGGCACCAGGGTGGTGGCATTGTCCAGCATGAATTCCACAAAGGCCCGCACTTCAGGGCGAGACTCCAGGCTGGTCTTCTTCACATAAATGAAGATGGGCCGAGAAAGGGGCACGTAGGTACCATCGGCGACGTGTTCAACCGTGGGGGTTACCCCATCAATGGCGACGGAGGCGAGGCGACTCTGGTTTTCCAGGTAGTAGGCCATGCCAAAGTAGCCCAGGGCATTCCGGTCACGGGATACCCCAACCACCAGAATGTTGTCGTCTTCGCTGGCGGTGTAGTCGGCGCGGCTATCGCCCGATTCACCCACAATGGCCTCCGTGAAGTAGTCGAAGGTGCCGGAGTCGGTGCCGGGGCCATAGAGTTCGATGGGGCTGTTGGGCCAACTCGGGTTGATCTGGTTCCAGCGGTTAATGCGGCCTTCGGCGGCGGGTTCCCACAGCGTCCGCAGTTGCTCCACGGTCATTGTTCTGGCCCAGGTGTTTTCGGGGTGAATCACCACGGTCAGGGCGTCGATGGCAATGGGCACTTCTACATACTCCACCCCAGCGGCGGCACAGGCTTCGATTTCTGTGTCTTTGATGGGCCGAGAAGCTCCGGTGATATCCAGCTCATCGGCGCAGAACTTTTTGAAGCCGCCCCCGGTGCCAGAAACACCGACGGTCACCTGCATCCCAGGGTTAGCGGCGATAAACTCCTCCGCCATCGCCTCGCTGATGGGGAACACCGTACTAGACCCATCCACCTGAATTAGCCGACTTTGGGACAGGGCCTGGGGCGCACCGATCCCTAATGCCACGGTGGCCGTCACTGCGCTAGCTAGGACATAGCGGTTAAACTTTTGTCTGCTCATCACCATAGATCATTCTCCGTAGCGGTCGAAGGAAGAAAATTTCGCCATCCCAGAGAATACGCGGCCCAGCCTAAGGTGACCTCATGGCTAAGCTAAGGCTATGTTGTCTAAGCCTCAACAAAAGTTTAAGGAAACGGTGAATGCTCCAGCCCTTGCGGCTCCCCAATCCCCGATTTCCTGATTCCCTAGTTTCCTGATTCCCCACCTCTCCGCCTCCCCACCTCCCCGCATCTCCGCCGCCTCCCTATAGATCCTATGTCTCCCCCCTCCTCCCTCGCCCACCTCATGCCTCGTCTTTCTTGGCTGCTATGGCCAAGCGTGGCCGTCTTTGTGGGGTTTAGCTGGCTACCCCTCAGCTACTTCCGCATGGTGGGCTGGCCTTGGATTTTGCTATGGCAAGGAGGATTTCTAGCGCTGGTGATCTGGCTCATTGTGAGACTGCGCCAGTTTCAACAACCTTTTTATTCCTTAGGGCACGGACTGGATGGCTGGCTGCTGACCTTGATGAGCGTTTTGGCGGTATCGAGTCTGCGATCCCCCTTTCCCCGTGTAGCGTTGCTAAATGCCAGCTTGGCGGTGACCTATGGCCTAGGGATCTATGCCTATCGAAATTGGGTCGATCAAAGTTGGCTAACGCGGCGGCGACTGGGGCTGGGCTTAGTGACGGTGGCGGCGGGGGTGGCGCTGATTAGCCTAACCCTGTGGCGACCCACGGCGGATCTGTGGCAATCGCAAAATTTCATGACAGCGATTCGCAACCATCAACCCCTGGGGCACCACAATTTTGTCGGCGGCTATCTGGGGCTGATGCTGCCCCTGGCGGTGGCGGCGGCGCTTTCCCTGGCTGGGATCTGGCGGTGGGCGGCGGCGGCATCCGTAGGACTGATCACGGTGGCGCTCTACGTCAGTGGTTCCCGTGGG
Organism: Phormidium sp. FACHB-1136; assembly: GCF_014697375.1. Lineage (GTDB taxonomy): Bacteria > Cyanobacteriota > Cyanobacteriia > Phormidesmidales > Phormidesmidaceae > Nodosilinea. The sequence goes on from NZ_JACJRS010000016.1 coordinate 50,590, forward strand.
GCGGCCTTGGGGCTGGTGGTGTGGCTGCTGGTGACTTGGATCGGTGGACTGGTACGGGCCGACAAAACCCATCGCTGGCGTTGGGGGCTGATGGGATTGGTGACCCTAGGCGGCGTGGGGCTGGCCCTGGCGACGAATCCCCGCATTCGCGGCTGGTTTAGCACGACGGGCACCACCGATGGCCCCACCCTAGACCGCTGGTTTATGCTGCGGTTGGGAGGCAACATTCTGCAAGATCGGCCCCTAGTCGGCGTTGGCCCTGGGGTGATGAGTCGCGTGTCTAACCTCTATCGCCCCATCGAAACCGGGGCCGGACTGGATCACATTCAGCAGTTGCACAATACCCCAGTACAGCTTGCCGGGGAATTGGGCCTGCCGGGGTTAGTCCTATATATGGCAGGACTTTTTCTGATCGGTAGACTGTGGTGGCGGCTGTGGCGGTTGCCCTTAACGGCAGAAGATCGCTACCTATTGGGCGGCATCGGCGGCGCATTCCTGGCCTACGGGGTCTCCAGTTTGACGGACTACCAGCTCGAAAACATCCCCATCGCCGGAACCCTGCTGGCCTTGGTGGTTTTGCTCATTAGCTTAGCCGATGCCTACGGTTTACCTAGGGTCAGTCAATCGCCAAGTCCCCGCAACCCTCACCCTAAATCCCTCTCCCATGGGGAGATGGACTTTGAGACCCGTTTCCGGCCCCCCTCTCCCCATGGGAGAGGGGCTGGGGGTGAGGGCAGGATCGTAGAAAAAGAGCAGGTTTGTGGGACAGAAGTCTTGCCTGCCCGTCGTCGGTGGGCCAGCTTAGCCGTATGGGCCTGGGTTGGTCTGCTGTTGTACCTTTGGCTACCCTTTACGTTGACCGTGGGCTTTGGGGCCTGGGCCGATGGCGCGTTCTACAACCAGAACATTAACCTCGCCGATACCCGCTGGCACAAGGCCACCCTCCTCAGCCCTTGGGATCCCACGGCAGCGGCGGTGGCCAGTGAGGCGTTCTATGATCTAGATGCCATGTTGGGCGACTCCGAAGCCAAGGATAACGTGCGATCTCTGGTGGTGGACTATGCGCAGCAGGCCCAAGCTGCTGCCCCTAACGACGCCTGGTTTAACCAAAACCTCGCGGTTCTGTATCAACCCGAAAATCCCGCCCAAGCTCTCCCCTATGCCCAGCGGGCCGTCCAGATCATCCCCCGCAACCGCAACCATGGTTACTGGCTGTTGGGCGAACTGTTGTTAGCCACGGGCCAAGCCCCCGAAGCCATCGCCGCCTTTACCCTAGAAGCCCTGGTTAACCCCGAATCCCTCACCTATCCCCTGTGGGAGGAACCGCCCCTGCAAGCCATTTACCCCGCCGTAGTCGAACAAACCCTGACCGAATACGACCAGTTACTCACCGACCTTGACCCGCAAGCTCCGGGCTACAGCATTCTCTACGAAATCCGTGCCGTCCTCGGCTGGTGGGTCGGTCAGCCCCTAGAACCGATGGATACCGACCGTTTGCGCCCCATCCTCCCAATCCTATTTTTGGCCGAAACTAATCCCGTCACCGCCCTCACCCAAATGGAAGCCCTGATCGCCACCGATGCCACGCCGCCGAATCTGCTCCTTACCGCATGGCTCGATCCCGTTACCCATTGGCCCACCTACACCAAGGCCATCGGTGATCCCTCCAACATCAATACCCTACGCCTAGAGGAAACCCTTGATACTCAACCGCTGAGAGATTGGCTCACCTCGCTCCCTCAACGCCCTGATCGATCCTACCGAGGGGCGCTGACCTTCGCCTACCGCAACGCCCAGGCCAAACAGATGACCCAAATGCTAGCCCCTCCCAGGCTAAAAACCCACTTCGTCCTCCGTAAACTATCGCTATTCCAATCCTGGCCGAGGGAATTTCCCGCCCTCGATCACCGTCTGGTCGCTCTCCAGGCTGAGGCGCTGGGATTGACGCTCCGCGACTGATACCAAATCCGACCCGTCTATCCCCAATATCCAGCAGGTGAGGAGACCTCGCCCCTACCGTTTGCGGGGTCTTGACGATCTGCGGCGGCCTCCCTACGACGGATTTCCCACGAACGATCCCCCAGCGTTAAGCCCCTGGTGCAGGGGAACGGGATTTTAGGGTTGGCTGGCTTCAGTGCTACATTGAACCCAGCGCCGATTTGTAAACATTCATTAAATTTCTTCCGATGCTGATTCTCTCTGCCACCAATGGCAACAACCTCGCCTTGGCCCATGCCTTTGCTGAAGCCGCCACCCAACGGGGCATTGCCGCCGAAGTCATCAGCCTGCCCGACCTCAAACTGCCCCTCTACGATTCGGTGGCAAGCGATGCTGGCCCTGGCCTTGTCGCCCTCGCTCAAGCTCTGAGACAACACCAAGGTCTAGTCGTCTGTGCCCCGGAGTACAACGGATCCATTCCTCCAGTGATGAGCAATGCCATTGCCTGGTTGTCGGTCAGCACCGAGGATTTCCGTGCCCTGTTCAATGCTCGTCCGGTAGCCTTGGGCACCCACAGCGGCGGCGGTGGCCAAAAAGTCGGGCTGGCCATGCGTCAGCAGCTTGCCCATCTAGGGTGTAATGTGCTAGGTCGAGAAGTGTTGGCCAATGCCCAAAAAGCCGCCAACCCTGAGTCCATTGCCGCTGTGGTAGCTCAACTCAGCGCCCTAGAACCCTCCTACCAAGAGGCATTGACCACGGCCTAGGTCGGTCGGCACCATGGGGATGGTCTAAGCCCAGCGATCTCTTATCCTGGCTCAAAATCTCGATCTATCCTTTAGGATCACGGCATGGATTCAGCCATGCTATGACCGAGGACGCCGTGACTGCCCCCGATAACCTGCCCCAACCCTCGCCCCAGGACACCCCCAAGGGCAAGTCCACGAACACGCCCAAGGATGCCGTAGACGGTACTCTGCTGGGGTTGATCACCCTGGCGCTCTATACCCTCTTCACCCTGCTCCCCGGCAGCAGCACCATGATGACGGCTTGGCCGTGGGTGTTTTTGTGGCAGGTGGCGCTGTTGTTGCCGATCCTGTGGTTACTCTGGCAGGTATGGCACAAGCCCTTAACGGCTCTAGCCTTGGGGGCAGGGCTAGATTGGGTTGCGGCTCTGGCGGTGTTGGGGCTGGTTATTTCGACCCTAGCGGCAGAGTTTCATGCCCAGGCGCTTTGGTCTACCTGGGCGGCGCTGGGGGGAATTGCGGCCCTCTATGCCCTGCGGGGATGGTTCACCGACACCGACCGGGTGAAGGCGGCACTGTCCTTTCAAGGGTATTTGGCCCTGGCGTTTGTGGTGGTGAGCTTGGGCCTGTGGACACTGCAAATCTATCGGCCCGAACTGGCTCGGTTGCAGGCGCTTCAGCAGTACGGGGTGGAAACCGCCTTTAGCTTCCAGTTCACGAGCCTGCGCAACTGGCAACCCATCGGCCACCAGAACTATGTGGCGGGCTATCTGGTGCTGGTGATTCCCCTGTTTGTGGGGCTGGGGTGGATGGCCCAGGGCTGGCGGCGTTGGCTGTGGCTGGGGGCCACGGGGCTGGGCTTGGCGAATCTTTATACCACCAGTTCTCGCGGCGGCTGGCTGGCATTGATTGCGGCGGGGTTTGTGGGCTTGATCGTGGCGCTGATCTACAGTCCCCTACCTCGGCGCTGGGTGTTAGCGGCGGGGGCGGGGGCCACGGCCCTCCTGGCGGTGTTAATCGTCAGCAACAATCGCCTCAGTCAAGTCCTCAGTAATCTGGCCAGCGGCAACTTAGCCGGAGGAGAATTCTCCTACCGCTTCGTCACCAATGCGGTGGGCTGGAATATGGGCAAAAGCGCCCCCCTCACAGGCATCGGCCCCGGCAGTGTGCCCCTCGTCTACCAATACTATCGACCCCACTGGGCCGGACGCGACGCCGAACTGCAATTTCAACTGCACAGCACCCCCGCCCAGCTTTGGGGCGAATTAGGAATTTGGGGCGTTATCGTTCCCCTGGCCTTGGTGGGTGTGCTTCTCGCCCTGGTGATCCGCTGGATTCGGGCCGATGCCCGCCAAACGCCCTCTAGCCTGCCGCCGCTGATGGTGTGGTGCCTTCTCTCAGCCTTGGTCGGCTTTGCCCTCATCAGCCTCACCGACTACCAACTCGATATTCTCCCCATTAGCGGCGTCCTCATCCTCTATTTCGCCACCCTTTCCCACGCCCTAGTGCCTCGCCCAAAGGCAACAGGTAAAGGGCACAGGGCACAAGTGTCTCGAACGCTGGCCACCCTGGGCCTGGGCCTTTCCTTGGCCATGACCCTCTGGCTGGTTCCGGTACATCGGGCTTGGGGGCTGTCTAGCGATGGCTTTGCCGCCCTGGCCAAGCAAGACGTGAATCGTTTTGCCCAAAACCTAGAGCGTGCCCATCAACTGGCCCCCTGGGAACCCTACTACCCCTACCAACTGGGCTGGAACCTGGGCGACCTCAGCTACCAGGTGGAGGATAACCCCGACCTGCGGGCGGTGCTGCGGCGAGATGCCATCGCCTGGTTTGAGGTGGGCAACGCAACCGTGCCTTACCAGGAATTTGGCCACTCCAACCTGGGCTGGCTGCTGATCGAAAACAATCAAGCCGACGCAGCACGGCAATCCTTCCAGCGATCCATTGCCCTTATTCCCGCCAAGTCGGGGGTGTTTTTTGGCCTGGGTTTTAGCTGTTTGCAACAGGGCAATACCGCCTGCGCCACCGACGCCTTGGCCCTGGAACTCCTCCGTCATCCCGTCGTCCTCACCAGTCCCATGTGGCAGTTTGGCTCCCTAGCGCCCCTCTACGCCCCCGTCACCGAACGCCTAGAAACCCTCTACAGCGAACTGCTGGCCACAGGTGTGGACGATCCTGGTCTAACGGCCTTTTTGCAGCGGGGGCGGGGCACCCTGCGTTGGTGGCTGGGGGATTTGGCCGGGGCCGCTGAGGATTGGGACAACTCCGGTGGAGTCCTCCAATCTGCCCTGCTGACCCTGGCCGACGGCGGTACCGTGGACACTGAAACCCTGCCAGAGAGTCCAGCCAAGTACGCCATCGCCGCTTGGCAGACTCCCAGCCAACGCCAAGCCCTACTCAAAAAAGTCTGGGTGACCCAGCCCGAAGACCTGCCTCAACTGGCCGATAGCCTGCCCGACCCGGAGATGATCGCCACCTTAGCCGCCAGCATGGACAACGCCGCCAACTTTAAAGACTGGCTGCAACGCACCGCCCCAAGCTGGCAGCCCCGCAGCGGTCGTCTGGGGTTTGGGGTACTCAGCCGCCACATTGATGGGCCAACCCCCTCAGACTTTTACCCCCGCATTGAAAATGTGCCCATGGCAAAGTTCTTCTCGGAGGTGATCCCGTCCCCGGTCTTTTTTCCAGCCTTGGATCGGGCGTTGCAGCCCTACCAACAGAAGGCTTTGGAGTAGAAAGACCGCAGCCTACACCACCCCATCCCTCCCTTGGGGCTGGCCGCACATTCTATGCAAAAAGCCTTGGACTAGAAGTCCAAGGCTCAAGGTAGAAATCCTCTGAAAAGGATGGGTCTGGGTAGAGGGGCTGTGGCCCACGGTGCCCAACCCCTGGGAGGTTATCTAGGCTTCATGGCTGCGACGACGACGGCTGGCGACCCCCATCAGAGCCAAAGCCCCAAAGCCAAACACTAAGGAGGGTTCCGGAACAGCAGTTCCCACCACCTTAAAGTCGGGGCCATTGTCCAGCGACCCAGCGGCGGTAACCCGAACCCCATAGATCAGGCCGTCACCGAGGCCAAAGTCGGCTGCACTAATGCCCCGAGAACCAACAGATTGGATACTGGTGCCAATTTCCGTTGTACCCAGACTGAACCCTGCATCGCCCCAAAGAGCCTGGGTGATGGTAAACGCACTGCCCAGCAAGGTACCGCCTGCGCCTAGCGCCTGCAAGGTCAGGCTGCTGTTCCTGCCGCGCTCCCACACCAGCACATCGCGGGCCGCCCGGTCGAAGTTGAGATCCAGGGTATAGCTCCCCGTATCCTCACCATCAATAATGCTGCTGAGGTTTAGGTTACCCAGGTTGGTGACAATATCAGCGGCGGTAGGATCCTCAACAATGACGCCATCGTTGGAAAACTTGCCCCTGTCGGCACTAGCGGCCCCAGTGTTCCCTCCAGTAAATTTATCGTTGTGGACAATAGTAGCCCCATTCACCAGGGAGAACTGGCTAAAGGTTTGGCCACCGTAGGATACAGAATTTAGTAAAATGTCCCCTCTCCAGACGTCGTCGCCTGTGAGGGAACCATCTAGGCTGTAGTTGGTTGTAAAGCTAAAGGCTTCGGCGCGGCTGGCCCCAACCATCGCAAGGGTAAGGGCAGCGCCTGCGGCTAAGGCAAGCTGGTGAGAACGAAAAGTCATAAAAAACTCCAGTGTTTCTAAAGGGACTGTATTGCTCGCGTGGCTACAGGGTGGAATCTCGGCTTCTCCTTACCTAAGGCAGAGAACAAAACACAGAGAATATACTTAATGTCACACCAGACTTAGCCAAGCTGCATGTTCATTGTCCCAAAAGGGCATATTCAGCAAGCTGCAACCAATACTAAGCTGGCAAACGCTGTTCTAGCTTAAGGAGATGCGCGAACGTAGTCTCATACAGTATCTCAAAGACCTCCGTAATTTCCAGGAAACTCCTGGAACTACTCTCGCGGAATACACCTATATAAAGCTTTTGTAAAGAAAACCAGGAATGTGCCCCATAGTCGATTCCATGGGCTAAGAAGCATCGTGGGTTCGTCGTTCGATCTTCTCCCCCCCAGGGAGGCAGGTCTTGGGGCTAACGGTCGGCTAGGGGCGGGTGTATAGTAGAAAACTACATGATTGACTGAGCTTCAGGAGAATCGAGCTTGACTTTTTCCACCGAAGATTTCGCCAAAGCCCTGGAAGCCCACAGCTACGATTTTCAGGTGGGCAGCACCGTGCGCGGCACCATTATTGCCCTGGCCAACGATGGCGCAACCGTGGATATTGGGGGCAAGTCCGCCGCCTTTCTACCCATCCGCGAGGCCGAGGTGCGGGCCGTCCACAGCCTAGAGGGGCTGCTGGAAGTGGGCGCAGAATATGCCTTCCAGGTGATCAGCGACCAGGATGCCGATGGCCAAGTGCGGCTCTCCATCCGCAAACTGAAGGTCAAACAGCTTTGGGAAAAATTGGCCGAAATGGAGGCCCAAAGTGCGGTGATGGAGGCCAAGGTGACGGGCTTCAACAAGGGCGGCGTGACGGTGGATGTGGAGGGTTTGCGCGGCTTTGTACCCCGTTCTCACCTCAGCAGCGCCCCAGAATCCCTAGAGGAACTGGTGGGCCAGCGCCTCACCGTGGGCTTTTTGGAGGTGAGCCAAGCCAACAACAAGCTGGTGATGTCTCAGCGGGCGGCAGCACGGAGCCAGGTGATGGGGCAGTTGGAACTGGGGCAGCTCATCGAAGGTACCGTAGCCAGCCTCAAACCCTTTGGGGCCTTTGTGGATTTCAACGGCATCACCGGACTACTGCACATCAAGCAAATCAGCAAGAACTATATCGAAAACCTGTCCTCGGTGTTGCAGGCGGGTCAGCCGATTAAAGCGGTAGTGATTGCCTTGGATTCGGAGCGCAACCGCATTTCCCTCTCCACCCGCGCCCTCGAAAAGTACCCCGGCGAATTTCTGAAGGAGCCAGAAACAGTGATGGCCGAGGCCGAAAACCGCCTGGGCGACGTGGGCCGAATGCTAGCTGAAAGCGAGGCATAGCGATGGGTACCGTTTGGGAACTGGATTTTTACTCCCGGCCCTTGCTGGACGAAAACAACAAGCGCCGCTGGGAAGTGCTGATCTGCGAGGGCATCGTAGACACCCAGGCGAACCCGGCGGAGGGCTTTCGCTACAGCAAGTTTGTGGCCAATACCGAGGTCAACTCCACCACGCTGCAAGCGGCCCTAGAGGAAGCCATGGCCCAGGCCCCGACGCCGCCTTCGGGGATTCGCTACTTCCGCTACCAAATGCAGAATATGATCCAGCGGGCCTGCGAGGGCGTGAGCTTGACGGCCCGCCCCAGCCGCCGCACCCTGGCGCTGAACCAATGGCTGGCGGAACGCAACCAGTCCTTCTATCCCCAGCAGGAGGGCTACACCACCGCCCCCAGCCCCAGCGTGGCTGCGCCGCCCCCCACTCCCCGCGCTCTGCCCGATGCCCTGATGGGCCAAAAGTGGGCCTTTGTCAGCCTAGAGGCCAAGTCCTTTCAGGATCTCCCGGATTGGGACATTGGCTTTGGTGAGTCGTTCCCGCTATCTATGGCCGCCGTAGACGACAACGTGGCGATTCCAGGGCTGCTGATTTTCTCCCCCCGCGCCAATGCCCTAGCGGCCTGGATGTCGGGGCTGGAACTCTCCCACTGGCGCATTGATATGGGCAAAACCCCGCAGTTGGTGCTCGAAACCGGAGCCGCCGATAGCTGGATTTTGGCCAGTCTGGCGAACCCTTCCCTGCTGGCCGAGGCCCAACTGTTTGAAGCCGCCAAACGCAAGGCCAACCAGGTTCACTTTTTGGGCGTCCAAACCAGCGCCAACAGCGAGTCCTTCGAGGGTTTCTGGCTGCTGCAAGACCTCCCCCTTGGCTAGGAACCCCATGGCGACCCTGCCCCAGCGCATCCTCCATTGGCCCCACTGGCGCACCCTGATCCTCTACGGGGTGCTGTTGCTGATTGCCCTGGTGATGGTATTCCCCATGCTGTGGCTGGTTAGCACCTCCTTCAAAGGCCCCACGGAAAACCTGCTGGCCTCACCGCCCCAGTTGATTCCCCAGGCTCCCACACTCAATAACTACCGCCAGGTGTGGCAGAGCAATCCCTTTTTGCAATACTTCCTCAACAGCACCATCGTGGCGGTGCTCACGGTGTTCAGTAACCTGCTGCTCTGTTCCCTGGCCGCCTATCCCCTGGCAAGGCTGTCCTTTGTGGGGCGCGAGACCATCCTGGCCCTGATTGTCGCCACCATTATGATCCCCTTCCAGGTGGTGATGATCCCGCTGTACATCCTGGCGGTGAATTGGGGCCTGCGCAACAGCTACCTGGGCCTAGTGCTGCCCTACCTAGCCTCCGCCTTCGGCATTTTTTTGATGCGCCAAGCCTTTCAGGGCGTGCCCAAGGAGCTAGAGGAAGCCGCCCGCATGGATGGCTGTTCTGACCTGGGCATTTGGTGGAACGTGATGATCCCCGCCACTCGCCCCGCCCTGGTGACCCTGGGTATTTTCGTCTTCATCGGCACCTGGAGCGAATTCCTCTGGCCGCTGATTTTACTCGATCAGCCCGAACGCTACACCCTGCCCTTGGGGGTGGCCCGTCTGGCCGGAAGCTTCTCCCTCGACTGGCGCTTAATTGCAGCGGGATCGATTCTCTCGGTGCTACCTGCCATTCTGGTGTTTGTGCTGCTTCAGCGCTACATCGTGCCCACCGAAACGGGCAGCGGGGTGAAGGGGTAAGACATACACCGGAACAGCCTGTCCCAGGTTCCAAATCTTCGGTGAGGGTTGGGTTCCGCTTTGCTGTCCCCAATCTACACTGGAGGTATGTCAGTCAATCAGGGTTCATCCTTGGCCAACCCTGGGCTAGGCGTGACCTAATCTCCCTAACGTCTGGAGGTCGTCAACACCCATGGCCACAACATCGGAAGAGGTATGGCGCATTTTGGGCGAACTAGCGGAGGCCCAAAAAGAAACGGAACGACGGTTAGAGCAACGCTTTCTGGAAAGTGATCAGCGCATGGAGCAGCGCTTTCGGGAAACGGAGAAGCTGATGCGTCGCCAAAACCAGCAGTTCAATGAGCAGCTTGGCAAACTCGGCAACCGCCTAGGGGAATTTGTGGAATGGCAGGTGCGCCCTGTCGTGGTGCGATTGTTTCAGGAGCGAGGCATTGCCGTCCATGAGTTTTACCCTGGAGCCTCGGCCCAGCGCGGGGGCGAGGGCATTGAGATTGACCTGCTAGTTGTGAACTCCACGGAGGCCATTTTGGTGGAGGTGAAAAGCAAGCTCACCCAGGCCGATGTGGATGAGCACCTAGAGCGTCTGAGCAAGTTTAAGCGCCTGATGCCTCGCTACGGTGATGTGCGAGCCATGGGAGCTGTGGCTGGAATGGTGGTACCCGACGAAGTAGCCCGCTATGCCTATCGCCAAGGGCTGTTTGTAATGGCACAATCGGGGGATAGCGTCGTTATTCTCAATGATGTCGCCTTTCAACCTCGTCGTTGGTAAGCGCTAGACGGTAAGCTCTCGTAGTACTATCCCCTAGCCCATCCCGGTTTGCCATGCGTTTCAAAAACCGCTCTCCCCAATCGCAAATTCCTGAGGTCAACCTCGTCCCCATGATGGACGTGCTGATGACGGTGCTCACCTTTTTCATCATTATTTCCATGGGGTTAACGGGGCAGCAGATCCTCAACGTGCGCCTGCCCCAATCGGTGGCGGAGGGCGGCCTGGGTGAAGATGAGGTAATTTCTGTAGAAGCCCTGATGGTGGGGCTCGATAAAGACGGCAACCTTGTGTTCGACAACCAGCCCACCACCTGGAATGCTCTTTCCCAGGAGGTCACCACCTACTTTGCCCAAAACCCAGAGGGCCGCTTAGTCCTCAAAGCCGACCGAGAATTGACCTACAGCCAAGTCGCGAAACTGCTGGCGGATTTGCGGGCCATCGGTGGCAACCGGGTCTCTTTGGCGGTGGAATAGCGCCTTGCCTCCCACTCGTTAGGTTGTCGATTACCCAGGGTTTTTCTGTCCTGAAGGCGGGATAGAGGGGTGCCAACTCCATCACCATCGGCAGGATGGCCGCTGCAAAAGGGAACCTTCTAGGGGATACTTGAGACATCAATGATGACGAAGTGTGACAACCTATGGCCGCTGCGGTTTGCCTGCAAAACGTTCACAAGGTCTACAACGGCGTGTCCGTGGTCAACGACCTGTCCCTTTCCATCGAGGCGGGGGAGGTGTTTGGGCTGCTGGGGCCAAACGGGGCGGGCAAATCCACCACCATTCGCATGGTCACCACCCTGGCCCAGCCCAGCCAGGGGGATATCGTTGTGGCAGGCTATGACGTCAACCGTCAGCAGTTGGAGGTGCGCCGCCAAATTGGCGTGGTGCTCCAGCAAACCAGCGTCGATGGCGACCTAACGGTGTGGGAAAACATGGAATTCCATGGCCGAATGCACCACATTCCTAAGGCTCAGCGGCAGCGCAGCATCGATACCTGGCTGGAATATGTGGAGCTTCAGGATCGGCGGGACGACAAGGTAAAAACCCTATCCGGCGGCATGAAGCGGCGGCTGCAAATTGCCCGTGCCCTACTGCACAATCCCAAGATCTTGTTTCTGGACGAACCCACGGTGGGCCTCGATCCCCAAACTCGCCGTCGCCTCTGGGAAATTATCCAGCGCCTCAACCAGCAGGGCATGACCATGCTGCTCACCACCCACTATATGGAAGAGGTGGAGTATCTCTGTAATCGCATCGGCGTCCTCGATCAGGGCAACCTGATCGAACTGGGCACCCTCGAACAACTGCGCCAGCGCCACGGCCAAGGCATTGTGATGACCCAACGGGATGACCACTGGGACTACCAGTTTTTCCCCACCCTAGAAGCCGCCAACGCCTACCTGAGTCAACAACCCGACAAAACGGGTATGATGGTGCGCCCCTCTAACTTAGAGGACATTTTTGTGGAACTCACCGGGCGCAACCTCGATTAAAGGCGGTATCGTAGGAGCGATGTATCCTCGCCCCTAGGGAACAACCGCCATGGATTTAATGGGTTTAGTCAACCAAGTCATCGCTAGTAGCGACACCGAAGCCAACAGCAACCTGGTAGGGTCGCTGCTCGGTAGCCTCAACCAAGCCCCCGTCGAGAACACCCAAATTGGAGCCATTGCCGGACAGTTGCAGCAGGTGTTGCAAACCAAAAATCAGGGACAGGCCGACGCCGGATCGCTCATGGGCATTCTGCAAGCGGTGGCCAGTAGCGGTGCCATCGAACAGCTTTTAGCCTCCGAGCAGGTCGCCAACATTGCCCAGCAAGTCGGCGTAGATCCGGCCATGGTAAAAAACGTGACGCCCCTGATCGCCCAATTTTTAGTGAAAGGATCCAACAGCCAGGGCGGCGGACTGCTGCAAAAGGTGCTGTCTGGCGAGGTTGACCTGGCCCAGATGGCGAATCTAATCGGCATGGCCAGCAAGTTTCTGTAACCCGTCCCTATGTCTAGCCTAGCCACCACCATCGAAGCGATTTTGTACCTCAAGGGCCAACCCCTCTCCCTTGCCAAGCTGGCGGAACTGGCCCGCTGCGAACGGGAAGACATTGAGGAAGGGCTGATTGACCTGATGGACGACTACGCCCACCGGGACGGAGCCCTCGAAATCGTGGAGACGGTGGATGGCTACTGCCTTCAGCTCAAGGAACGCTATCGGTTTTTAGTGGATATGCTGATTCCCCTGGACCTAGGGGTCGGTGCCCTGCGCACCCTCGCCGCCATTGCCCTAAAAGGCCCCATCAGCCAAACCGATTTGGTGGATTTGCGAGGTTCTGGGGCCTACCAGCATGTCCAAGAACTGTTGACCCAAGGTTTTGTTCGCAAGCGCAAGCAGTCCGACAGCCGTTCCTCCCTGGTGCAAGTCACCGACAAGTTCTACCAGCACTTTGAAATCGACCAACTGCCCAAACTACGCCCAAAATCCCCCGGCCAACCCGCCGCAGACGACCTAGTGGACGAAGACGACCTCACAGACGAACCCCCAGAGGAGGATTCCGTAACGCCAGAAACCCCTGGCATCGACCTCTAGATCTCTGGGATTCCCGTGATACAATTAAAGACTGTGTCGAAAACTAGGGTTAACCATGCCGAAACTGAAGTCTCGCAAGGCGGCGGCCAAGCGCTTTCGCCGCAGTGGCAGTGGCAAAATCATGCGTCGCAAGGCGTTTAAGAACCACCTGCTACAACATAAAAACGCTGAACGGCGCTCCCGGCTGTCTAAAGCTGTGGTGGTTTCTGAGGAAGATGCGCCCAATGTTGAGCTGATGCTGCCCTACCTCTAGGTAGCCCTACAGCTAGATCGTTTGAGGGTTGAGGCTAGCTCTGGTGGGCCAGCACCGTCAAATTGTATCTAGGGTTAAATGTGTTTAGGTTAAACGTCTCCCCAAGGATTTAAACAGTCATGGCACGTGTGAAGCGCGGCAATGTTGCCCGGAAGCGCCGCAATAAAATTCTAAAACTGGCGAAGGGCTTTAGAGGCTCTCACTCTAAGCTGTTCCGTACCGCTAACCAGCAGGTGATGAAAGCCCTGCGCTACGCCTACCGCGACCGTCGCAACCGGAAGCGCGATTTCCGTCGCCTGTGGATTACCCGTATCAATGCGGCGGCTCGTCTGCACGATGTGAGCTACAGCCAACTGATGGGTCAGCTCAAAAAGGCCAACATCGAAATCAACCGCAAAATGCTGGCCCAAATGGCCGTCTTGGATCCCGATGGTTTTGCCAAAGTGGTTGAAGTGGCTGGTAAAGCCTAGACTCCAGACACAGCCTCAGTCATTGGCATGGTGATCAAGAAGCCGTAGCGGACAATGTCGATGGGTTCTCTGCGATTATTGCGGCTTGGTTTCGGCCTTATTCTGGGGGTACAGGTTGCTGTGCCCCCAGTTTTTGCGGCGGATCTCAAGACCATTCAAGCCCGAGGCTACCTCGTAGTAGCCGTGCGCGATCAGTGGCGACCCCTCAGTTTTCGCAATCAGGCTGGGGATCTGGTGGGCTTAGAGGTGGATCTCGCCCGCCAGTTGGCCCAGCGCATTTTTGACGACCCCAATGCCCTCGTTCTCGAGGTGGTACCCAACCGAGATCGCCTGCCTGTAGTGCTGGAAGATCGGGTGGATTTGGCCATCGCCGGGATTACCCAAACCCCGGAACGTACGCGCTTGGTGAGTTTTAGCCTACCCTACTACCTAGACGGGGCCGGGTTTCTGGTGCGGGAGGATCGGGATCGCACCCTTCAGTCCCTCAATCGGGGGCGAATCGGGTTGCTCCAGGGGTCTAGTACGATGGCCGCTGTGCGCTATATTTTGCCCCAGGCCCAGTTGGTGCCCCTAGCCAGCTATCAATCGGGACTTGACCACCTCCAGCGGGGGCAAGTCGAAGCCTTTGCCGGGGACGTGAGCACCCTGGTTGGCTGGCAGCAGGAGCAGTCGGGGTATACCTTACTGCCCACCGTGCTCACCGCCGAACCCTTGGCCATGGCCCTACCCCACGGCACCCAGTTCAACGACCTGCGCCACCTAGTAAACCAAAGCCTGCGTGAATGGCACCAAAGCGGCTGGCTGGAGGAACGCACCACCTTTTGGGGATTGCCCTAATCCCTGCCAAGGGCCTAACTCATGCCAAGATAGGAACAGATTTGTAGGACGCGCATTTAGTAGGACGCATATTTGAGCTATGGAGAACAGCAAGCTGCTTTTGACCTATCTAGCCATCCTCCTGGCGCTGTTGAGCGTAGCCGCCTTTTTTGTGGTGCGTCAGGTGCTTAAAACTCGTCGCATTGAGGGCACCCTGTCGCGTCTGCAAAACAAACTCACCAAGGAAAAGGGGACGGCCCAGGAATACTACGAACTGGGTAGCCTCCTGCTGGATAAAAAGCTCTACACCCAAGCGGCCCTCTACCTCCAGCAAGCCCTAAAGCAGGTGGATGGCGAAGAAATTGAGAATGCAGCCCTGGTCTACAACGCCCTTGGCTATGCCTACTTTGCCCAGGATCAGTACGACCTAGCCATCCGCAACTACAAAGAAGCGCTTAAGGTCGCCCCGAATTACGTCACAGCCTTGAACAACCTGGGCCACAGCTATGAGCGCAAACAACTGATGACCCAGGCGCTAGAAACCTACGAAAGCGCCCTGGCCCTTGAGCCAAATAATGGCACCGCCAAACGTCGGGCAGAATCCCTCAGAAAGCGTCTAGTGCCCTCAGGTCAGTAATTTCCATGACAGCTTAGCCCTCTAGTCTGGGTATTCTAAACCTATAGGATCCCAGTAAGCCTAGCGGCGTTGCGGTTCAACCGTCGCGGTTTTCTAGGCAAAAATACGCTGGTCAATCGGGTCTCTATTTATTCCGGATCCCGATAAGTTGTCGGCGTAAATGGATTTACCTGAGCCATCGCTTCAGGCCTGCCTCTGAAGTGCTGGTGTTTTCCAGTTTCCTTTTTTTGACTCTGATGCTTTGCTGATTGGTTAACTTAGGAGGTGATCCCAATGCGCATTTATCTAAGTCCTGCCTTACAACAACTCATTTCGACCACCACCCTTTGCCTCGCCCTTGGAGCCTTGGGTTGGGTTGCTTGGACTGCCGTCACCACTTGGACAAACGACCCAACTGTAGAGCAAATTCAGCAAATCCGTCAACCCATGTAGCCCTAGGGCCAGCATTCAACGATCCACCATCCTGGCATCCCCCTGCTTACCATCAATAGCCATAGCAGATTTCACTTGGTTGAAGTGCCATGAATCGGTGCCTCAAACGGCGAGGCGACAGTCATTCCCAAGCCGAAAGGCCCGCTGAAAGTGCAGATGGATGCACTGTGGTCGGTGGTCGATCATCCAGGAAACAAGCCATGGGTCTGGCTGGCCATGGATGCCGAGACCCGAGAAATCATCTCATCGAGGTGTCCTAAAGCTAGACTAAAAACTTGCTAAAAGCGCCCCCCTGACGAGGAGCGCTTCTTTTTTGAGGTAATCAAGGCGATCAATCCGCGAGGACTAACCGTTGATCATAGGAGCTTGGAGGATCACAGGGGTGACTTCGCCAGCGGAGGCCAGGTCGAGGGGGAAGTTGTGAGCATTGCGCTCGTGCATCACTTCCATACCCAGGTTGGCACGGTTGATCACGTCCGCCCAGGTGCCAATCACACGACCCTGAGAGTCGAGGATGGACTGGTTGAAGTTGAAGCCGTTCAGGTTGAACGCCATGGTGCTGATGCCCAGGGCGGTGAACCAGATGCCGATCACAGGCCATGCACCCAGGAAGAAGTGCAGAGAACGGCTGTTGTTGAAGCTGGCGTATTGGAAGATCAGACGACCGAAGTAGCCGTGGGCGGCAACGATGTTGTAGGTCTCTTCTTCTTGGCCGAACTTGTAACCGTAGTTCTGAGACTCGGTCTCGGTGGTCTCACGCACCAGAGAAGAGGTCACCAGGGAGCCGTGCATGGCGGAGAACAAGCTGCCACCGAACACAGCGGCCACACCCAACATGTGGAAGGGGTGCATCAGAATGTTGTGCTCTGCTTGGAACACCAACATGAAGTTGAAGGTACCGGAAATCCCCAGGGGCATCCCGTCGGAGAAGGAGCCTTGGCCGATGGGGTAGATCAGGAACACAGCGGTGGCGGAGGCCAGAGGAGCGGAGTAGGCCACGCAGATCCAGGGGCGCATCCCCAGACGGTAGCTCAGTTCCCACTGACGACCGAGGTAGCAGAAGCAGCCGATCAAAAAGTGGAAAATGATCAGCTGGTAGGGGCCACCGTTGTACAGCCACTCATCCAGGGAAGCGGCTTCCCAGATGGGGTAGAAGTGCAGACCAATGGCGTTAGAAGAGGGCACAACCGCACCAGAGATGATGTTGTTACCAAACATCAGAGAACCCGCCACGGGCTCGCGGATACCGTCGATATCCACCGCAGGGGCGGCGATGAAGGCGATGACGAAGCAGATGGTTGCAGTTAGCAGGGTGGGGATCATCAGCACGCCGAACCAGCCAATGTACAGGCGGTTTTCGGTGCTGGTAATCCACTGGCAAAACTGCTCCCATACACCCACGTTATCGCGGGAACGAAGGGAAGTAGTCATGATTAAAAGGCCAATGAATGGATAAGAATCAAACAGGATAGAGAATGATTAAGAATGCCTATCCTGTTGGTTATCGTAAAGTTTCCCTCGCGATTTCAAAAGCCCTAATCAGAAAAGTTTATTTCGTTGCACAAAAGTAAATCATCTGTTGCAAAACGAAATATCTCCGCCATATAAATCTATGTTTTTGTTGCGAAGGGTAACGCATCAGCCCGGTGGCCAATGCATGGCTCGTCCGCCCATCAAATGAAAATGTAGGTGAAAGACCGTTTGACCGCCCTCGGTGCCAATGTTGGTGACGACACGATAGCCCTTTTCGGTGAGCCCTTCTTGATCGGCAATTTGCTGAATGATCAACAGCATATGGCCCAGGACTTCCTTATCCTCAGCGGTGATATCAGCCAAACTGGGGATAGGCTTTTTAGGGATCACCAGAATATGGACGGGGGCTTGGGGCGCGATATCCCGAAAGGCGATGCACAAATCGTCTTCGTAAACGATGTTGGCGGGAATTTCCCGGCGAATAATTTTGCCAAAAATGGTGTCGCCGCTCATGGGAAGGCTCTGTAAACAACCGTTGCCATTCTCCCACAGGACTTCCCCCACGCCAGCACAGCTACCCACGACGTGATCGGTTCATCCCGTCACAGATTCACGACCAGTTCGCGACAGCAGCGGGAGTTGGGCCGCCGCGCCATACCGTCTATGTTGACCCTAGGGGGCTACTTTGACCCTAGGTGAGAGAGATCCAGGGTGCCAAAATTGAGGCTAAGGGCGATGTTGACGTTTTCCAAGACCTTCACTAACCAATCCACTGCGTCGCTCGATGCGGTTTCGTAGTGGTTGAACAGGATGGAGAAGCGGCGATCTAGGAAGGGTCTCACCTTTTGGCAAATCAACAGGATCCGCAGCAGCAACCCGGTGGTGTTGATGGGACCGAGGTTATTGATCAGGTCGATAAAAACATAGTGCTGCTTGCCTGCACTGGGATCCACGACTAGGAAATTGAACAGATTGCTGCATGTCCGCACTCGCAGAAAATCGTCGGCAGGTTTGTTATCGCTGTCGGCAAAGCTACCAAATAGGTGGTCGTGCAGCATCTTCTTAAACTGACGCTGCCCATACCCCGGATCCACATCGGCCATGATGTAGTCGAAGAGGTCGGTCTTAAAATCGCGGAAGGTGCCGCCCTGGGGGTGGTTCATCAAAAATCGCTGGGCCGTGTCCCGATAGCTGAGACTTTGCCCCGGATCGCGACGGCGGGCAAACTGCTTCAGGGAGGTGACCAATTCCCGATCATTGAGCAGGGTTGGATTTTGGATCTCCCGCAGGCGACTGATGGACTGGGACTGCCCCTGGAGATAGAGTTGCCGCTGGCGCATCCGGTAGGTGACGTAGTGGGATAGGTCTACCTCCAGTTGATGCTGGGCTTCGGCCTGCATGGTGCGGACAATTTGCTGGTGTTGCAGATCGCTGTCCTCGGTGACTAGGCAATGTTCGTAGAGGTAGGGGTAGCGGTTGATGAGCGACCCTAGGGGCACCACTGAGGGCTCGGCAGGTTTACCCTTGGCGGCCTGACGAGCTTCAATAATGCGGGCCAAACGCCGCAGGGCGAGGTACTGCTCGGTCTCTCTGAACTCCTTAGCCGCCTGTCGAATTCGACGCATGGAGCGGGAACGGGAGAGTTCTGTGACGCGGCTGGTCGCGGTGGGTTCTTCCTCAAACAAGTCCACCAGGTTGAGGATGGCGGACTGGAGTTGGGGATGGGTTTGCCAGCGGTTAATCAGAATGTGGCAGCAGCGGTTGAGGATGAAACGAAAGTACTCCTCCACCTCTGGGGACGACAGGATATTGTCTAGGGCCACAATCACATCACGATCTGGATAGCCAAAGCCATCGATAAAGAGGGACTGGAATCGCCCAATGAGCATCTCCGGTGACTCGGAACCAACACAACCTAGCAGGTGGCTGTATAGGAATTCCTCATCAGCTGTGGTGATGCGGTGATTGTGGGTTGCTTGCGTTTTCACGGAGTTTACCGCCCTTGCCTTGGCATTGCGACCCCAATGGGAAACGACCCCGATGGGAATCGTGGAGGATCTAGAGTGAGCATAGGGTCGTGGAACGACGGATGAAGGAACAGGTGGTCGCTTGGATAGGTCGATGTAGATGCACGGGATGGTAATGGAAAACCCTTACCTCATATCTAAACGGAAAGCAGGGCTAGCCTGCGTCAGTTTTTACACCAGATTACGGAGGTACCATACTCTACAGTAGTGCGTATTTCTTCGATTGAGCCGGAGGAACCCGCAACGGACGCAAAGGAACGATAAATCTCGAAGAGAGCATGTAAGGCCACGGTGAAGATCCTTGCTCAGTTTGTCCCAAAGGTCTCATCCACTGGGACTTGAGCCAAAAACTAGCATTTGTAGTTCCTACAACCGAGGCGGTGAGAATTCATGACGAGGGACATGATTACTTTACAATTGATCAGCCTTCTTTACAAACCATGTAAGAAGCCTTACTCGTTAGGACGTGTAAACCTCGACCGTAGGATCTCGGATGACCGATTTGGCTGCACTGGGTAGCTTAGCGAAAGTTTTACAGGCACCCCTCGATTATTTACCGATTAATGTCCAGCAAGCGTCGGTATCCAGCATTACAACAGATACCCGTGATCTGCGGCAAGGGGCGTTGTTTGTGGCCCTCAGGGGGGATCGCTTTGATGGCCACGACTTTCTAGAAACAGCGGTGGCCCAGGGGGCGGTGGCGGTGGTGGTGCGGGCAGATCGGGTGCGGCCTGACTTGCCCTGTGTGCCCGTGGCCGATACCCTAGCCGCCTACCAGCGCCTCGGCCAGTGGTGGCGCACCCAGCAGCGGGCTAAGATCGTAGCTATTACTGGATCCGTTGGCAAAACCACCACGAAGGAACTGATTGCCGCTGCCCTTGGCACCCAGGGGGCGGTGCTCAAAACCCAGGCCAACTACAACAATGACATTGGCGTACCCAAAACCCTGCTGCAACTTCAGCCCCACCACGACTTTGGGGTGATTGAAATGGGAATGCGGGGGCCAGGGGAAATTGCGGTGCTGGCCCAAACGGCCCAGCCAGACATCGCGGTGATTACCAACGTGGGAACGGCCCACATTGGCCGATTGGGGTCAGAGCAGGCCATTGCGAACGCCAAGTGTGAACTGCTGGCGGAACTGAGCCCCCAGGGCATCGCCATCCTCAACCACGACAATGATCGGCTGATGGCCACGGCGGCGACGGTATGGCCCGGTCGCACCCTCACCTTTGGCCTAGAGGGGGGCGATGTTCGGGGCACTCTGCGGGATCCTGACACCCTAGACATTGATGGCGTTGCCCTGCCTCTCCCCCTGCCGGGACGACACAATGCCCTGAACCTTCTCGCTGCTGTCGCCGTGATGCAGGCTCTCGATCTTGATTGGAGAGGGCTTCAAGGGGGAATCACCGTGGATCTACCCAAGGGGCGTGCTCGTAAGCTTGACCTAGGCCAAGACATTCTGCTGCTAGACGAAACCTACAATGCCGGGTTTGAGGCTATGGCCGCCGCCCTTCACCTGCTGGCAGAAACCCCCGGCCAGCGGCACATTGCCGTGCTGGGCACCATGAAGGAATTGGGGGCTCAGTCCGTCGCCCTGCATCGGCGGGTGGGGGAAATAGTGCGGCACCTCCAGATCGATCACCTGTTGACCCTGGCCGACCCCGACGAAACCAACGCCCTTGCCGAGGGTGCCCAAGGCGTTCCTACCCTCACCTTTGATGACCACGACAGCCTAACAACTCACCTCAAAACCCTACTGCAACCGGGTGACCGCGTGCTGCTAAAGGCTTCCCGTTCCGTGGCTCTAGATCGGGTAGTAGATGCCCTGACGGCGCAAACGGTCAACCATGACTAATCGATGCCGACTATGTATTGGGACAATCAATGAATAATGAATTAGGACGATCAACCACTGTGGTGGCCATGGGGGTAAGCTGATATGCATTTAAATTGCATTGATTGTGTTTCCTTTGTTTTTGATCTTGCGATCCCATTTGATGACAAGCTGTCCTTCGTTCAACAGGTTATGAACAAGCGCTTCTAAATCCTCAATCGACTCAAATAGACGATTGGCAATGAATTCCTTTGCAGAGTGCCAAACTAACTCGATTAAATTATAGTCCGGACTGTAGGGTGGCAGAAATTCTAAAA
>NZ_JACJRS010000160.1 GCF_014697375.1 Phormidium sp. FACHB-1136
CATCGTTCGCTGGGATAGTTATACTCACCCTCCCAGCGATAGCGGGGCACCTACAGCACAAAATACCCGTTTTGAGCGGCCCGACTCAGGCCGACATACCAGAGCCGATTGTAGAATCGGGCGCGGCTCAAGGGGGAGTCATTACCCGCATGGCGACAGGCGTCGAGGTCTTTGCCATCGACGCCACAGTGCTGATAAGTGCCGCCCTGGCTGTAATGCACCGTCAGGGCATAGCAGGGTTTGAGGTTGGGAAATTTCTCAAGATGCTCATAGTAGCGCCGCCACAGGAACCGATTGCGAACCGCCGCCGCCTTCAAGTCCTGGCACTCTTGCTCAAACCGGGCCTGGTCATCGTGGTGGAGGGCGTAGATCGTGATGGGGGAACGGTCGCCTTCGACGATGACCCGTAGTTTCCAGACTGCATAGCCATCGAGGTGCGTTGCTTCAGCTTCTAAGACCTCCATTTCCATGGCGGTATGTACCAGGGTTTCCTTACCGTCGGGGGAATTGACCCCTCGGTCTTTGGCCAGGAGTCGGTCTCCCGGCGCATACTGCGGTGCGTCGGGGCCAAGCACGGCTCGCCGGATGACCCGGTTATACTGATCGACCGTGGCATTGCGGAAGGCCACGATGCGGAAGGTGTCCGGGTTGTCTTTGATGCAGTCGATGTGGTTGAGAACCGCTTGAACCAGGGCTTTGCGGGAGACGCGCATGGGGGTGCCGTCGGCGTTGATGGCCTTGCGGTCAGGCTTGAACCAGGCATAGTTTCGTTTTTTAGCCGCGACGGCTCGACGGGCCGCCGTGACGACATCCATCAGCGGGCCTTCGGCTTGGCGGATGGGTTGGGTCAGCTTGACCTGGTTCATCCCTGACTTGAAGAAGGGGCTGAGGCCTTCCCCGACCGGGTAGAGCTGAGCCGGGTCGCCCGTGCCCAAGAACCGGGTCTGGCCTAGGTAGGGCCGCATGAAGTTCCACACGGCTTGGTTGATCATGGAGCCTTCATCGGCCAGCATCAGGTCATACCAGCCAATCGTCGGCGAATCCACGGGCTGGAGTTCTTTGCCATTCTCGCCAGCACTCAGCCGCAGCCCCAGCAGGCTTTGGATGGTGCAGAACGTGACCTGGTGACTGATGCCGTACTGCCGAGCCGAGCGCTGCAAGATGGTCAGGGCTTTGTGGGTGGGTGTGGCACAGACGACCCGCAGGCCCCGGTCTACGGCAGCGGCAACGAGCGCCATGTTGAGGTAGCTCTTGCCGCTCCCGGCAGCTCCAATCCCAAGGAGTTGGGAATCTGGGGTACCGGGCTGGGCCTGTAGCAACGCGGCACCCTGGGATAGATAGGCGGCCTGTTGTTCATTTTGGGGCACCACGGCGCGAAAATCGAAGCCTTTTGGGGTTGTCTCGGTATTCATCGCAAAACCTGGATAAACATCCATGTTTTGGGCGATAGCCCTCACGATTGAATCATTCCAGGCTTTTGTATACCGGATTTAAGCCTGCTTCTTGGGATTGACGTTACCTCTCAATTCATCCATTTTTACCGATAGATAGAGGTTGTCTAAGAATGCGGTTGTTAACCATAAATTTAACTTGAATGACTCAGGCTTTTGTATACAGGGTCTAAGGACGTTCCTTGTGATTGACGTCACCCCTCAATTCATCCATTTCTACCGATAGATAGAGGTTGTCTAAGGGTCGGTTGTCAACAATGAATCCAAGCAAGCAATAAAACCAATGGCGTTAGGAAAATCTTTAGGTCATTCCAACCCCAATCAAGGTTCAGTCGGCAAGTATCTGCGACCCGAAGTGAGCGCAGATCGCGATGTCATTAACCACATTTGGGCCAGCATTAACGACTTACACGACCGTGCGATGGAGGGCCAGGTTACGGTTCAGACGCTCGATGATTTTGCCGACTTCTTGCGGCAAGACTACGGTGTTCAGGCCGACATCGTGGGTGAAGGCCACAACTTTAGATTGAGTCAGGTGGGGTCACACAAGACCTCAACGGGTGCCATTTTAGCCCGACATATTGAGAAGATACACAATCAGCCTGAAGGCGAGTTGCCATCGATTACAGGCCATTATATCTGTGAACAGTTTGGCCTTGAGGTTGCTCGTCGCTCTAGTCTAGAACGTCAGGCATTATCCGGGAAATCGCTCACTTCTAGCGTACCTCGGTCTCGTCAACCGAGGGCTTCCACGTCATCCACGATGATAGACGATACCGCAGGGTTTGATGACCTGCTCGATGATGGGCTAGAAGAGTCTTCAGAGGATGTTTCAGGGGGCGCTGATGACGGCGACGCCATTCAGGACAATGCCTTTGCCACGGATCATTCAGAGGTAGATTCACCACAGGACACCGCCCTTGCTCAGCTATCGTCCCTCGACTGGGGTGACGATGAAGCGGATGAGAATCTGTTTGAGCCTCCGTCTCAGGCGTCACAACCCACCCCTATGGCGAGGACTGGGCCTCCCTTATCGAGATTAGAGACCCCTCAGCCACGTCCGTCCGATGTCGTGCAGCCGCCCCGTTCACACCCGACCCAGAGGTCTAGACTAGGCCGTGACCCCTTGGATTCTACGCTGTCGGATGCGGCTAGTACGCTGTCCGGTCTGGCCAGCAGCAATACCGATGGCGTCACGGTGATGGCGGATGCGGGTGAGGTCGTGGCGGTGGCGGCGGCGGCGACGATGCTGGGCCTTGAGGTCGTTAAGCAGATTCAGCAGAGCCGTAACTCACGTCACTGGGAGCGACTGGTGGCCTTGGGTCAGGCGATTGAATCGACCGAGGAACGGGGCCGTCACATGGCGGAACGACTCGTCAAGGTTGAGGATGCGTTCGCCACCCGTGAGGGTCAAACCCCAGCCGACTCAGAGCAGGCTTCTGCGCCACAACGTCCGTCAGGCCAGTCTTCGAGTGAAGCAGCAGCGACCGCTAGGCTGGAGACGCAGACGGAGGGGGTCAACGACCTGAATGACCGGGTGTCTGCCCTGGGCCAACCCAGCCCGAGTTCAGATCGTCTACGTGCGCCCAAGCTGGACTCGAAGGCACCCATCAGCCAGCGACTCGATGCGCTGGAAGCCTATTTGTTCAACATCAATCAGACGCTAGACCACATTGAGGAGCGGCTGACGGTGCTTGAAAAAGAAGTTGGCCTCACCCCCCCTGGCCAGGACGTTTCAGCGGGGCGAGATAGGCCTAGGGCCGCTCACGGGTCACAGAACGGGGCCTCCTCTCCATCGCGGTTGGGTCAATCTGGCGATAAACGAGTCAGGCCAAAGCGCTCACGAACGCTGTCTCAAATTCAGGCTTGACCCACAGCGTTGAGTCAGAAGGTGGGTTGACTATCGAGCCATTCAAAGCCGCTCTCGGCCTTTGACGGGACAGCCTGCCAGATTTTTGTTTCATCCATACCTGTTTAAGGAGAAATCAAGCGATGACTGGTCAGTTTTCGAGTGCTTCCCTTCAGCGCATTCAACGACGGTCTGATAAGACTAGGGCCTTGACCTTCGACCAACTGAGCTTAGCGGGGATTGGGGCGGGTCTGGTGTATATGGCCGCTCGTCAGCCCGTCTTCTTTACGGTGCTCGGTCTAAGCGGTTTATTTTACTTAGCGGCTTGGCAGATGCTTCAGGTGACGCCAGTCTTAGAAAAGTGGATTGGTAGCAAGATTAAGATTCAGCATGTGGTCATCGCCATCAGCACCACGACGATCCTGGCTAGCGCCATCCAGCCTGCCCATGCCCTGTTTCTGAGTGGTCTAGAAGCCTTTTTTGTGGATCTTGCGGCTCAGGCCCAGAGTGGGGGTGCCGGAGAAACCCTGGATGAAAGTGTGATTGGCCTGGTATTTAACCTGATTCGAGGGGTGTTCCTGCTATTGGTGGCGGCGGCGGCGCTCTTTGCCTACAACCAGGCCCAGCAGGGCAATGATTGGCGGCCCATCGTCACCCAAGTCGGTCTAGCCTTTGCCATCGTCATCGCCATCGACGTGGTGACGTTCATCTTTATCGGGAATGCGGTCTAGCCCGGTCAAGCGTTCATGGTTCTAAGGCTAGGTACTCCCTAGTCTTGGAGCCTTAAGATAATGAGCTAACCATGACGAATTCGTTTATTCGCTACAACACCATTCTGGGCAAACAAGCCTCGATTGGGCCAGTGCCGGCCAATCAACTCGTGCCTTGGGTCGGCATCCTGGTGGTGTCCTACGTCCTGATTCAAGGCTTTCTCGGATTAGGATTACCGACCTTCTTTACCACGTCTTTTGTGCTGATGGTTAGTTGGTGGTTGCTGACTGGAAAGCGACCTTATCACTACGTCAACCAATGGCGCAACCCACCGGGTAAAGATTGGTGCAATGGCCACAAACGCTACATGGCGGTGCTACCTCGAAACCGAACGGCTCAGGCCCAGAAGGTGTATCAGGACAAGATCGCTCGACCTCGATTGAAACCGCGTCAGATCAAGCGAGACAACGGAGGCCAATGGACCTTTATGCCCTTTCAAAACTATCTCAACCTGTGCTGCTTGGCCGAAATCCATAAAGACGAACGCACCATCAGCGCCTACCTGCTGGAACTGGGGGCGCGGCAATACCAGTTTGTGTTTGGCTTTACGCTCCAGGGCTGGCACGACATCTTGACCCAAGAGGAGTTGATGAATGCCGCCGCTGGGCTAGAAGAAGGCTTCAAATATCTGCCCACCGGAGAGCGCCTGACCTTTTGCATGAGCGGATTGAGCGATGACCATCCCCGCCAGCGGGAGTTGGAGAACTTAGCGAACCAGGCATCGAATTCAGCGGTGTCCGTGCTGCTGCGCAATGAGCAAAACCGAGTGCGAGACTTGGCCCAATCCGGCCAGCGCCAGGTCTGGGACCAACGGGTGTTTGTGACCTGGACGGCCAGTGCGGGAGACGTGCGGCCCACGGGAGACTGGTGGGATAAGTGCGTCAGTTCGGTGCAGGGCCTGGTGGGGTCTGTGTTGGGCAATATCACGGGCAACACCCTGGCCTACAAAGAGCAGTACTATACCCGGCTGTTGTTGGCGGCCTTTAACCAAGGCTTTCTGCCCTGGGAATCGGTGCTGCGGACGAAAGCGGGCCTATGGTTACAGCCTTGCAGCACGGACGAATTATGGGATTGGCTCTGGCACCGCTTCAATGACACCGCCGCTCCGCCCGTGCCCCAGGTGTTGTCGTTGCGCGAGACCGATACGGGCTACCACCTGAGCGAGCGCATCTCGACGCCTAAGCATCCCGTTACGTTGTTGATTGAGGGGACTCAGGGCCGTTCGGCCTGCCCTAGCCACGGCGAGATGACCGATGGCATCAAGCTTCCCGGCAAGGCTCGCCCCTACGTGGGTGTGATGGTGATGGAGGAACCCCCGGCGGGCTGGGCCAATGTGAGAGAGCAGTTGCGCTGGATGTGGAAATGTTCGAGTGCGGGCTTTGTCTACGACACTGAATTTTGGTGCGAAGTGACCCCCGCCAGCGACCTGTTGATTAAGGACAATTTGGCCAAACAAGCCAAACAGGCCCGTAGTGCGTCGAGTCGGTCGCTGCAAAAGGGTCAAGGCCGAGACGCTGGGGCCGAGGTGAAGCAGAACGAAAGCTTCCAGGCTCAGCTCGACCTGTACCAGGGCGTCAAAGCCGTCCACTGTGCGCCGATGATGCTGGTCTATCGCAAGAGCCTACGCGAACTCGACCTGGCCTGTCAGATGTTAGCCAATGCCTTCGACTCTGCGGTGGTGATCCGTGAAAACCATGTGGCCTGGGAACTGTGGCTTCAGACCTTGCCGATTACCTGCTCGCGCCTACTTCAAGACGGTAGCCTCGTGTCCGATGAACGCCGCTTGACGCCAACCACCCAAACCGTGGCGGGCCTGCTGCCGTTGACGGTGCCCAAGGACGTAGACCGTCGTGGTGTTGAGTTTGTGACGGCTCGGGGTGGTAAGCCCTTGCACATTGACCTGTTTACCCAAGCCAAGCGAGCCCTGATCACGGGCACCAGCGGCAGCGGTAAATCGGTGTTGGCCTGCCGCTTCTTAATCGACAGTCTGGCCCAGAACATTCCGGTCGTGGGGATGGACTTGTCCAGTGGGGGCGACAGCACCTTCAAGACCTTGATTGGCCTACTGGGCCGAGACGGAGCCTACATCGACCTGAAGCGCTCCCACTCGAACCTACTCGAACCCCCTGACCTACGGCACTTCGATAAAGCCACCCGTCAGCAACGGCTAGAGACCTGGAAGGAGATGGTGCTGTGGCCTTTGAACATCATCGTGATGGGCAAGCTCGACGATCCACAACTCGCCCAGCGGGTGGAAGCCTTGCTGCGCTTGGCCCTAGAGACGTTCTTGGCCGATTCCGACATCGTGGAGCGCTACAACCAGGCCATGGCGGCGGGGTGGCCATCCGAGGCATGGCAGACTATCCCGACTCTGAAGGACTTTAAGCGCTACTGCACCCGAGAACGGCTGAATCTGGTCAGCTTCGAGGATTTGGATAAGCGTGCCCTCAACCAGATCGTGACCCAGTTTGAGGCTTTGTTCGTCTCTGAGGTGGGTCGGGTGTTGAGTGAGCCCAGCAGCTTTAACCCCAACCCTGCCGTGACGTTTTTTGCCCTGTCTGGCCTCAATGCCGAGAGCGGCCAGGATGCTTACTTGATGGCCATCAATGCCCATGCCGCCTGCATCCGCACGGCCCTGGCCCATCCCCGCAGTTTGTTTGTGGGCGATGAACAATCCGTGCTGCTGAAGCGCGATGGATTTGCTCAGATGGTGGGCGACCTCTGTGCGACGGGCCGCAAGGACGGCATCAGTGTCCTGCTGATTGCCCAAGACCCGGATGCCATCGCGGAATGTGCGACCTCGGCCCAAATCCTGCAAAACCTGAACTACAAGCTGACGGGCCGGATCACCAGTGCAGCGGTGGCCTCCTTTGAGCGACACCTGGCCTATCCAGCCGGGATTGTCTCAGCCAATGCGGGCGATAATGCCAAGCCTCGACCGACGGACTTGTCTACCTATTGGCT
>NZ_JACJRS010000161.1 GCF_014697375.1 Phormidium sp. FACHB-1136
TTGAAGACTTTGAGCAGGATGGCCCTAAGATTCTTATCATTTTAGACAATGCAAGTATTCATAAAAAGGCAGAGATTCTAGAGAAGATAGCGAAGGAGATGCCCAACATTGTTTTAGAATTTCTGCCACCCTACAGTCCGGACTATAATTTAATCGAGTTAGTTTGGCACTCTGCAAAGGAATTCATTGCCAATCGTCTATTTGAGTCGATTGAGGATCTAGAAGCGCTTGTTCATAACCTGTTGAACGAAGGGCAGCTTGTCATCAAATGGGATCGCAAGATCAAAAACAAAGGAAACACAATCAATGCAATTTAAATGCATATCAGCTTAGATATTTTAAACCGCGATGGGAATAAAGATGATATTCTTGCCTTTTTGGAAGACAGAAACTTGCCAGTTGATGAGATAGGGGCAAATCAGTTGGCTGATAGAATATTAGAATCGCCTCCCCATCAAGGCTATCTAACGATATCTAATGCTCTTCAGTGGAGGTTGCAATACGGACGTGTTATTCAACAGGCAGGTAATGTTTCAGGAATAATTAGAGTTCGATAATCAAAAATGGTGAAGTCATTAGATAAATGGCAGTTCGGTGATTTTCAGACACCTGATGAGCTGGCAAAATGTGCGACGAAACTGCTTAGAGAAAAACACGGTATCTCTCCCAACCTAGTAATAGAGCCGACTTGTGGAAAAGGGGCTTTTCTTAGAGCATCCCTAAGTGAGTTTAGGTACTCGAAAATTGTAGGTTTTGATATTAATGAGAAATATGTCAAGGAAGCGAAAGAGACCTTATCAAAATATCCAAATTCAGAAAATGCAACTGTTTTAACAGGAGATTTTTTCAGCATGGATTGGGATTCCTTTCTTGATAATTTTTCAGGTCATATCTTGGTCATTGGGAATCCTCCTTGGGTTACAAGTAGCGAACTAAGCATTCTCAACAGCAAAAATTTGCCTTCAAAGTCAAATTTTCAGAATCGTCGAGGCATTGAGGCTATAACAGGTTCAGGTAATTTTGATATTTCAGAATGGATGCTACTGAAACATGCTGAATGGCTCACAAAGAGAGAAGGAACAATAGCTCTCTTGTGCAAGTATTCAGTAGCGCGTAAAGTCTTTAGGCAAATCACGAAAAGATCAGGTAATAAATTCTCTGCTTCCATCTACCTAATTGATGCAAAAGTTTTCTTTGGAGCTTCAGTGGAGGCTTGCTTCTTTATCTTATCTACTAACTCTCATGATAGTTCTGACTGCGTCGTTTATAAAGACCTGATATCAGATCAGATACTGCACCTAATCGGTGAAAGGGATGGTTTTATCCTCAAAGACACAGCAAAATACGAAAAATGGAAGCATTTATTAGGTCAAGATCTGAGATATACTTGGCGTTCTGGAATTAAACATGATTGTTCTAAAGTAATGGAACTGGAGCAAGTTGGAAATGGGTTATTCCAAAATGGAATGCATCAACAATATTCACTTGAGACCGAGTATCTATATCCCCTTTTGAAAAGTTCAGATATCGGAAATGGTAGAGTTAATACTTGCCGAAAGCTTGTCTTAGTTACACAAAAAACGATTGGCGACGATACAAGTGTCATTAAGGATAAAGCATTTAATACCTGGCAGTATCTACTTGAACATGATGCTCTATTGAGTCGTAGAAAAAGTTCAATATACAAAAACAAGCCTCCATATTCTATATTTGGCATAGGAGAATATTCATTTAAGAAGTGGAAGATCGCTATATCTGGACTTTATAAGAGGTTGAATTTTGGGCTTGTCAACCCCATTGATAATAAACCAGTCATGCTAGATGACACTGTTAACTTTTTGTCCTTTGACACGGAGGAAGAAGCTAATTTCATCTTGAGTCTTCTTAATTCTAAGCCATCCCTCGAATTTCTTGAATCTATGATTTTTTGGGATGAAAAAAGACCAATAACTATAGATATTCTAAAAAGGCTTTCCCTAAAAGCTGTTGCCAAAGAAATAGGTTTCTTAGAGAAGTATATGGAATTAGCTGAAGTTGTACGAGTTAATTCTAACGGTCAGCTAGAGTTGGGATTAGCAGAACAAGCATCACGCTATCAAGCTCGATAGACACCTAACACTGCGTTGGTGCGGACGGAATATGGGTTATCGGTGAGAGTTCGAGGTTGTCTACCGCCGCACAACTTCGACGTTAAAACTCCGATGACCCGAACCGTTAAAACTAAAGTCTTACTAAGCCCACAGTACTGATCTGCTAAAGTAGGACACTGATTAAAATGCTTGCCACACAAAAATCCTAGGTAACGAGAAGCCAAGGGCTATACTTGTAGAGAGCAGTGCCAGTCATAGCTAGAAATCGCAAAATCAGAAGTAGAACAGTCAGTAAGGGCCGACAAGGCAACAGCAACGGATGGTAGTGCACTAATCTACGGGCCAGAGAAAAAACAGCCCGAAACAGCGATCTACTGCCGTAAGGTCTTTAGGGTCGCCTGATTATTCTCTAGCCTGTACAAAATGGGACTACCCGATTTTTTTTTACGCGTGAATCCTAACGCCTTCACCACCCGTCCCATCGTGGATCGACTGACCCGAATCGACGTGGCGGCGGCGAGTTGGTCACACAGTTCCGCCAAGGTCGCATCATTATCCGCCTCCACTAAGGTCTTCACCAGGGCGATCTGTTCGGTCTTGAGTTTAGGTTGAGGCCCACCCCCGTGGGGCTTCGGTCGAATGTCTCCCGTTTCTCGAAGCCGCTTCAACAGCGTTTCCACAAAACTCGTCGCCACCCTAAACTGTTTCGCCACCTTCCGAACCGATACTCCCTCCATGATGTGAGCATCAATGATCTTTTCTCGAAGGTCAAGAGAGTAGGCTTTCATGAGTCCTCCTACCGGAAATGCAATAGTCCAGCACTGCTCTGCATTTCCTCTCTTACCTTGATCGTACCTCGCCCGAATGAACTCCGCTATAGAAGGTGGCAACTACATCACCGGAAACTCTGACATCAAAGTTAAGAGTGTGGCCAGCCAAAACTATACCTATCCCGACGCCAGCGTCACCTGTGATGACCGGGACAAGATAACGACTCAATACATTACCTATCCCTGCTTGATCGTTGCAGTGCTATCAGAAAACGCCGAAGCTTACGATAGGGGCGGCAAGTTCAGGCTGTATCGCCAAAATCCAGTTCTACAGGATTACTTATTGGTAAGTTCCACCAAGATTGAGATGGATTTGTACCACAAAAATGAGGCTGGTGACTGAGTGATCATTAACTATCAACCAGGCGACACCATCGAGTTAAACAGTATTGGCCTAAGTTTCGCCATGGAGCACGTTTACCGTGGCTTAACCCTTATGCCGGATATTCAGACGACCTAGGCGAGTAGGCTGGCTTACCGCAGCGGCACCCCAGGGGTGGCTATGCTCATCTGGAGGCGTTGATTGCTCAGCACAAAGTCGAGCCTTAGAATGACGCGTAAGAATTCAAAGCATGGCTGTAGGCTAGGGGTGATCGTCCACCCAATGCCTCTCTCTAAAGCCCCTTTCTCAACGCCCCTGGTCACCAGGCCTTGTCAACCGAGGAGCCCTCTTCTATGTTTGCCCAAATTCCTGAACGCCGCATGCATTGGATTCGCTGGGTCGTGACCACCGGATGGGTGCTGCTGATTCTCTCGTTGTTTTTCGACCCTTGGACAGCGGCGCTGACCCAACCCGACCACCCCTGGAGCCCCCTGCGGCTGACGGGGGAATGTGTGCCGGTGCAGGGGGTTTGTGTGGAGGAAACCCCTCAGCCGATTGGGGCGACGCTATTTTGGGGGGCCATTGTGCCCTCGGGCATTTTTATTTTGCTGGTGTTTAGCCACGAGCTATGGCGGCGGATCTGCCCTCTCTCGTTTCTCTCGCAGATTCCCCGCGCTCTAGGCTGGCAGCGGCAGTTTAAGCGGGAAAACCCAAAAACCGGCAAGGTGCGCTACGAATTGGCCAAGGTGCGGCCTGAGTCGTGGCTGGGGCGCAACTATCTATACGTGCAGTTTGCCTATCTCTTCGTTGGACTGTGCGGACGAATTTTGTTTTTTAACGCGGATCGCCTGGTGTTGGGCGGTTGGCTGGTGTTCACCATCGTTGCGGCCATGGCGGTGGGCTATTTTTACGGCGGTAAATCGTGGTGTCAATACATTTGCCCGATGGCCCCGGTGCAGACGGTGTTTAGCGAACCCCGTGGCCTGTTGGGCAGCCAAGCCCACACCAGCGAAAGCCGCATTACCCAATCGATGTGCCGCACGGTGGAGGCCGACGGCAGCGAAAAAAGCGCCTGCGTGGCCTGCCAAAGCCCCTGCTTTGACATTGACTCGGAGCGCACCTACTGGGATGGCCTCCGCCGTCGCGATGAGGCGGTGATGCGCTACGGCTACCTGGGCCTGATGGTGGGCTACTTCGTCTACTACTACCTCTATGCGGGCAATTGGGACTACTACTTTTCGGGGGTGTGGAACCGCGACCCCAACCAACTGGCGGCGCTATTTAGCCCAGGGCTGTACTTGGGGGGGCAGGCCATCGCCATACCCAAGCTGGTGGCGGTGCCCCTGGTGCTGGGGGCCTTTACCCTGGGGGGCATTGGATTGGGCACGCTGATCGCCAACCGGGCCAAGGGCTATTCCCGAAAATCTGTGGCTCCCAACCCCGACCGGGTACAGCACCGGATCTTTGTGATCGTCGCCTTCATTGCCTTTAATTTCTTTTTCTTTTTTGCCGGACGGCCCCTGCTGCGGCTCACCCCTGGCTGGGTGCAGTTTGGCTTTGACGGACTGGTGCTGTTTTTAAGTACCCTGTGGCTGCAACAGAGTTGGCACCGTAGCCCCGAACGCTATACCCGTGAGAACCTGGCCAGCCGATTCCGCAACCAGTTGGCCAAACTGGGGCTGGAGGTAGCGGCGCTGCTGGATGGCAGATCCCTCGACGACCTCCATGCCGACGAGGTCTACGTGCTGGCCAAGGTGTTGCCCGACTTTACCCGCGAAAAACGCCACCAGGCCTACAAAGGGGTGGTGCGCGAGGCCCTGGCCGAGGGTTATATCAATACTGCGAATAGCCTCGATGTGCTCCAGCAGATGCGCCAGGAATTGGGCATTTCCGCCGACGAGCACCAGGAAATTTTGGAGGAACTGGGGGTGGAAGACCCCGACTTGCTCAACCCCGACCGCCAGCGCAGCCTAGAAAACCAGGTACGCATTAGTGGCTACCAGCGATCCCTTGAGCGATTGCTGCGGCTCCAGCAGGCCCAACCCAACCTAATGGCCGAGGCCGAGGTTCCCTCCCTACAATCCCTGCGCCAGGAGTATGCCATCACCCCCCAGGAAGAAGCCTGGGTGCTCAGCGGCCTCTCCGCCCAGGGCCGCCAAAAGGCTGAGGGTCTGATGGCTTGTCTGCGCGAATGGCTGGCCTACGACCACGCCCTCACCCTGCCCGCCCTCCAAGCCCAAGCCCCGGTGGTAGACCTGGTGCTAGCGGTGGTGCGCCGCAAGCAGGGGCTGATCGTGCGATCCCTACTAGAGACCCTGGCCACCTTGCCCGCCACCGAGGCCCTGCCCCTAGCCCAAACCCTGGCCCAAACGCTGAACTCAGTGACCCCTTCGCCCCTGGCCGACTACCTAGCGTCGGACTTGTTAGATCAGCTTGCCCCCGAAGTGGTTAACCTCCTCCAGGCTACCCCGCCGGAACCTGCGGCCCCCCTCGCCCCGCCGACCGACACCGACACCCTCAGCTATTTGGCCAATCTGATCGACCACCCCAACCCCCTGGTGCCCGCCGCCGCGCTCTTTTTGATCGCCCAGATCGATCCCGCCCGCGCCCAAGGGGTCTGCCAAACCCTGGCCCCAGAGGCCACCTCCGCCCTGACCCAAGCCACCGCCCAGGTCATTCAGTCTCACACCGCCGCCCCAGACCTAGCGGCGATTCCCGACCTCGAAAAGGTGGTTTACCTGGCCCACAGCGACTTCTTCAGCCAATTGCAACCCAAAACCCTGCTGGCCCTCGCCGCCTTGACCGAGGTCAGAACCTACGCCCCTGGCGACGCCATCACCCACGCAGGCGACACCTGCCGAGAGCTATTGATCCTGATTAATGGAGAAGCCAGCATCCATTACCAACGGGCCGAGGGGGTGGTGGAGGAGCGGTTCCACCCTGGGCAGACCCTCGACGAGCTAGAGGTGTTGGCTCACGCTAACCTAGACAATGCAATCCTGGCGGATGGCGATCACACGCGCATTTTGGCCGTGCCCGTGGATGCCTTTGATAGCCTGATCGACCACGACCCCGATTTTGCCCGCCGGGTGATTGCCCTCGAAAGCCAGCGATTACAGCAAATTGCGAACCCCTTGGCCCCGACTCAATCGATGCACTAAGGAACAGGCACCTAAATAACCTGAGTTCGGGTTAAGCAGCGGGCGGGAGAGCGAAGTCAAGATGGAGGGAAGGCTTTTTAGGTTGGTGGCAGTAGGCAATCAAGCCACAGACGACATTGACCATGAAGTTGACGGGACGGCGATGCCTAGAGTGTTTGCCTGCGGCACGCTTCGCGAACAATCTGGGAAATGTTCTTGAGCTGGTCAATGATAGTTTCGACAATGGCGCGTTTGCGGGCGAGCAACTTGTCGGTGAGCTGCATCAGATGGTTTTGCATGTTGCGTCTGGGCTTGGCAAAGAACTGGATGCCATAGGCTGCAAAGAGTCGCTCTGCCAGGGGCTTGGAGACATATAGCAGCCCGCAGGCAGGTTAGGACAATACGCGGAAGGCATTGTCGAGGGCATCCCACAAGGTGTCAAACTGGTGCAAGGTCTTTCGCACGTAGTGCTTGATCCGTGCCCAAAACTTCTCAATTTTGTTCAAGTCAG
>NZ_JACJRS010000162.1 GCF_014697375.1 Phormidium sp. FACHB-1136
TAAAGCTGTTGTAGGATCAAGAGCTTAAACATCAAAATGACATCGATTGGTTTGCGGCCTGCATTGCTTTTGCGGTCTTTTTTATGGAGCGATTCTAGTTCATCTCGAAATAATTCCCAAGGAATAATGTCATTGAGATATTTTAAGGTTTTATTTTTGTTGAGCAATTCCTGCTGGCGTTCCTCAAAGTCCCAGAATCCTTTTTGTCCCATAGTCCTGATGAGAAATGAGTGATTTATATTATCTATGATCTCATCTTTTTGTGTCTATCGACTATCTCTTTAAGAATCCAAATACTAATGATCAAATATTGGACTATTAGCAAATATTTCAGGAGTTTGGATTTCGGCGTGAGTCTCATTGTGAGACAGTGTCTTCAGTATTTTTCGAGGTGCCCATAAGTTCCAAAACCTGGGTTGTTCCAAAAACCTAGAATCTCTTTAGGTCACGTTAACGAGTTGTTACCTTTTGCCGCCTGACCGTGGCAGCAATGTATCCGCCGTTACCGTTTATGGCCATATCTCCGGCTGAGTAGTTCTGGCAAAGTATTCTGGAGAAGGCGCTACAATAGCAATGATGGCTGCAACTATCGAAAATATACGGAGAAAGGTCGCTGAGGATCTGTTTGAGTTCTCTAAGCACGCCGTTGATCAATCTATCATTCGTGGAATTTTGGTGCGGGAGGTCAGAGAAGCCGTTGCCAATGGTCGCATCATCGAAGACTACTCTATCAATGACAACGATGTGGCAAGAAACCTTAGGCGAAAAGCAAGTTACTTATACCCTACACTTAAACGGTCAAATGATTTTGATTGAAAATGTACCTGCTCGTGTGAATGAAGAAACGGGTGATCAGTTTTTCTCTCCGTCAACGGTAGAACGCTTGCAGAAAACAGTTTTGGAACAGTCAAAACCTGATCGCTTTGTGCAAGTTCCTGTTTACAACTACTCAAACAGTACAGCATAATTCCCATGGCCATTTTCCCCATAGAGGGCCAACCCATCGTTTGCCAAGAGGAACTGAAACAGCTTTTACGAGAGTTTAAATCACAGCGGGGAGAAAGTCTTCACCTCACGGGCCTCGGCTACTTTGGCTCCTAGGCTCGTGGAGAGGATGGCCCTGACAGCAATATTGATATTGTCTTCAAAACAGACTATCCAAATCTGTTGCTGACCTCAGCCCCAAGCCCCAAGCACACACCAGTTCTAGGGTGGTATTTCTGGAATGAGTTGGGGTAGCGGGCGAAGCCTGAAGGACACTTTTTGCTGTTAACGCTCCATGCCAGGCAGGTAAACCTGCTGCTAGCAACGGCAACGCAATGCTTCTGGTGATCATAAATGCAGCGACCATAGCCCCCCAAAAGACCAGGCCCATGGTTAGCGGAGAGTTGGCGAGTCGTTGAGCCATGGCGGTGCATCAACTTGGGAAGGCCACTGACCCACAAGGGCCAACCCCAGGACGGGGGAGGGCTGGATCACGGCAAAAGAGCATGGTTATGATCTACCGAGGCTAGAACCTCAGAATCCTCTGAAACCTCGTATCCGCCCTAGGTTATCTGTGGTATCTTTTGCGCAGTTTCCTAGATAGTTCCGCTATCTTTCCTGGATAGCCCAGCTATCTTCATCTGTGGCCCTGTTGTTATGAGCGAGATTCCGGTGGAAAAGATTTCGGTTGGTATTGTTGGCGCATCGGGCTATGGCGGCGTGCAGTTGGTGCGGTTGCTCACGGAGCATCCCGCCGTGGATCTGACCTACCTGGGTGGCGACAGCAGTGCCGGACAGGACTATACCGAGATTTACCCCCACCTTGTCGGACGGGTGGATCTAAACGTGGAACCCGTGGATTTGGAGGTGATCGCCAGTCGTTGTCAGGTGGTGTTTTTGTCCTTGCCGAATGGGTTGGCCTATAACATGGCCCCTCTGCTGCTAGAGAAGGGCTGCAAGGTCTTGGATCTGTCCGCTGACTACCGCTTTGACAATCTGGATACCTACCAGGCTTGGTACGGTGGAGATCGCCATGACCACGGCACAGCGGCCCAGGCGGTCTATGGGTTGCCGGAACTGTTTCGCGATCAAATTCGCACGGCGCGGCTAATTGGCTGTCCGGGCTGCTACCCCACCGCCAGCCTATTGGGGATTGCGCCCCTGCTGAAGCAAGGTCTGGCCCAGCCCGAAACCCTAGTCATTGATGCCAAATCCGGCACCTCTGGCGGCGGACGGGTGGCTAAAACCGGGATGTTGTTAGCCGAAGCCAGTAATTCCCTCGCCGCCTACGGGGTTGCTCGTCACCGCCACACCCCAGAAATTGAGCAAATTTGCAGCCACCTGACCCGCAACGAGGTCTTGGTGCAGTTCACCCCCCACTTGATCCCCATGGTGCGCGGCATCCTGTCCACCATCTACGCCACCCTGCGCGATCCCGGCCTGGTGCGCGACGATCTGCTCACCATCTACGGGGCGTTCTACCGGAGTTCCCCCTGGGTGACGGTGCTGCCCAATGGCATCTATCCCCAAACCAAATGGGCCTGGGGCACCAACCGCTGCTTCCTTGGCCTAGAGACCGATCCCCGCACCGGGCGCGTCATCGTCATGTCTGCCATCGACAACCTGATGAAGGGCCAAGCCTCCCAGGCGGTGCAGTGCTTCAACCTGATGATGGGGCTGGATGAATCCCTGGGATTGCCCGCCGTCACCTTCTATCCTTAGGGATGAAACCCTAGCTGTGATGGCGATTGAGCTTCTGAGAAAAAATCCGAAAGGTATCCAGGTTATCTAAGGGGTCGATGATGATGTCCTCGGATGACTTGGCCGTGGAGGGAGCATTGATGCGGACGAGGTTGTACTCGATGTTGTCGGTGTAAATGGCAAAAGTAACCCGAAACACCTCTAGGAAATTAATCACCCACTGGCATTCCTCCGTGGGGAATTGCTCGTAGTAGCGGATCAGGTCGGCAATACGCACCTCTAGATAGATCTGGGAACTGCGGGAAATGAGCACCAGTTTTAGGAGCACAATGGCGAGGGTGAGGGCATTACCCTGGGACAGCACCAAACTAAACAGCGGCGAGGGGGTCTGCCGATTTTCCGTCATCAAGCAATCGATGACTCGGTTGCTGGTGCGCAGCAGCAGGGACGCATCCAGGGGATCGGCGTCGTGTTCGGGGTAGAGGGTGGTTAGGCGGGACTGAAGGTGGTTGTAAATCTTCTGGGAAATGGGGTTGCTGCGGACGGTGTAGAGCAGGTACTTGGGCAGCATCACCTTAAAGTTGCCGTAGGAGGTGTCTTTGGTCTGCTCTAAAAACAGGTTGGCCAGGTTGTGGTAGGTAAACTCCCCTCGCTTAGCCACGATGGCTTTGATCAAGCGCAGGACGCTGTCCCCCAGGGCAGTAGGGTTTTGCACCGTTTGGCGACGCGGCAGAGCCGATTGACTATGGGCCGTATACAGGGCCAGGTCAAACTTAAATTTCTCCTTGAGGCGGCGGGAGAGCGCCTTGGCCGCCTGTCGCTGCTCGATGGAATTGGCCTCGTTGACGTACTGGGGTACCAGCAAATAGGAGGTGTAGCGGTTTACCCAGTCCCCTGGGCGGTTGATGGTGCGCTCCTCCGAGAGGCGGGCCGCGAAGAGTTTGAGTTCCTCAAAGTCTTGGCTGGCAATGAAGTTTTGCACCCATTTCCGAAGCCGCTTGAGGGTGGGAGAGAGGGTACGTCGTTGCAGCAGGGGATCCTCAAATACCTGCACTAAACCCTGCACCGCATCGAATCGGCGGGCCATCTCCCAGTTGTTGACCAAAATATAGCAGCATCGCTTCAGGGTATTGCGAAACTCGGCCTCGTCGTTGGCAAATAGAATGACATGCATGGCTGGCACAGCCTGATCGCTCACCGATTCGGCATGGTGGATAAAGAGATGGCGAAACTCCTCCAGAACATCCTCCGGAGGCCAGTGCTTCACAATATCCAGCAACAAGTGGTAGATCGCCTGCTGAGCCTGTCCCAGGCTCAATCCGGGCTGAGGATTCCATTCCATGGAACGGTAGCTCAATACAGTGTTCGTTGACATAAGCCAGGTTCCTTGACGTTAGCCCGGTTCCTTGACGGAAACGAACCCCAGAAATGATCACCTAGGATAGCCTAGACCACCGGACTCGATTTCCGTCAACACCATTGATCTAAACAGCAGAACTTCTACCGATTCCTGTCCACACTATTGATCTAAACAACAAAATTTCCATCAGCTCGTTAGGCCAAGCGGTTTGCGCAATCCATATCTCCGCAATATCCCGGTCACCCCCATGACAATATCGTGTCCCCATGGCGAGGTTTGATAAGTATAAACTAGCACGCCACCTTGAAAAGAAGGGTGATTTTATGTAAATTCACGTACTAAACTCACTTAACACCCTAGGAATAGCTCCAGTCGAAACGCCTCATCCGCTGTTTCTCCCAGGCGACCTCCACCCTTGGCGTGATCCGCTAGGCCAAGGGTGGCATCACCGTCTCGTGACTGATCCGCTTGTCCCTAGGCCAGTAAGCTGCGTAGCATCCAGGCGGTTTTCTCATGCACCTGCATCCGCTGGGTGAGCAAATCGGCGGTGGGTTCATCTTGGACGGCCTCCACCGCCGGGAAGATAGACCGTGCGGTGCGTACCACCGCTTCTTGGCCCGCCACCAGTTGCCGAATCATCTCCTCGGCACTGGGCACCCCATCGGCTTCCTCAATGGAGGAAAGTGTGGCAAAGTCCTTGTAGGTGCCCGGTGCCGGAAATCCTAGGGCACGAATGCGTTCGGCGACCAAGTCCACCGCCAGGGCGAGCTCGTTGTATTGGGCTTCAAACATCAGGTGCAGGGTTTGGAACATTGGCCCGGTCACGTTCCAGTGAAAGTTGTGGGTCTTGAGATACAGGGTGTAGGTATCTGCCAACAGCCGCGCTAACCCGTCGGCGATCTCCTTTCGCTCTTTGTCGCCAATGCCGATGTTGATGGGCATTTCGGCGGTTTCCACCGCTTTTTTCTTAGCCATGATGCTCTCCTTTCGGTCGGGGCAGGAATGGTCTCACCCCATGGATATGTCCTAGATGGGCGCGATAATCTACGCCACCTGGCTAGAATCCTAGCCCTAGCCGCGAACGAGGGCTAGCCATGCCCCCAAAAAATTAAGGAACGTGACGTAGCTAGGCCCGCCCTAGCCCGCCGAAACCTGGGCTCCCGCCGTTTCTAGCCCGAGCACCTGGGCCGTGACCGTCTGGCCTTGGGTATGCCAAGCCGCCGCCATGGCATCGCAAACCTCGGTGGCTTGGGCCGTTGAGGTGAGGGCCAGGAGGGTTGGCCCCGCCCCACTAATGACCAGCCCGTAGGCTCCGGCCTGCTGGGCGGCTTGGGCTACGTCGGTATACCCCGGAATCAGGGCTTGGCGGTAGGGCTGGTGGATGCGGTCGTTCAGGGCGGTTCGCAGCCAGTCGCCATTTCCGGTTTCCAGCCCTCGCAGCAAAAGGCCCAGGTGGGCGGTGTTGAAAATGGTATCGGCGCGGCTGTAGGTGGCGGGCAAAACCCGGCGAGCTTCGGCGGTGGAGAGTTCAAAATCGGGGATCACCACCACTGGGGTAACCTGGCGATGCCAGGGCACTGGGCAAAGGACAGTTTGGCCCTCCTCTGTCGTAACGGCCAGTTGACAGCCCCCCACCAAGGCCGGAACCACGTTATCGGGGTGGCCCTCCATGGCGATGGCCATGGAAGCAAGGGCGGCTTGGTCTAGGGGCTTTTCGGCCAGGGCATTGGCTCCCAACAAGCCCCCGACGATGGCGGTGGAGGAGCTGCCCAACCCACGGGCTAGGGGCACCGCTAGATCAATCGCTATGGCGACAGCGGGCACCGCCAGCCCCCGCTGCTGAAAGTAGTAGGCGAAGGCTTGGTAGGCCAGGTTTGAGGCATCGGTGCTAACCCGGTCGGCCTCTTGGCCCTGCACGGTAATCGCCACCGTGCCAGGGGGTTGTTCTAGGGCCGCGAAGGTGAAGCGATTGTAGATCGTCAGCGCCGCCCCTAGACAGTCAAACCCTGGGCCAAGGTTGGCGGTTGTACCCGGTACGGTAACGGTGACAGGGGTAGCCACAGGACAGCCTCCAATCGCTAGAACATTGCTAGAAACATAGACAAGGTCAGGATGTTAGCACCTTTTGGGGTGTCCTTAGCCCAAAGAGTTCGGAGCCGCCCACCTCCTCGATGGCCGCATTCCCCACGCCCTGTTGCTGGAAATTTTCAGTGACCTCGGCATCGGCTCCATGATTGTGGCCTCAGAGTTTCGCGGTTAGCGGTCTGGTGAGCTACCAAGGTTGGTTGGGTGCAGCCTGTAGGGTGCATTCGCGAAGCAATGCCCCAAAGCCCTAAAAAATAAACTTTTGTAACTTCTGAGACGTTAGCCGTTAGGCTCCATTGTTCCTTGGGGGCACCTCGAAAAATCCAGATTTCCCTAGGAGTGACAACGTGATTCCAAGGTTTCCAGCTTCTCGAAAGCTGCCAAATGGTAATTAATCGAGGTGCCCTTAGCTCGACTTTATCCAATTAGGCAGCATGGCAAAGTAACTCGGCCCAGATGTCGAAGATAGGGCGCGGGACTTTAACGTACTCAAGGTCATCTTGCGATGTCTGAAAAAGCCGAGAGGCCCATAGATAGCGCCGGACAAAGGCCAAGGCATCAGCAAAGGTCGGGTGTTGCTTGATGTACCAGGCGGTATGAGGTAGGGGGAAGGTAAATTGGGGGTGCAGGCGCTGGGTGAGGAGCACGACGAGGGAGAAGAGTGAGAGCAGGGCCGGTGTAGTGCGTAGGATTGCTAAGTCAGACCACTGTCGCTG
>NZ_JACJRS010000163.1 GCF_014697375.1 Phormidium sp. FACHB-1136
CGCTAGCGGCCTGAATGGTGATGTGCCTGAAACCCTTGCCCTAGGGGCTGAAACCCTTATGGACGTAACTGGACTCGAACCAGTGACCCCCACGATGTCAACGTGGCCGTTATAAGAGTTAAAACTATTGCTCCATAAGGATTTTACGGGTTGTGATAGTACACACAATACCCAATTCGTACCCGACAGGATTTAGAAGTTTTTTACAGTCCTGACTTAAAAGAAAAACCCTTTCATAATTCTAAAACCCCTTCACTCTATACATTTCAACCCTACACAAACCCCTACATGCTTCTAGTTAACCCCTTCACAATCCTGAAATCCCTTCACCCTATACGTTGCAGTTGAGCCATGGCCCCATTGAGCTAGGTTGACCCAAGATTGGATCAATCAGAAAACTTCTCCTGGCCTAGGGGCTGGCGGTTAACCCAAGGGGGCAGTTGACCCAATTTTTGATTTGAGCCATTGGGTCAATTGAGCTGGTAT
The DNA here is from genome assembly GCF_014697375.1 of Phormidium sp. FACHB-1136. Classification (GTDB taxonomy): domain Bacteria; phylum Cyanobacteriota; class Cyanobacteriia; order Phormidesmidales; family Phormidesmidaceae; genus Nodosilinea. The sequence goes on from NZ_JACJRS010000163.1 coordinate 487, forward strand.
TGAGCCATATTGACCCAACAAATGAACCAACCTGAAATGCTTACTCTAGGCGGGGTCTAGCGATTTTGGGCAAATCTGAATTGAGCTGTTGAAGAAATCAGGCGGGCTAAATCACGCGCTCGATTCGGGTGTAGCTGGCTCCCCAGTATTTTGGCCTCTTGGCAAGGTCGGCCTCGATGGCTTCAAGCTCCTGGGGGCTGACTTGGATTCGATTATCAGTCGAATACCTCCGGCCCGCGATGGTGTCAGCCAGTAGGTTTTCATTCCGCACAATGATCGCGACCTTCCCTTCCTCCACGGTCTTCGTCTCCGGGGGGTGGCGGGTGGGTAGTGGGGTACTGCTGGTGGTGCGAATTTTGGCTACGGTTGGCGCGGGTACCGTCGTGTTCTCTATGGGTGCCGGGGCGGCTACCTCAGTGGGTACCGAGTTCCGGGCCTGGGTGATCGCGGCTCCCACGATGGCCCTAGCTTCCTCCACTGGGAGAGTGGCGAGGGCGTCCCGTAGGGCGATAAAGTCTGGCTTGAGGTCGGCGAATACCTTCATCGGTGCAGTAAAGGCCATGGGTACCTCAGCAGCGGCGGCAGTGCCCTTCTATAGTAGCGACGGTACCCTAGACAGGGCATAGGGTACGGTGCTGTGGGGGATCTTAGGTAGTTTGTGAGCGTGACTGTAATCCCATCAGTTTTTCACTGAACATAAGCAAAAGGAGAATGGTGATGGCAGACCCAACACAGGTCGATCTACTCAAAGCGGGCGTTGAGGGGTGGAACGCATGGCGAGAAGCCAATCCAGAGGCGGAAGTTGACCTGGGCGGTGCTGACCTGCGCTATGCCATCCTGCGCGGTGCCGACCTGCGCGGTGCCATCCTGAGTGAAGCAGACTTGGGCGGTGCCTACCTTTACGCTGCAAACCTGGGCGGTGCCGACCTGCGCAGCGCCAACCTGATCGGTGCCAACCTGATGGGTGCTGACCTGCGCAGCGCCAACCTGTGCTACGCCGACTTGCGCTATGCCAACCTGAGCGATGCCGACCTGCACGACGCTAACATGAGCGACGCCATAAGGTAGGTGACGGTACCCTATGCCCCGTCTAGGGTACCGTCCTGTTGAGGGTAAAATAGTTTATGAGAATCTAAATTCTCGCAAGCTATTTTGAGGGGCTGAATGATGGCAGATACCTTGGTTCCGGTGGCGGGTACCGAACTGGCTCCGGTGGGGTCGGGGTTGCCTGTGGGGTCTCCCCATCCGGCGGCGGTCTACGTGGCGGGGTTGGGTGAGGGGAGTCGGCGGGCGATCGCTCGGTCGTTGGATCTGCTGGTCGAGGTGTTTATGGAGGTGGCGGGTGGGCCTGCCCCTGGTCGTGGGGTGGGCCTCTCCTTCCCGTGGTGGAATTTGCGCTATAGCCATACCTCAGCGATGCGATCGCGATTGCAAGCACGGGTGGCCCCTGCCACCGCGAATAAAGCCCTATCGGCCCTGCGGCGGGTACTCAAGGAATGTTGGCGGCTGGGCTTGATGTCGGTGGAGGATTACCAACGGGCGGCGGATCTGCCCAATGTGGCGGGGGCGGTGCTGCCTTCCGGGCGCGACATCAGCCACGGTGAAATTTCGGCGTTGATGGCCGATTGTACGGCGGGTGAGCGCAACCTCGATTATCGGGATGGGGCGGTGCTGGCGGTGATGTTGGCGGGGCTGCGGCGGTCTGAGGTGGCGTCTCTGTCTTTGGAGGATGTATCCCTGGATGATGGGCGGCTGGTGGTGCGGCGGGCCAAGCGCAATAAGCAACGGGCGGTTTACCTGCCCATGGGCGCGGTGGCGGCGGTGCGGGATTGGTTAGAACGGCGGCGGGATATGCCTGGGCCGTTGTTTTTGCCGATCAATAAGGGGGATCGGATTCTCTACCAGAACAAGTTTCTGTCAGCTCAGGCTATCCAGGTGATTTTGGAGCGGCGGCGGGAATCAGCGGGGGTGGCTCCCTGCTCCCCTCACGACTTCCGGCGTACCTTTGTGGGCGATCTGCTGGATGCGGGGGTAGACCTGGCCACGGTGCAAGGGTTGGTGGGCCATGCCTCCCCCACAACCACGGCCCGGTATGATCGGCGGCCTGATGCCGTGAAAGCGGCGGCGGTGGCGAAGCTGCACGTTCCCTACTCGCGGCGATAGGGGTGGGCTGATCACACCGAGGGGTGGGTTCATTCGTGGGAGAAAATTTGTGCAGCAAAGGGTCGGGTGGTTTCACGGCCTTGAGGCGGCGACTTCGCAACAGGCGGTGCTGGATTCGCTGTTTCCGGTCATGAACTAGGGATGGGGACGGATAGCCGATTTGGGCTGCTTCTGGGCAACAATAGTGAATGCCTTACTGGCGGCACCCCCTGGGGCGACTGTGGGGCGCAACCATGGTTCTGGTGGACGTGAGGATATGTTTGAACAGACGTTCAGAAATATTGACGATGTGCTTTGGAAGGAGGCGGGCTGCACCACAGAGCTAGATTACACCGAGCAAACGTCGTGGCTGCTGTTTCTGAAGTATCTGGATGACCTGGAGTATGAGCGGGCGATTGAAGCTCAACTGGTGGGCAAGCCCTACGACTTTTTGCTAGAGGAACCCTACCGCTGGTCGGCGTGGGCGGCTCCCAAAACGGCGGATGGGCAATTTGACCACGACAATGCCTTGGTTGGCCCCGACCTGATCGAGTTTGTTAATGGCAAGCTGTTTCCCTATTTGCAGGGGTTTAAGCAGCGGGCCAGTAGCCCCAACACCATTGAGTACAAGATCGGCGAGATTTTTGGGGAAATTAAGAACAAGTTTCAGAGTGGCTACAGCCTGCGGGATGCGCTGGAGTATATCGACGAGCTGCGGTTTGGCTCCCAGGCGGAAAAGCACGAACTATCGCACCTGTATGAGGCCAAAATCAAAAACATGGGCAATGCGGGCCGCAATGGGGGCGAATATTACACCCCACGTCCGCTGATTCGGGCCATGATTCAGGTGGTGAAGCCTCGACTGGGGGAAACGATCTACGACGGAGCTTGTGGCTCGGCGGGTTTTTTGTGCGAAGCCTATGACTATCTACGCCAGGGCCAGCTTACGACTCAGCAGCTTGAGGTATTGCAAACCCAAACCCTATTTGGCAAAGAGAAGAAGAGTTTGGCCTATGTGATTAGCATCATGAACATGATTTTGCATGGCATCGATGCGCCCAACATTATCCACACCAACACTTTGGCCGAGAATATCAGCGATGTTCAGGACAAGAACCGCTTTGATGTGATCCTGGCGAATCCGCCGTTTGGGGGCAAGGAGCGGAAGGAGGTGCAGCAAAATTTCCCGATTAAGACCGGGGAAACGGCGTTTTTGTTTTTGCAGCATTTTATCAAGCTGTTGAAGCAGGGCGGCAGGGCGGCTATTGTCATCAAAAATACGTTTCTGTCAAACTCAGATAATGCTTCACGATCTCTTCGTCAAGAGCTTTTGTCGAGCTGTAATTTGCACACAGTTTTAGACTGCCCCGGCGGCACGTTCATTGGGGCGGGGGTAAAGACGGTGGTGCTGTTTTTTGAGAAGGTGCCCTTCGACTCCGCTCAGGGTGCCTTCGACTCCGCTCAGGGCACGGGCACTAAGAAGATCTGGTATTACCAGCTCGATCCTGGCCGCAATATGGGCAAAACCAACCCGCTAAATGATGATGACCTGAAGGAGTTTGTAGAACTCCAGGCGACCTTTGCGGAAACGGAGAAATCTTGGTTTGTGGATTTGGAGGATGTTGACCCCGAAACCTTTGACCTGTCGGTGAAGAATCCCAACGCCCCGGAAGAAGCCCCTCTGCGTGACCCGCAGGAAATTATGGATGAGATTGCGGCACTGGATAGGGAGAGTGCTGAAATTTTGGCGGGGATTGGAGGTTTGCTGTGAGTGAACTTACAACCCAGGATTATGTAGATTTTCTCTATGAGGTAAGGCAACGTATTCGTGAACGTCAGCTTCAAGCTTTGAGAAGTGTGAATCGTGAGCTGGTGGGATTATATTGGGAGATTGGCAAGCTAATTCACCAAAAGCAGGCGGAGATGGGCTGGGGGAAGGCAGTAGTAGAAACCCTGGCCCAAGATTTGCAGGCCGAGTTTCCAGGGCGCAATGGATTTTCGGCACGCAACCTCTGGAATATGCGGGAATTCTACTGTACTTATGCTGATCGTCTAAAACTGCAACCGCTGGTTGCAGAAATTAGCTGGACGAAAAATCTGCTCATTATGGGGCAATGCAAAGATGATCTTGAGCGAGAATTCTACCTCCGAGCAACGGCTCGTTTTGGTTGGACAAAAGCTATCCTTCAGCATCAAATTGACAACAAGAGTTATGAAAAGTATTTGCTAAGTCAGACCAATTTTGATGAAACGTTGCCTGAGAGTATTAAGGCCCAAGCGGCTTTAGCCATAAAGGATCAGTATACGTTTGACTTTTTAGATCTAGCTGAAAAACATTCAGAGCGAGAGCTGGAACAAGCGCTGATTCAAAACTTGCGAGCATTTCTATCGGAAATGGGTGGTACATTTGCCTTTATTGGCAACCAATATCGCCTCGAAGTAGGTGGCCAAGAATATTTTATTGATTTGCTATTGTTCCATCGACGGTTGCGATGTCTGGTGGCTATTGAGCTAAAGATTGGTGAGTTTAAGCCTGAGCACAAGGGCAAGATGGAATTTTATCTAGAAGCCCTAGATTGCCAGGAGAAGATGGAGGGTGAAAATTCGCCAATCGGCATGATTATCTGTCGCTACAAAAATAAGACAGTGGTGGAATATGCTCTAAGAACAGCTACGCGACCCATTGGAGTAGCGACCTACACCATTGTGCCGCAGTTGCCAGAGTCTTACCGAGAGCAACTACCCAGCCCAGAGGAAATTGCCGAACGCCTTAAGTTCTGGGAGGCGCTGGATGAATAGATTTTGGGCGGATCAATGGGAGAAGGCTGAGAGTTTGGCGGGAATTGGGGGAACCTTGTAAGGGGGGGTGGCTTCGGCTGCGCTCAGCCAGCGGGGTGGGTGGGGGCTGGCTTCGGCTGCGCTTAGCCAGCGGGGGGTGGGCGATCTGTGAGGGCTGAGCGAAGTCGAAGCCCGGTATCAGGTGCATTGAGGACGGGTGAACTATGCCTTATATGTATATTTTGGAATGTGTCGATGGTTCTTTCTATACGGGCAGCACTAAGGATTTGCCGCGCCGCCTGTGGCAGCACCAGAATGGTTTGGGGGCTAGGCATACGGCAAAGCGCTTACCTGTGAAGTTGGTCTATGCGGAGGAGTTTGAGCGGGTGGCGGATGCTTTTTATCGTGAGAAGCAGGTGCAGGGCTGGAGTCGGGCGAAAAAAATAGCGCTGATGGAGGGTGATTGGGATCGTCTACATATTTTGGCGGAGTGCCAGAATGAGACGCATTATTTGGGAGGTGATGGGGGTGGTTGATGGGTTGGCTTCGGCTGCGCTCAGCCAACGGGGGGGTGAGATGATGGGTGGGTGTTGGCTTCGGCTTCGCTCAGCCAACGGGGGGAAGCGGGGTCAATTGATGGAAGAGGACTGAGCCAATCCACAGAAGAGGGCTGAGCGAAGTCGAAGCCCGGTCTCTGCTGAGGCAACAGGGATTGCGGCACTGGATACGGAAAGGGTAGAGATTTTGGCTGGGATTGGGGGGATGCTGTGATGGTTTTAGGTAGGAAGAAATTACCCAAGCATTGGGAAGTCAAATGTATTGGAGATGTTTGCGAGACTGGGGCAGGCGGCACACCTCTGAAATCCAATCGCGAGTATTATGAAGGTGGCACAATTCCCTGGCTTTTAAGTGGGGAAGTCGCACAAGGTGAAATATCAGAGTCCAAAAACTTCATTACTCAATCAGGACTAGATAATTCATCAGCTAAGATTTTTCCTGTGAATACTGTTTTAGTTGCAATGTATGGTGCAACAGCGGGACAAGTCGGAATTCTACGGTTTGAGGCAGCAACAAATCAGGCTGTATGTGGCATATACCCAAACGAAAAGTTGATTCCTGAGTTCATCTTTTATGCAATGCTCTCGAAGCAGACAGAGCTGATTTCAAAAGCTACAGGTAACGCTCAACCGAATATCTCTCAAATCAAGGTTAACTGGACAGTGGGAAGTTCTGTATCCGGTAGCGGGACGCCAAGAAAAACGGACATGAGCTGAGTCAATCGACCCATCATGTCCGAAACTGGCTGATGTAAAGCCTTTC
>NZ_JACJRS010000164.1 GCF_014697375.1 Phormidium sp. FACHB-1136
ATGCTGTTGAGGCTATCCATCGGTGCACCGTGTTTTACTTGCACCTGCACTCTATGCGGTGGATAGCTTTTTTCCAACCCAACCCCAAAAAACTGTCCGGAGTGTTGATCGTGTAGTCTCCTTGCAATTCTCATTTTGGGTCGTCTCCGTTCGCCTTGAGCTTGTCGAAAGGCATTACCCTGCGCTTCCCCAGTTGGGCTTCGACTGTTCGGCAGGCTCACAGCTCAGCCCGAACGGAGCCACGTTCGCCTTGAGCTTGTCGAAAGGCATCACTCTGCGCTTCCCCGGTTGGGCTTCGACTGTTCGGCAGGCCCACAGCTCAGCCCGAACGTATCTCAAGCAAGATGGCTACAGCTATATCGTCTTCTCTGAGGAGCATCATACTGAGAATTGCTTGTTTTATTATCGATTTTCACCTCCTCGCATCAGTTCTCCCCCCGTTCCAACGCCGCCATTAAGCTCGCCTTTAGGGCATTCCGCGCCTCATCCGCCGCCGCCGCCGCTGCCTGATATTGCTCTAGCAACACCAGCGGGTCTTCGTGGGTGTCCTCCGGCGTGTTGGGGTTCTTAATATCCAGGTTATAGCCATTGGCAATGATGTCGGCCACGGGCACCCTCCAAGCTTGCTCCGTCTCTTCCCGGTTGTGCCACCAGGCTTTTTCGGGGGCAAACTCCTCTACCCGCATCGGCTTTGTTTTCGAGTACGACTTATAGCCTTCTGGGTAGGGGTGCTCGTAATACCACACCGCCTCCGTCGGCTCTCCCTTCGTAAAGAACAGCACATTGGTGCGAATGCTGGTGTAGGGGTTAAACACGCCATTGGGCAGGCGCACAATGGTGTGCAGATTGCAGTCGCGCAGCAGCTTTTCCTTCACCCGCGTCTTAATGCCCTCGCCAAACAGGGTGCCATCGGGCAACACAATGGCGGCGCGTCCTCCGGGCTTCAGCAACTCTATCACCAGCACCAAAAACAGATCCGCCGTCTCCCGCGTGCGAAACTCCGACGGAAATCCTCCCTCAATGCCGTCCTCCTCCATGCCCCCAAAGGGCGGATTCGTTACCACCACATCCACCCAATCCTTGGGGCCATAGTCGCGCAGGGGGCGGCGCAGGGTGTTGTCGTGGCGAATGTTGGTGGGCACCTCAATGCCGTGCACCATCATGTTGGTCACACAGAGCAGGTGGGGCAGTTGCTTTTTCTCTACCCCCTGAATGCTGCGCTTGGCGGTCTCTAGGTCTTGGGGGGTTTTGGCCTGGGCCTTTAGGTGCTCGTAGGCACAGGTGAGAAATCCCCCCGTGCCACAGGCTGGGTCTAGCACCGTTTCCCCCAGTTGAGGGTTGGTCATATCCACCGCAAACTGGGTAACGGCCCTGGGGGTGTAGAACTCTCCCGCATTGCCCGCACTTTGCAGGTCTTTGAGGATCTGCTCATAGATGTCGCCAAACACATCCCTCGTTTGGCGCTGGTTCAGGTCAATGCTGTCGTTGATTTTGTCGATCACCTGGCGCAGTAGGGTGCCCGATTTCATATAGTTGTAGGCATCCTCAAACACGCTCCGCAGCAGCAGCGCCCGCTCGCGCCCCTGGCCCTCATACTGTTCGTGGTCTAGGTTTTGAAAGGTCTTAAATAACTGGTTATCGATGAAAGCCAGCAGTTCATCGCCCGTGGGTGCGTCTTTGCCTAGGGTTTTGCTGTCGGCCCACTGATCCCAACACAGCGCCATCGGAATCGGCGATTCGTAGTTGTCGTCGCTGAGTTCTAGCTCGGCATCCTGGTCGCTAAAAATCTTGAAAAACAGCAGCCACCCCATCTGCCCAATCCGCTGAGCGTCGCCATCGACCCCCACATCCTTCCGCATAATGTCTTGAATCGACTTGATCGTGGCACTGAGAGACATGGGACTGGCTGTGCTGAAAGGACTGGAATTATAGTTCTACCCTATCCCGTTTGCCTTGAACTGTGAGCCTGTCGAACGGTCGAAAGGCCACACTCTGGGCCGTAAGTCTAGGGCTTCGACCAGCTCAGCCCGAACGGACATCCAACCCGTTCGCCTTGAGCCTGTCGAAAGGCCACACTCTAGGCCGTAAGTCTAGGGCTTCGACCAGCTCAGCCCGAACGGAACACCCTACCGCCGTTCGCCTTGAGCCTGTCGAAAGGCCACACTCTAGGCCGTAAGTCTAGGGCTTCGACCAGCTCAGCCCGAACGGACATCCAACCCGTTCGCCTTGAGCCTGTCGAAAGGCCACACTCTGGGCCGTAAGTCTAGGGCTTCGACCAGCTCAGCCCGAACGGACATCCAACCCGTTCGCCTTGAGCCTGTCGAAAGGCCACACTCTGGGCCGTAAGTCTAGGGCTTCGACCAGCTCAGCCCGAACGGACATCCAACCCGTTCGCCTTGAGCCTGTCGAAAGGCCACACTCTGGGCCGTAAGTCTAGGGCTTCGACCAGCTCAGCCCGAACGGAACACCCTACCGCCGTTCGTCTTGACCGTTCGCCTTGAGCTTGTCGAAAGGCTCCATTCCCCGGCTGGGCTTCGACTGTTCGACTATTCGGCAAGCTCATAGCTCACTGCTCAGCCCGAACGGAACACCCTACCGCCGTTCGCCTTGACCGTTCGCCTTGAGCTTGTCGAAAGGCATCACTCTGGATGAGACGGCGGTTGTTTTCCACGCGCCAGCCTAGACACCTCTGCCCAATCTCCCCTCATCATGGCTTCCTTCTTCTTCCGACTCCATCCTTTGACCTGACGCTCAGCCGCCAAAGCCTCTTCCCGTGTTGCAAATTCCTGGGAAAAGACCAGTTCTAGAGGTCGGCGTTTATAGGTGTAGCAAGTGGGAATCGCACCAGAGGAGTGTTCAGCGAAACGCTTTTCTAGGTTGTCTGTGTGACCTGTGTAATAGCTTCCGTCGTTGCAGCGAAGAATGTAAACCCAAAATGCCATAGCTAAAACTGAGTTGACAGTGACGAGAGTGCTATGGATCAAGGATAAAGGGTTTCGACGGACTCAGCCCAAACGGAACACCCCCCGTTCGCCTTGAGCTGTGAGCTATGAGCTTGCCGAATAGTCGAGCAGTCGAAAGGCATCACTCCCCGGCAGGGCTTCGACAAGCTCAGCCTGAACGAACACCCTCCCCCCCGTTCGCCTTGAGCTGTGAGCTATGAGCTTGCCGAATAGTCGAACAGTCGAAAGGCACTATTCCCCGGCAGGGCTTCGACAAGCTCAGCCCGAACGGATACCCTATCCCGTTTGCCTTGAGCTTTAAGCGCTGGGCCTTTCGTAGAGTAAGTTCTCTAGCTCGGTGAGGGCGGCCTGATATTGCCGTTTGCCGCCAAAGCTTTGTACCAACTCCACTGGGGTGCCCAGGGTGGCAAAGGGATCAAGTTGTAGGATTTTGGCGTCTTCAATGGAAGTAATGCCCTGGTCAGCATATTTCTCTAGCATTCCCTCCAAGACTAGGCGGGCCGTTTCGCCGTACTTGGCAAACACATCGCGCTTTTTGACTTGCTCCGCCCGTTCTCGGCGGGTGAGCGGTGGCTGGTTAAAGGCCACATGGCACACCAGGTCGAAAGAGTCATAGCCTGACCCCACCATAGCCTCTAGATCCTCTAGCAACACCCCCCGCTCCTGTAGTTCCTGAAGAATAGCCGCCTTGCGGTCGGCCTCATTCCACTTGGTCAAAAATTGGTTCAGCGAAGTATAAGCCTCGATTACAGTACGGCGGGTGTAGTCGCGCAGCGATTCGGTGGTCAGTTCGCCATTTGTGTTGTAGTAGCTCACCTGTTCCCGCACCACCTGAAATTCCTGGCGGCTAACGGTGTATTTGATGCGCTCTCCAGGAATCGGTGGGTCAGCGGGTGGCAGTGAGGCGGTGCCGTCCGTACCCAAGCCGCCATCGGAGCCGTCTCCCGTTGCCTGACCAAAGTCCTCATCCTGGAGGGGTGGCCCGTCCCAGTCTTCGTCCTGAAAGAGGTGGGTTGCCCCCCGAAAGTCGAGGATGGTGAAGTAGTTTTTGCCGTAGTCGGGCCGCAGGCGCGTTCCCCGTCCGATGATCTGCTTAAATTCCGTCATCGACTGAATGCGCCGCTCTAGCACAATCACTTGGCAGGTCTGGGCATCGACCCCCGTGGTCATCAGCTTTGAGGTGGTGGCAATCACCGGGTAGGTCTCATTGGGGTTAATAAAGTGATCAAGCTGGGCCTTGCCCTCTTTCTCATCCCCGGTAATTTGCATCACGTAACGGCGGTCTTTCTGCACCAGTTCCCGGTTGGCATCCACGTTGATCAGGGCTTCACGCATTCGCTGGGCGTGATCAATGTCTTCGCAAAACACAATGGTCTTACGCATCGGGTCGCCATTGTGCAAAAACTCGCTGATGTACTGGGCCACCAACTGGGTTCGCTGTTTGAATTTGATATTGCGGTCATAATCCCGCAGATTGTAGACCCGGTCTTCGATAAGCTGACCGTGGTCATCTACCTCCCCGGTCTCTGGCTGCCAGCCATCGAGGTCTTTGTCGAGGCTCACCCGCACCACCTTGAAGGGGGCCAGAAAGCCATCTTCAATACCCTGGCGCAGGGAATAGGTATAAACTGGCTCCCCAAAGTAGTTGATGTTGGAGACATACTTGGTCTCCTTAGGCGTTGCCGTCAGCCCCACCTGAATTGCGGTGGAAAAGTAGTCCAACACCTGTCGCCAGTTCGAGTCCTCGGCGGCGCTGCCCCGATGGCACTCGTCGATCACCACCAAGTCGAAAAAATTACGGTCAAATTTCTCGTAGAGGTTGTCTTGCCCTTCATTGCCGATGATGGCCTGGTACAGTCCCAGATACACCTCATAGGAGGTGTTGACGCGGCCATTCTCATCCAGTAGCTTGCGAGTCAGCTTGGCTTTCTTGTCGCCAAAAGGTTCAAAGTCATTGGTAATGGTCTGATCGACCAGGGAATTGCGGTCGGCCAGAAACAGCACCCGCTTCACCGTCCCCGTCTTCCACAGCCGCCAAATGATGTTGAACACGGTGTAGGTTTTGCCCGATCCGGTTGCCATCACCAGTAGGCATCGCCGTTGGCCTTTGGCAATGGCTTCGATGGTGCGGTTGACGGCAAGCTGCTGGTAATAGCGAGGAGCCTTGCCCCCGACCTTGGTGTAGAACTGAGAAGTCAGCAGGTCTACGTGGTTTGGGCTAATCTGCTGCCACTGGAGATAACGCTGCCACAGGTCTTCCGGCGAGGGAAACGCATCTAGGGAAATTTCCTGTTCCACAGCCCCAAAGGTTCCGGTGCGGTCGTGCAGCCAAAAGGCGTCTCCATTCGAGGAAAACACAAAGGGGGTGCCCAGGGTATCGGCATAGCCCAAGGCTTGCTGAATCCCGGCGTTTACGCTGTGCTGGTTGTCCTTGGCTTCAATCACCGCGATGGGTTGGTTGGTGTGGTGAAACAGGACATAATCCGCTCGTTTGCGGGATCCCCGAGTGGTAAGTGGCCCACGTACGATCATCTGCCCATCGGTAAAGGAAAGCTCCCGACGGATCTGCGACCGTTTTCACCCCGCTTGGTGCAGTGCCGGGGTGATATTTTGATCACAAATATCGGCTTCGCTTAGCTCTTTTTTTGACATCACTCTAACCTGTCAGTCTCACCAGGATTGTTTATGGCTCTGGGGTGCGCCCGTAGGTACCCCCCCGATCCCCATTGATACCTAGTTCTAGTTATCCCAGTGAGATAGATTTACAAACAGGCTCTTCGCCCGGATGTTACGAAATTAAGCACCGCTGATTCACGCCCTCATCCAGGGCATCGTTCCCCATGAGGACGTTGAACCCTGGCGGAGTTGGGGCCGACATCCCGCCGATGTTGTGACCCATCCCTGCAAAAGCCTAAAAACAGAAGCCCACTTCTCCGGCTAGCTCCCCCGGTTCTATGCCTCCGCCGAAAAAGCCGTCAACTACATCTGGGGATCTTGAATTCAGCCATCGTAGTGGCGCTCCAACCAATTACCTCGTACAAAGACTGTAGCGAGTTGAAAGAGAGCACCACGTTGACATTGTTAAACGACGACACCTAATCTGTTACCAGTCGTTTGATGACAAGATTGGGCACCTCGAAAAATACTGAAGGCACTGTCTCACAATGAGACTCACGCCGAAATCCAGACTCCTGAAATATTTGCTAATAGTCCAATATTTGATCATTAGTATTTTGATTCTTAAAGAGATAGCCGATAGACACAAAAAGATGAGATCTTAGTATTTTGATTCTTAAAGAGATAGCCGATAGACACAAAAAGATGAGATCATAGATAATATAAATCACTCATTTCTCATCAGGACTATGGGACAAAAAGGATTCTGGGACTTTGAGGAACGTCAGCAGGAATTGCTCAACAAAAATAAAACCTTAAAATATCTCAATGACATTATTCCTTGGGAGTTATTCCGAGATGAACTAGAATCGCTCCATAAAAAAGACCGCAAAAGCAATGCAGGTCGCAAACCAATCGATGTCATTTTGATGTTTAAGTTCTTGATCTGGACAGTGGGAAGTTCTGTATCCGGTAGCGGGACGCCAAGAAAAACGGACATGAGCTGAGTCAATCGACCCATCATGTCCGAAACTGGCTGATGTAAAGCCTTTC
>NZ_JACJRS010000165.1 GCF_014697375.1 Phormidium sp. FACHB-1136
ACTCAAACTCACATCGGCGTGAGCTGGCCTTGAGGTAACGAGTGGGGCTGGAGGGCAGGGCACCCATGCTAGGCTCGGTTACGGGCTAGACCGGGACGACCGCTAGGGGTAAGGACTCGGGCTGGCCTTGAGGATCGCTCCCGGCCCACGTCAAGGCTCGCAGAACTCGCCTCCACCACGTACACGGGCATTCCATCTGTAACCCGATAGAGGGTGAGGCAGGTGCAGACCCAGCCTTGAGCCCTAAGTTGGGCCGCACTCTGGTCTCGCTGGGCGATGGCGCTCTCGCACTCATCCCAGGCGGTGGGCAGGAAGGCTTGACGGAGGGTCGGCATAGGTCAACGGACTGACTGACGTTGACCCTAGTGTAGGGGATGGGGGGACTGTCTGACTTGGAGCAACGCACCCGCTACCTGTTTACCGTTGAGGTTGACCTTGAGGGCTTGAATCAGAATGAGCGCTACCTGCTGAATCTCCGCGTCGCTCATGGCCATCCAGTGGGCCTCAAAGTCAGCATCGCTGTAGGTTTCGAGGGTAGCTAACAACTCAAATAGGGCCAGATCCAGCGCTGGGGGCAGGGGTTTGGTTTGACTGGAGGGGTGGGTCATGGGTGGGATAGTAAAAGGACATCTCACCCTGGGCGATAGCCCTGTTGATCTGGGCGTGAGGATGGAGGTGACTTCGTTATCCCCATCCTGAACCTAGAGGCACTCGCCAGAGTACAGCCCCCCCCTTGTCATGCTCGATGACTGACCTATTACTGCTCAGTGGACTTGGACGACTCAGGGCGCGATTGGCCCCCTCTGCTGATCTGATGTCTAAGTTTGGTTCCGCCGCTGGGCATGGATAAGCACACCAGTGAATCGGTTGGCGAACCATGACCCCTCACAGAATGTGGCTACCGAGGCTGGTTTACTCCCCTAATCGCTTAAATGCTCTAAAATGCGTTGCATCTCGGCTTCCAGCTTTTCCATGCGCTTTTTAAGGGCTGTATTTTGCTCAAGCTGTTTCCAGGTCTTCTTAGACCGCAGCTTTTGATAGGTGGAGTGGATTTTCTCTCGCAACGGCAACGCTTCAGGGTTATCCTTGGGCTGAGATTTGACTTGTCGAAGATGTTCTTTGAGAGCGTCCTTAGTGAGATCTTCTTGGATCGCCAACTCAAGGGTACTGGCTTGTAGATTGTCGGGGAGTCGAGCAATCAATTGAGCCTTAGAGAACTCAATGGTCCCTTGCCTGACCGCATCCAACAAGACCGGAGGCAGGTTTAAAAGGGGCAAGCGATTCGACACAAAGGTATCTAGCGTGATACTGAACGCCGCTAAGACCTCATCTATCTGAGTGATAAGTCTAGACTTATCATCATCAAGGCTATCGCGTTGACGAGCATTCTTAAGATGTATCAGGAGGCCAGGAATGCCGTCTCTAGGCTGCCCTAGCTTGAGTTCTATCAACCCAATCAGGTTGTCTGTTTCCTCGATGGGGTTGAGGTCTTCCCGCATCAGGTTGGCCACTAGGGCTATTTCGAGAGCCTCATCATCCGAAAACTCACGAACCAGGCAGGGGACGGTAGCAAGCTGAAGATTAACGGCACAGCGCCAGCGCCGCTCCCCTGAAACAATCTGAAGCCCACCTTCGGCATTCCGAATCAGCAGGGGTTCTTGTATACCCTTGTGTCGAATGGAGACTTCTAGGCGCTCCATACCCGCCGGATTAAAGTACTTTCGGGGCTGCCCTAACCCGCTGGCAACAGAAAGGGGATGGAGATGGTCAGGGGCGATGTGCTGAATTTCCTCAACCCCGTGACTCGCCATCTTGAGATGTTGGATTTCAGCCCTAAGCTGCTGAAGCTCAGTATCAAGGGGACGAACGTTTATACCATTGGGAGACCCAGAGATAAACTCGTCAACGCTCTTGGGCTTGCGGCGAACAACCATGGGATAACCTGTCTTAACTACGCGAAGAGGGCGGTATAAAGTGAGGAAATTTCAGTGATGGCTTTTTTATCTTTGGGGCGGTACTCCACAACCCCTAGCCCCATACCCCCGGCATTCCGAAAGACTTTTCGATTGCCCAGGGGTGTATCGAGGTGCTGTAACCCCTGAATTTCTAGGGCGATATTGGCAGCTTCTTCATTATCTTGGCCAGCATGATCGGCTCGGTTGAGGACAGTGTAGACCGTGAGATGATCGTTGAAGGCTTTGGCCTCATCCACTAACTCAGCCACAGTCTCCAGCGTCCAGACATCAAAAGACCCTGGCAGGAAGGGTACCAGTAGCCGATGGGCAATGGACATGGCAGCTCTCTGGCCTGCTGTGTCTCGCCCACCCACATCGATCACAATGTCATCGTACTTTTCCACCATGCGCATGACCTCACTGCGAACCGCTGACCCGTGGAGCTTGATAGCGGTGTACCCAGCGCCTGTCTCAAGCGTTTCGTTACGGATGGCGGTAAAGTCTGACGCTGTGGCCTGATCATCGGCATCCACTAACAGAATGTCACGGCCTTCAAGGGAGCGCATGACAGCCATGTTGACGGCCAGGGTGGTTTTGCCTACGCCCCCCTTCACACCCCCAAATCCAATAATCATAGGTCGCTCTCGGCGTTGTAGTTCTGTAGCGTGGTCTTGCCAAAATTCTAACGGCAAATTGGCGAATCACAGCGTTGATTTGCCTAGCTTCTGGCTCAGTTAAATTTGTGTCTGGATAGCTTGGGCATTACGGCGGATACGGGGTCGTAATGCCCTCCAACTTTAACAAATCCGTACCGTGGGTCAGCGTTCTTAGCAATCTAGGGTAGTTTCTCGTTCCCAGGGGGTGACTTGGGCACAGAAGGCTTGCCAGTCTTGATGTTTGAGTTTTAGGTAGGCCTGCACACACTCGGTTCCCAGGGCATCGCGAAAGACGGTGCTGGTTTCCAGATGGCGGAGGGCATCTAACAAATTGGTGGGCAAAGACGGTGCCGTACCAGGGGGGAGCGGATCGGTGTAGTTGTTGTTGTCGTAGCGCGGCCCCGGATCACGTTTTTGTAAAATCCCGTGCAGGCCAGCGGCGATTAGGGCAGCGGGCAGTAGATAGGGATTAGCAGATCCATCGGCAAGGCGAAACTCAAACCGCCCGGGGTCGGGAATGCGGATGGCATGGGTGCGGTTGTTGCCGCTGTAGGTGGCGGTGTTGGGCGACCAGGTGGCTCCGGAAAGGGTGGCGGGGGCGTTGATGCGTTTGTAGGAGTTGACAGTGGGGTTGGTAAAGGCGCAGAGGGCCGGAGCCGATTCCAGCACGCCGCCAATGAAGTGATAGGCCAGGGTCGAGAGTCCGAGATCGCCGTTGAGATCGTGGAACAGGTTGGTGCTGCTGCTGGCATCCCAAACCGACAGGTGGGTGTGGCAACCGTTCCCGGTGAGGTGGGCGAAGGGTTTGGGCATGAAGCTGGCCCGCAGTCCGTGTTTTTCGGCAATGGCCTTGACCATGTATTTGAAAAAGGCGTGCCGATCCGCCGTAACCAGCGCATCGGCATAGGTCCAGTTCATTTCAAACTGTCCATTGGCATCTTCGTGATCGTTCTGGTACGCGCCCCAGCCCAGGGCCACCATGGCATCACAGATTTCAGCAATCACGTCAAAGCGGCGCATCAACGCCTGTTGGTCATAGCAGGGTTTGATCTGGCGATCACGCGGATCGGCCAGGGCCTCGCCATCGGGGGACAGCAGAAAATATTCGCACTCCACCCCTGTTTTCACCCGATAGCCCAAAGCCTCGGCCTGTTGCAACACTCGCTTAAGGACAAGGCGTGGCGTTTGGGCGATATCGGCCCCGCTGGGCGTCACCAAGTCCGACGGCATCCAGGCCACCTCTGACTTCCAGGGCAGTTGAATAATCTGACTCGTATCCGCCTGGGCAAACACGTCCGCATCCGCCGGAGTCATATCTAACCACGCAGCAAATCCGGCAAATCCGGCCCCATTCACCATGTCATCAATGGCGGCGGCGGGCACCAACTTGGAGCGCTGCGTCCCAAACAAATCGGTAAAGGAAATGAGGAAATAGCGAATCCCATGGTCACGAGCAAAGGCGGACAGAGGCTGGGTCATGGGATAGTCTCCAAAACGCGAAACAGGTCAACTCAAACAATCGTCTTCAACCCTCGCCATGCAGCCAGGTCTGCACAGCATCCCGCAGAAATGCCGCATCGTCGGGGCTGTAGACCGGATTCCCTGCCCGGTGGCCCCAGATCGAGGAAATCGGGCGATAGACCGCACCGGGAATCAAGGCCGATTCTGCGGCACAGTCTTCTGGGGTGAAGTACAAATCGGTGGTGCTGGGCATCACTAGGGTTTTGGCCGAAATCGCCCCCATGGCCCGCTCATAGTCCCCCTGGTACAGGGGATTGTCGCTGACATCGCAATGCAGCCAGGTATCCAACATCGCCATCAAATCACGGGGATCGCGCCGCCGATAGTTCTGCTCCCAGCCGCGCCAGAGGTAATCCTCCAGGGACTCGTAGCCCTGTTGGCGATAGAGGCCCGCCCGATAAAACGCCTGGGACGCCGCCCAACTGGCATAGATACGGGCAAAGGTGTGATACCCCCGTTCCGGGATGCCGTCAAAGGTCGTCCCGTTCCAGGTCGGATCCGCCGTGAGCGCCGATCTCAAACTTTCTAGGAAAATTCGGTTGTGCTCCGTCGTCCGGGCCGTGCCACAGACTGCAACGATCCGCTCCACCCGATCTCCATACAGCGCGCCCCAGTGATAGGCTTGCTGCGCCCCCATCGACCAGCCATACACCAGCGCCACCTGCTCAATGCCAAACACGTCCCGCAATAGCCGTTCCTGCGCCGTCACATTATCCCAATGGGTGAAGTAGTACCCCTGCTCAGCCAAACCCGGTAGATCCCCCGTGCTGGGAGAACTGGACAGCCCATTGCCCAGCATGTTTGGGATGATGATGAACCAGCGGGTCGGGTCGAGAATGCCGCCCGGTTTGACTAACCAGTCAATGTCTCGATGTTGGGCACCGTAGGAGGTGGGATAGAGAATGACATTGCGGCGGTCGCTGGCCAGTTCCCCATAGGTTTGGTACACCAGCCGCAGTTGGGGCAACATCGCGCCGCACTGCAACGGCACATCGGAGATCGTCCAGCATCCGGTCGCGTCACTCATGCCTGGGTGCCAAAGGTGGCCGTAATCTGCCGATTGACCGCCACATAACCAGGGGCAACCTGGGTGAGATGTTCTGCCAGTTTGCCGTGTGCCTGGGGCAGGGCGTGGAACGGAATCGAGGCATAGAGGTGATGCTCGGCGTGGTACGGCATATTCCACATCAGTAGGCGGATCGGCGCGAGAGTAAGGGTGGTGCGCGTGTTTTCCAAGGGGTTCGCTGTTTGAGGACAGCCCGTATGCTCCGCCAGCAGGATGAACCGCAGGAACGGTTGTCCGACGGCAAGGGGTAGCAGCCAGTAGAGCACAAACCCCGGATAGCGCAGCCAAACGGAGAGGGCAATCGCCACGGCATACACGGCCAACTGTGCTGCCGTCGAGCGTTGCACCTCGGCCCGAATCCTCTCCGTATTTAGGTAAGGACGGTCGGTGACATCGCCCAACAGTGATTGCCCGTGGCTTTGAATCTTGCCCCACCACCAGGGAAGGCCACTCAGTTGCCAGAGGTACTGTACCCAGGTCGTCGGTGCCGGGTCATCCAGTTCCGGGTCTTTGCCAGGAATTTGCGTGTAGCGGTGGTGCCACTTGTGATAGCGCCGATAAAACGTGCTGTTATAGAAAGACAGCACGCCCGCCAACCACGCCACGGCATCATTCAGCTTTGGGGTGGCAAAGGCGGTGCGATGCACGCACTCATGCAAGGGCGCGAACATCGACGCCAAACTGAAGCCATAGACCACCAAGGCCGGAAGGGCCACCCCCCATGCACCCGTCCGCAATCCCCACGTCCACAGCGCCGCACTGCCCAGCATCACTGCCAGATGGGCCGCCAGTTGTCGCCAGCCCTGGGCATCCGAGCGCGGGTTCAGCTCCGCCAATTCCGCCACCGACAACACCCCTCTAGCCTTCTCATGCCAGGGCTTCGTGCCATCCGTTGGGGCATTGTCCACCGCCGCCAGTTCCGATTCCACCGTCATGCCCCACCCTTCTTTTACAAACCGTTATTGCAACAACTCTGAGTACTGGTATACCGTTCAATTTTCCCCGCCTGTTGTCGCAATTGCTACCATTTCGCCCGCCAAACTAGCGGACAGTGCCCACCGCTAAAGCATCCAGAGGTCAATACAACGCAGCGGAGGCCAAAGGTCACGCCTAGAGACCCGTTCACGACTCAACCAAGTTGCCAAAGTCCGGCCTGGAATAGTCATCAAGGACATACCCCCGATAGCGACGACGTTTGAGGATGTTCTGCATCAACCGCTGTCCGTCTTCCAAGTCAGCACAGACGGTTTCCTGCTGGCCTCCCTTGCCCGTGCGGCGACCCCTCCACTTTCGTAGCAACACCCACTCGCCAAAGAGATTCTGGCGTAGCGCACAGGCGTAGATACGGTCGCCCCGCTGCCAAAACAGTTCCTGCCATTGGTCGGGGTCATAGTGCGGATC
>NZ_JACJRS010000166.1 GCF_014697375.1 Phormidium sp. FACHB-1136
CAGCGACAGTGGTCTGACTTAGCAATCCTACGCACTACACCGGCCCTGCTCTCACTCTTCTCCCTCGTCGTGCTCCTCACCCAGCGCCTGCACCCCCAATTTACCTTCCCCCTACCTCATACCGCCTGGTACATCAAGCAACACCCGACCTTTGCTGATGCCTTGGCCTTTGTCCGGCGCTATCTATGGGCCTCTCGGCTTTTTCAGACATCGCAAGATGACCTTGAGTACGTTAAAGTCCCGCGCCCTATCTTCGACATCTGGGCCGAGTTACTTTGCCATGCTGCCTAATTGGATAAAGTCGAGCTAAGAGTGCTCCATGAAAATAACTATCCCTTTGCCCTTGTTCTTGGCCCTCACCCCTGTCCCTCTCTCTAAGGGAGAAGGGGTTGGGGGATGAGGGCTGAGCTTGGATACTTTATTAGTGGGCATACTCTAAACTCACCTTGTATCCCAGGCAAGTCTTTATCCCAAATCCTAATCGAATCACCCCGATTCCCAGCCCAGCAAACCGTAGGGGCGAGGTCTCCTCGCCCGCTGATACCGGGGGCAAACAAGTCGGATTTAGGATTAGAGGGATTCCTGGCGATAGGCGACATCCTGCCTCAGTTGATCTAGGGCATTCCAAAGGTCGATCCGGTGCAGCCAGCCCACATAGCCCGCATATAAACAGACCCCGTTGGAGGCCAGCACATACACATGGTCAATGCCTAGGGGATGTCGCCACACTCGCACTACCGAGTCATCCTCTAGGGTGAGGAAGGGCGTGGATTGGGGCAGATCACGGGGGTGGGCGTCGGTCATGCCGGGAATGGCCCGCAGTTGTTCAATCACCGGATGTTGGGTGAGGGGTTCGCTGAAGCTTTTGCCCTGCCAAAACTGCCGAATGGTTTCTACCACCCAGGGATGGTTGCGCATGGCCGCATGGCTGAGCCCTTCCATATCGACAAATTGGGCCTGGGGAACCTTGGTGCTTTCCACCGTAATGGTTCCGTCGCTGCCGCCGTCCACGTCCCCTGCAATCACCAGGGTTTTGATGTGTTGGGCTAGGGTGCTGGCCATGGCTCGGCGGTCTTGGCCCAGATCAGCGGCAATGCCCACCCCCACCTGAAGCGGGTCGATAATCCGGCCCAAATCCGCCCCCCCCACCGGAGAAGCCACCAATACCAGGGACTCTACCCTCGACCACCAGTCGGAATGGCGGGTCAACACCTCCAGCCAAATCAGCCCGCCCATGGAATGGCCGATAATTCGTAGGGGCGTTCCGGGGTCGGTCTGCACGGCCTCCGTGGCGATCCGATCCACCGCCTCTACCAAAGGAGCCATGCGCAACCAGGTCATGGCATAGTTCAGGCTGGGAGCGATGATGCGGGTTCTGTCGGTCGCCAATTGCTGGGCCAGAGCGATCATATGTTGGTTATTATCGGCCCAGCCATGTTGGGCAAAGAGAAGATAATCTGGCGACATCACCCATTCCTAAAACAGCGCCCACCGTATCCTAGCTGAGATTCTACCGACCCACGGGATTGCCAACTGTAATGACGGCCCTCACCGCCATTCGCCAGTTTTTACCCCTGTCAGACACCCTCGCCACCGCAGGGTAACCGACGGAAGCGGAATTGGCCGTCCTCACCCAGGCTGGATATGGGGTCATCATTAACCTAGGGCTGCCCACCTCTGATCATGCATTGCCCGATAAACAGGCCACTGTGGCAAGGCTGGGTAGGATCGACATCGCCGTTCCAACGCTGTTTCATCCCAAATGCCCAATGCCAAAGTTTCGCTTTCGCCAAGAACAGGGTTTACCATAAAGCCAGAGATGAACTTTTGTAACACACCTTGGCCTCCGCAACCCAGCCGATTAACCCCAACGCTTTGCCCTGTGCTTGGCACGCCCTAAATCCCCTGTGGCAGGCCGGACCGTCCCTGGTGCAGCAGGGGCTGCCCCACGACCAAATGGCCCCCGCATGGCAAATTCTGCTGTTGGGGGATGGTTCCCCCACTCGCCACCTGCAACTGCTAACCCGCGAACCCACCGAGGTGGATGTGATTGATATGTCCCGCGTGGGCATGGATTTGGACGATGCTCCCGACATTATTCGGGTCGTGCCGGGGCCAAGGGTGCGCCGCCAAGTGTGGCTACGAACGGCCTCTGGGCAGCGCCTCGCCTATGCCGCCTCCTGGTGGGAAGCCAGCCATGTGGATGAGTATTTGCAGAACAAATCTCTGCCAATTTGGGCCAGCCTCGCCCGCCTGCGCACAGAACTGTACCGGGATATTCAGGGGATCTATTTTGGCGATTCTCTGGCCCTAGAAGCGGCCTTTGGCCAACCAGGGCCATTTTGGGGCCGTCACTACCTATTTTGGCATCGAGGAAAACCTCTGACGCTGATTTACGAGGTCTTTTCTCCCTACCTCACCCGCTACCTAGGGCCTATGCAAAGGCCAACTCAGCCCCAAATCCGCCAGGAAAGGTAAGCTGTTGTGCCTTTCATCCCAAATCCGAGCCAGAAGACCCCGATTTCCAGGCCAACAAACCGTAGGGGCGAGGTCTCCGCGCCCGCTGACACCGTGGATAAGCAAGCCGGATTTAGTATTAGTTGCATTTCAAGTTTTTTGAAGACCTTACGATAGGGTACCTCGATGAATCGAGATGCCCCAATGTCCTTTAAACCAATTTAAAGCACCAAAGGGGTTAGCCGTCGCCATAGAACAGACCAACGATGGCAGCTTTGGCACCGCTCTGGGTGACATTGTTGCCGTTGGCAAGACGGTTCCACCATCATGACGATCCTCACCACCATGCGCCAGTTTTTGCCCATTTCAGACACCCTCGCCACCGCCGGACAGCCCACCGAAGCGGAATTTGCCGCCCTCGCTCAAGCCGGATACGAGGTGGTGGTTAACCTCGCGTTACCGACCTCTGACCATGCGTTGCCGGATGAGAAGGCCACGGTGGAAGGGTTAGGCATGGTCTACGTGGCAATTCCTGTGGTGTGGGAAAACCCAACGCTGGCGGATCTAGACCAGTTTTTTGAGGCGATGGAAACCCACCGGAAACGCCAGGTTTTTGTTCACTGTGCCCTCAATATGCGGGTTTCGGTCTTTGTCTATCTCTATCGGGTGCTGAAATTGGGGCTGAATCCCGCCATCGCCCAACGGGATTTATTGGCGATTTGGCAACCCAATGGCCACTGGCAACGGTTTGTAGATCAGGCTATGGAGGCTTTTCAGTAGCCCCCCTGAATCCGAATGAACCGCCCCATGGAGGCTTGACCTTTACCCTGACTAGAAAAAACCGGGCTATTCCCAAACGCCCTGGAGGGTAAATGCCGCCCAGTTGTAGGGAGTTTGCCAGCGGGGCTCATTCCACATAGATCGCTGGGCTTCGATGAGTGCTTGGGCTGGGGGGATCGGGTTCTCTGGATCTAGCATCCGCCCATAAAACCGATTCATCAGCTCACGGGTGGCATCGTCGCGCACGCTCCACAGGCTGGCCACCACCCGCTCGGCCCCGGCATCAAATAGGCCATTGGTGAGTCCGGTCATACCCTCTCGGCCAATGTGGCCCTGGCTTAGCCCGGTGCGGCAACCGCTGAGGACAACTAATTCCGTGGCCGCTAGGTTCATCTCATTAAAGGCGTAGGTGGGCGACAGCAACCCCGCCTGCACTACCCCATCCTCACGTAAACCTGACAGGACAATGCCGGAACGTTCTGGAGCATTACTATTAAAAATACCGTGGGAGGCAAAATGCACCATGCGATACTGGCCCAGCCGCGAATCTACAGCCGCTCTGAGGTTAGCGTCGTAGCCAAAGAAGGTTTTTACCTTGTCCTCTGGTAGCAGATTTGTTTCTAGAATGCTGTCTAGCTCGCGCTCGGTGGCGGGAATGGCGCTGTAGAGAGCCTCAATATTGGCTAATTCCGACGAACTAAAGGGCCGCGACCAGGGAAACAGCTTCACCTGCCGCACTCGCAGATCCCGATGGTTGAACACAGGATTGGCAAAGAAAGCGAGTTCCTGGGTGGGCTGGGGCCGCAAAGGGGCATTGCGCCGCAGCGTCACCAGGGTAGAAGCCGTGGGCAGATACACCACCTCGTGATCCAACAGCAGGGGATTCAGCACAGAGCCATATTCCCCTTGGAGGGCCGAGGCCGTAGGGAGGTTGCCGGGGTTGGGGTTGGGCAGGGCGGCAAAGGGAAGGTACTGCAACAACCCATCGGCCACAATCACCAAGCGCTGGGTACCCAGTTGGTTGGCCACCGGGCCAAGGATCGTCTGGCTGAGGGCGGCCCCCGCCTGGGCGGTGGTTTGGGGTCGCACCCGTCCGGTGGGTGCGGTCAATAGGTCGTAGAACGCCTGGGCCTGGGCTTCAATCTCGGCGCGAGGGGGCAGGGTATGGACTTGCAGTGCCCCATTTTGGCCTAGCACCCACAAATAGCTGGCCTCTTGACCTAGGAAATATTCCAGCACCAGGGTGTCATCATCGCCAATCGCCGCCTGAATTTCCCGCAAAGACTGCGCCGGAGAAAAGCGATCCTGGGCCGAAACCTCGCTATCTGGTCGCCGAAAACTGAAGGATTTAGCCTGCTCACTGGCCTCAAAGGCCATCACGTCAAACCCTGCTGTGGGGTTGGCCTGGTGCTGTTGCAATAGCCAGCTAATATAAAAGTCAAAATACTTTTGCCGACATTCAAAATATTGCGGCACCGTCGCACAACGCCGCTCTACCAAAAAATCTTGACCTGCATTGGTCGCTAACCAGGGATTTTCTGCCTCAAATTTAAAGCTGGCATTAATTGAGCCTTTATAGGGAACACCATAGCCGTAAGTAAAACCCAAATTTAGTATCCCAGTGCCTCCAGAAACTGACTCATTGGGAAAAGAGTCCTCATGGATAGCAATGGCCTTTTCAATCGAGGCTCTAGCCTGATCTTGATTCCCCAGCATCGCCTCGGCCCGTGCCAAGCCGTAGTGAATTTCTGATTGCTCAGTTTGTCTGTAGACAAAGGCTCCTGTCGTGATTCTTTCGCTGAGTGTTAAAGCCTCGATATACCTAGTTTTAGCTGTACTGGGTATTTGCAACTCTAAGTAAGCATCAGCCGCACTTAAGGACGTCGATAGACGCTGACTGACAAGAAGGGATTCAATAAGAAATCCAAAAATATCTTTGACTTGCTGCACAAAATCTTTGATCTCAGGCTTGGAATATCGATATTCACTTTCATAGAAATTCTCAGCTTTAATTAAGAATGGAATAGCGCTTTCATAAACGGAAACTGCCTTTTCATGGTCTCTAAGTCGATAGTAGGCATCCCCCTGAAACTTCAAAACAAATCCTTTCGTCCAATCAAATTCTTGAGCAGCACGACTTTGATTTGGCCAGCTCTGCAAAATAGCCTGGGCAAGTTCTAGCCTGTATTGATGGTATTCAGGACTATCTTGCTCAAAACGACTACCTGATACTAGGCTTTGGGCAAAGAATTCAATCAAGCCACTAAATTGATTGGCTAAACCAGCAACCTCCTGATTTTCTGACTCAACAAGATACTGAAGTAAAGCATCCTGCAATATTTCAACAATTTCCGCTAAGCTTTCTGGCTCCCAAGTTTGTGTCTCAAGGTCAAAAGCCTCTGGAACAAGGATCTGAATTTGACGCATTATAGGCTCTAAAGCCTCTGCCTCAGAACTAGCCAAAATCTCATTAAGGAAGTCATCGTCAGAGATGGTTTCCAGTATGCGATAAAAGAATAGGCTGACATGCTTTGTGGGTTCAACGCCGAGAGTTTTAAGGCGGTCATCCTGGATTGCTTGAGATTCGGGCTCATTAAAGTCAGAAAAGAGAATCTTTAGCGATTGAATCGTGTAAACCTCTGGAAGTTTCTCAAGCAGGTTTTGATAGGTCTTTCGAGCGGCAGGAAGAATAAGGCTGAAAAACCTTGATGCCAATGAGCCATCATCGGCAAGATCAGTGGAGTCTTCAGAGATATCTAAGAGTTCCCGTATTCTTTGACCATCATTTAAAAAATCATTAATATAATTGGTTAACGCACTTGTTGTACCTAAAGACTCGTTTGAGTTGGCGACATAAAGGCCGGATTGATAATCCCCTAAAACGCTATAGGTAAAGGCTATATCCGAAAAAATGCCGAGCCTGACGACATGAAGTAGTTGGAGCATATCTTCATCAGGCATGGAGTGCTCTTGATTTTCAAGCTGCCACTCCTCCGATAGGGCTTGAAACATCTCTTCTCCCAGCCAGGTTGAAAGATCGACATTTTTTTGAAGCTTGTTGAGTCTTTCTAAGGCTTGAATATAGTTTCCTAAAGCCTGTTGAGGCTCACTTAGCTCTCTGTAGGATCGAGCTTGACGCAATAGAAAATAGGTTTCTAAGCCCGGACTCCCAATAAGCTGTTAGTCATCTAAACTGCGTATAATACATTAAAATTCTGGAATAAGCCATGGGAGTCAGAAACTATCTAACGTCAGAGGAAAAGCAAGAGCTTCAGAAGCA
>NZ_JACJRS010000167.1 GCF_014697375.1 Phormidium sp. FACHB-1136
CACAAATTGACGGCCACAGTCCCGGCACTTGTAATTTTGCTTCCCGCGATGGCTGGTGCCGTTCTTGGAGATATCGTGAGACCCACAGGTCGGACAGGTCATCTCGATGGCCATGCGTTTGTCTCCCTGGTTATCGTGGTGGCGTAGCCTGATTTTCCTCTGTCCCGTGCATTAATGCACTACCGATTTGGGCAACCGCCACTATGATGAGTTGGAATCTCGGTTGACTCAGTTGATCGCCCATTTGTTGAAGTGGCAGGTACAGCATTGGAAGCGAACGAATCGTTGGCGAGCGACGATTCGCGGGCAAAGAACCTCGATTGCCAAACTGCTGCGCCGTAATCCTGGCCTAACGTCATGTTTGGATGAGGCCATGCAGGAAAGTTAGCCTTTGGCTAGGGATCTGGCGATTGCAGAAAACGATCTAGCAGATGACCAGTTTTCCCAGACCTGTCCGTTTATCCTGAGTCAGGTGCTGAGGGAAGACTTTTGGCCGGATTTTCCTCCTATTGAGTGATTGATGCGGTCACCAAACGTAAATTGTGAGGTTCTGTGGGACAGATGAAAGGGTGTTTCACCACGAACCGCTCGGATCTCTACGAAAAGCTGATTCGGTTGCTCACCCATGGGATTACCCGCGAGGCCCACCTGATGACGGAGCCATCCTATGGCCCTTGGTACTATCAGCAGTTGGAGCTGGAGCTAAACTATCGCATGACGGATATTCAGGCGGCCTTAATAAGCGGGGGCAGCCGTTCGCCATTCCGCGTTGTGATTTGCCGCCTGACCACAGGGACGTAATGTATGGTAGCTAACACCTGTGATCTGCTGATTATCGGAGGGGGCATTGTGGGTCTAGCCACAGCCCGATCTCTATTACAATCACGGCCCCAGACCCACTTGGTGGTTCTAGAAAAGGAACGCAGCCTCGCCCAGCACCAAACTGGGCGTAATAGTGGGGTTATCCATTCAGGGCTGTACTATCGCCCTGGATCGCTTAAGGCTAAAACCTGTCGCCAGGGTTATGATCAATTACTAGCCTTTTGTCAAACGGAGGGCGTTGCCCACGATATTTGCGGAAAGGTCGTGGTCGCGACCCGAACCGAAGAGTTGCCTCGCCTCGAAGATTTGTATAACCGTGGCATTGCCAATGGACTGGAGGGTTTGCATTTCTTAAGCCCTGAGCAAATCCGTGAGATTGAGCCCCACTGTGTTGGTCTGCAAGGGTTGCGAGTCCCTCAGACGGGAATTGTGGATTACCGAGCGGTGGCCGAGAAGTATGCTGAAAAGCTGGCTATAGCTGGTGCCGAAGTGGTCACTGGGGAGCGGGTAGAGCGAATTATTCCAGAGTTAGCTGGCGTAACCGTTGAAACCAATCGTGGAAGGTGGTGGGCGAAGACCGTAGTCGTATGTGGTGGCTTACAGTCGGATCGCCTAGCTCGACAAACCGAACCGAACCTACCATTGCGAATTGTTCCCTTTCGGGGTGAATACTATGAACTCAAGCCAGAAGCACAGGGCATGATACGTCATTTAATTTACCCAGTGCCCGACCCAGCCTTTCCATTTTTGGGGGTACACTTTACTCGCATGATTGGTGGTGGAGTCGAGTGTGGCCCTAATGCGGTTTTAGCTCTAGGGCGAGAGGCTTATCACAAAACCGATGTCAATCTGCTGGACGCTTGGGAAACCTTAACCTGGCCCGGGTTCCAACGAGTAGCACTAAAATATTGGCGCTCAGGTCTTGGGGAAATGTATCGTTCCCTAAGTAAAGGAGCCTTTGTCCGAGCCCTACAGCAACTGGTTCCGGATATTAGAGCTGAACACTTATCCCAAGGAGGGGCAGGAATTAGAGCCCAGGCTTGCGATCTGCATGGCCAGTTGTTAGATGACTTTGATCTAAGAGGCCGTGATCGAGTGTTGCATGTGTGTAATGCCCCCTCTCCCGCAGCAACAGCTTCCCTGGCCATTGGTCAAATCTTGGCTGAACGAGCGCTAGAGCGGCTGGAGTAAGGAGATTTTGGTGGTGAAACCCCGAGCCCTTTTTTTGGATCGAGATGGTGTCATTAATGTTGACGTCCATTTTCTCTACCGTCCCGACCAAGTGATATTCGTGGAGGGAATTTTTGACCTTTGTCGTCAAGCCCATAAGCTGAGCTATCATCTTGTGGTGGTAACCAACCAATCTGGCATTGGCCGTGGTTACTTTTCCGAGGCAGAATTTCACGAACTGACCGCTTGGATGGAAAGGGTGTTTGTGGAGCAAGGGTGCCCCCTTAGTCGGGTCTATTTCTGTCCTTATCACCCGACTGAGGGACAAGGATCCTATCGACGGTTATCGAATTGGCGTAAGCCAAAGCCGGGAATGATTTTAGCCGCAGCCCAAGACCTCCATCTAGACTTACCCAATTCAGTTCTTGTGGGAGATCGGTTGAGGGATATTGCTGCGGGTCAAGCCGCAGGTGTAGGATATAACCTACTCTACGGAAAAGATACTTCTTCTCAAGATGTCATTCATCCGACAGCCCAAGTGCATCATTTATCTCAAGTTCATGCCTACTTGAACCACCCCAGTTAATGCGTCTAAAACGTATATCCAACCCCAAAGCTATGAATACCTACATTGAAACCTACAAGGAACGGCTTCACTATGCCCTCAACCAAGCCGTGATGGATAAGATTCCTGAGTTGGGATCTGCTCTTCGTAAAGCTTGGCAAATGGGTCGCTGTGTTTACCTCTGTGGTAACGGAGGGAGTGCTGGAAATGCAGTACATCTGGCTAACGATCTTCTCTATGGCGCAGGGATGAAGTCAGGTTTGGGGTTGCGTGTGGAATCTCTGAGTGCCAATCCAGCCGTCTTAACTTGCCTAGGCAATGACTTAGGCTATGACGAGATCTACGCCCAACAGATTCGGGTAAAGGGTCAACCTGGGGATGTGCTGATTGTACTGTCGGGTAGTGGAAATTCGCCTAATGTGGTGAAAGCCTTGGAGGTCGGCAACCAATTGGGTCTTATAACCTCGGCTATTCTGGGCTTCTCGGGGGGGAAATGCAAAGACCTAGCCCAAATTCCCTTGCACTTTTCGGTCAATGACATGCAGATTGCCGAGGACTTACAGTTGATTATTGGTCATATGTGTATGCAATGGTTGTGTGAGGTCTTGGGCGATGATGCTCAGAATGCCCAAGCCAACTCAGGGAGATTAAGTGCATGACGGCTCGGTTTCTCGTTATTGGTAGTAATTCTTTTTCCGGGGCTCATTTTTGTAGCTATCTCCTACGGCAGGGTAACGAGGTTGTCGGGGTAAGCCGTTCTTTAGAGCCTCACTCAGTATTTCTACCCTACCGTTGGTTGTCAAGCCTGGATCATTTTCGGTTCGAGCAGATTGACCTCAACCATCAACTAAACGAGCTGATAGCTTTAATCCAGTCATTTCAGCCAGAGTATGTCGTTAACTTTGCAGCTCAGGGCATGGTGGCTCAGAGTTGGCAAATTCCGGAGCATTGGTATCAGACAAATGTGGTCGCCCAGGTCAAGCTTCATGATCAACTGCGCCAGGTATCGGGACTTAAAAAGTATGTCCATGTTACGACCCCAGAGGTCTATGGCAGCACAGAGGGATGGATACAGGAAAATTTTCACTTTGCCCCTAGCACCCCCTACGCTGTTTCCCGTGCCGCCTGTGACCTGCATCTCATGAGTTTCTTTAAGGCCTATCGCTTTCCGGTGGTATTCACCCGAGCGGCGAATGTCTACGGCCCTGGTCAGCAACTCTATCGAATTATCCCCCGCACCCTGTTGTTTGCTCGCTTGGGTAAGACCTTAGCGCTCCATGGCGGTGGCCATTCCATCCGTTCCTTTATTCACATTGAGGATGTGGCAGATGCCACTTACCGGGTAGCGTTAGGAGGGAATCCGGGTGAGGCATACCATATTTCCACCCGTCAAACGGTCTCTATCCGGGGACTGGTAGAGCAAATTGCATCATTAACAGGGGTAGCTTTTGAGAATCTGGCCCAGGTGGCTGAGGAGCGTCTAGGCAAGGATCAGGCTTACCTGCTAGATAGTCAAAAGATCCGCCGTGAATTGGGTTGGGAGGATCGTATCTCCTTAGTAGAAGGGCTAGAAGCAACGTTAGCTTGGGTGGATAACAATTTATCTACCCTAGAAACCCTGCCGTCCGAGTATATTCACAAGCCCTAGTTTTTCATAAGCGTCAGCGAGTTAATCATTGGTAGAGCATGACTATTTTATTGACGGGTGGATGCGGTTACATTGGCTCAGTGCTAACCGAGCAGCTATTGGTGGATGGGCACCAAGTCATAGTGGTCGATACTCAGTGGTTTGGGAACTACCTCAAGCCTCATCCGCACTTGACGGTCTTGCAGCAGGACATTCGCGACGTTGACGCTATCCCTATGACGGGCGTGGAGCGGATTATCCACTTAGCGAACATTGCTAATGACCCTGGAGTGGATTTAAATCCGACGCTGTCTTGGGAGGTAAATGTGCTAGCCGCTCAGCAGTTGGCGGATCGGGCACAACGGGCGGGAGTAAAGCAGTTTCTCTTTGCTAGTTCTGGAAGTGTTTATGGGGTGAAAGATGATCCCCAGGTGACGGAGGATCTGACCCTAGTTCCGATCTCGGTGTACAACAAAACTAAAATGGTAGCGGAGCGGGTGCTGCTGAGCTATCAAGATGCGTTTCAAGTGCATTGTATTCGTCCGGCTACGGTTTGTGGGGTGTCGCCACGGATGCGATTGGATGTGAGTGTCAATATGCTCACCTTTCAAGCCCTGAAAAATGGCAAGATTACGGTGTTTGGGGGTCAACAAACGCGGCCTAATATCCATATTCAAGATATGGTGAATGTCTATCGTCATTTCTTGGCTAATCCGGAGTTACCTTCGGGAGCCTATAATGCAGGGTTTGAAAATATTTCCATTTTGGATATTGCGGAGCGGGTGCAGCAGCGGGTGTCGGCGGAGATTGTGGTGACGGAGTCGAATGATCCTCGCTCCTATCGGCAAAATTCGGACAAGCTGAGGGCCACTGGGTTTGAACCGCAGTACTCGGTAGATGATGCGATTGAAGCAATTATTGCTAAGTATCAATCAGGGGAATTAGTGGAGAGTGATCGCTGCTACACTGTGCGGTGGATGAAGCACCTAAACCTCTAGAGCCGTTATACCGATGGAGCGGCTACAATTAAGGCAAATGTTCTGGGAAGGACTGGGGAACCATGTCCGCCATCACTGCCTAATGGCTTGAATCTAAATGCCTAATGCGACCCAACTCTTGAATGACGAGCCGGAAGTTAAAACATATAGGTCTTTTACCATAGTCCTTACTGCTGGGAATGGAAGCCGATGCCCTTAGCCCTCGACCAGGTTACCCTCTACCCCGATAGCGATGGCCAGCCGATGGCAGATAACACCAAGCAGTTTCGCTGGATTGTCCTAATCAAAGAGAATTTAGACTATCTTTTTCTTGAGGATGAGACGGTTTTTGTAGCGGGTGATTTACTGTGGTACCCGGTGGAGGGACGTCCTGATATCCGGGTTGCGCCGGATGTTTTAGTGGCTTTTGGGCGTCCTAAGGGTGATCGGGGCTCCTACCGTCAGTGGCAGGAGGATAACATTGCACCCCAGGTTGTGTTTGAAATTTTATCTCCCGGTAATACTACCAAGGAGATGATTCAAAAATCACTGTTTTACAATTATTATGGTGTTGAAGAATACTATATTTACAACCCAGATACTAATGAGTTGACGGGTTTGGAAAGGCGAGAAGGAACCCTAACGGCCATTGAAGCAATGGATGGCTGGCTGAGCCCCCGGTTGGGAGTTCGATTTGAGTTAGGGCCTTCCACTTTGAATTTGTACGATAATCAGGGCCAGTTATTTTTAACCCCGGTTGAGCTGCGACAACGGGCTGAGCAGGAAAAGTCTAGGGCTGATCGTTTGGCCGCTAAACTTAAAGCCTTGGGTGTAGACCCGGAGGAAGTAGAAAAGGCTGGACTGGGTGAGGGTGGTTAAGGGCTGGTTGCCTGACACAAGTCCCGAAACCCTTGAAAATGCGTTGTCTTGGAGCCGAAGCCCATAGCCCCTGGGTTAGACCGGAAAGCTTGGCTGAAGGGGCTTTTGGGCCAATGGCCCCTACGAGAAATCAGGGGTTTCCAGAGATGTGTCAGGCAGTCAGGTATCTCACCTCAACGAAATTCGCCATAGGATTATAAATCACCAATTCTAGAATGAAGTGCAACACTTAGAAGCTTCCCGCAGAGGGACTCATAGGATAGTCTGATGTTTCCTACAACAAAAAGACACCCTATGAGTTATGCCCAGCTTAGCGCTTCTGAGCGGAATCGGCTTT
>NZ_JACJRS010000168.1 GCF_014697375.1 Phormidium sp. FACHB-1136
CTGGAGGCCCTTCAACAGCGGGTTGACCAAGAACTCGCCCGTCTGACGCCAGAACAAGTGCAGTCCATCACGGGCTATGACTTCATTCTCGATGCCCTACTCCAAGCGGAATTCCAGAAAGCAGCCTAAATTATGCTCAACTTCATTTTTTATTGGTATTACCCTAACTCATCTTTTAATTATGCAACGCCCAAAACCGAAGGACGGGTTGGATCCTCGCCCGCCATTGCCGATGGGGTGGTTTATTTTGGCAGCGTTGATGGTCACCTCTATGCGGTGGAGTGAGGGTGGTTCTGTTTTGTGGGTGCTGTCTCCAGCCTCCATAGTGCTTTTCGTCCTAAAGATGGCCGGAACCTAAGATGGCCGGATTCTGCATGAGGATGCTTTATGGTTTGTACGGATCAAATTCAGTCCCGCGTAGACCGTGCCCTGATGCACCAAGACCTGCTCCATGATGTGATTGGGCTGGCCTGTAGCCTTAGTTCCCGCGCCCAGTGGTAGATAATGGATAGGGTTAGGGTGACTCTCCCGCATGGTAGGAACTGCGTACCAGGGGGCCAGAACGAACGTGGGAGAAGCCCATTTCGCGGGCTATGGTGCCGAGGCGGTCGAATTCTTCCGGTGTCCAGTAGCGGTCTACGGGGCGGTGGTCGAGGGAGGGGCGCATGTATTGGCCGAGGGTGAGGCGGTCGCAGCCCACTTGCCGTAGGTGGGCCATGGCTTCGATCAGTTCAGCTTCGGTTTCGCCATGGCCCACCATCAGGCCAGACTTGGTGGGAATCTCAGGATTGGCGGCTTTGACCAAGGACAGCACCCGCAGGGAACGGTCATATTTGGCCCCTCGCCGCACGGGGCCTTGCAGCCGTTTGACGGTTTCTAGGTTGTGGTTATAGCAGGCAGGCTGGGCCGAAACGACGGTCTGCACCCGTTCCGCCTGGGCTGTTTCACCACCGAGGCCACCCCAAAAGTCGGGGGTCAGCACTTCGATTTCGGTGCCGGGGTTAACCTGACGAATGGTGTCCATCACCCGCACAAACCAACTGGCCCCATGGTCGGGTAGATCGTCCCGTGCCACGGAGGTGAGTACCACGTAGCGCAGCCCCAGCAGCCGTACCGACTCGGCGACCTTCTCCGGCTCGTGGGGGTCGAGGGTCATCGGTGCGTGGCCCTTGTCTACTTGGCAAAAGGCGCAGGCCCTTGTACACACCGACCCCATCAGCAAAAAGGTGGCGGTGCGGTTGGCGTAGCATTCCCCCCGGTTGGGGCAGCGGCCCTCTTCGCAGATGGTGTGGATTTGGCGTTCTTTGATGATCCGCTGCACGGTGGAAATTTGGCTGGCCTTGCCGATGGGGCGGCGCAACCAATCGGGCATTCGGGCAATGTCGTCACGCAGGGGATGGGGAGCGGCCATGGGATGGATCGTCCAAATTACCCCTGCATTCTATCGCGGGTAATTTCCACCGCCACCTGGCCGCTAAAGTCGGGGATCGGGGGGGTCGGCTTGGTCACCTTGACCCGTACTCGCTGTAGCCGATCATCCGTTACCAGGGCAGTTTGGGCAATTTCTCCGGCTAGTCGTTCAATCAGGGCAAACCGCTGTTCGCGAAGGATGCGCTGGGTTTGCTCTACCACGGTGCAATAGTTGTGAGTATCGGGCAAATGGTCGCTCTGGCAGGCTAGGGACAGGTCGAGGTAGAGGGTAATCTCGGCCTCAAACCACTGGCCTAGCACGTGTTCTTCCGGCAAAGCTCCAGTATAGCCATAGGCACGAATGCCGGTGAGATGAATGGCATCCAGGGCAGGGGTATCCATAAAGTATTTTAGGAGGAGGTCTGACGACAGAATAGCGGATAGTGCCTGGATAGCATCTATAGCGATTCTTGATTGAGTGAGGTATACCGTTGATCCGTTCTCGATCTCCCCGGTACCTGGCCTGATTGACTGACAAAACTTGTCAGAGCCCAGATCCGCCAAAGGGCCAGAAGGCCTGACCTCTACATCACCCCAAGGCTATAGGGGCACGGAGACCGCACCCGGTGCAGCATCTTTTCTATCCCAACAAAGGGGGTAAGATAAACGGGTTAGGTGGGTCGTTTCCTTCGCCCTGATTCCTTAATCCAGGGGATTTTGGCGGGGACAGTCCGCCAGAGAGGTTTGGCGCTCCGGTAGGTTTTGTCGCCGCAATTGTGGTTTGAGCGAGTCGGTAAGATAGGTTAATGGCAACACTACACATCGGTTGGTTTCCGCAGGCGCAGCAGTTTTTCCTTTGGGGAGAAGCCTGGAAGCCGTTGCCCCAGGAGGGGTTTGCCGCCTGGGAACAGGTACACCTCCACCCCTACGCCATTGACCAAGCCGAACTGAATGCGCTGTTGACCCGTTTACAGCAGGCCATTTTGGGCAAGGGAGAAGCCACGCTATTACCCGCCGCCCTCACTGCCGATGGAGGTACCCGCCGCAAGGCCACCAGCGGCACCGGGAAGCGTACTACCAAGGGATCGACTCGTAAGGGATCTGAACCCAGTTGGGGACAGTGCGTCCTTCACCTGCCCTCCCATTTAGATATCAACGGTCAGGTCGATATCAACGGTCAGGACACCCACAGCCAGACCGATCACACCCTCGATAGTCCTGCTGGCTATGGCGCGATTCACCCGATTCACTCGGCCTATGGTGGATTAGAGGAAGGCGAGGATGAGGCCGAGATTCCCGCCGTAAAAGTGCTGCATCCTTGGCAGATCCAGGGCTGGTGGCTGTCGGCCTCCGAAGCCTTGCCGTTGCTATTGGCGCTACCCCTGGGCCAAGGGGTGGAACTGGGGGCGGATACCCTGGGGGCGGATACCCGCTTTTGGGGGCATGTGGCCCGCTGGGGGCTGAGTTTGCTGGCACGGGGCAAGGTGCTGCCGACGATTGAACTCACCAGCCAAACCCTGGCGGCGGGCTGGCGACCGCTGTTTGATAGCGCCGCCGATCAGGAGCGCCTACGCAACTTTTCCCACACCATGCCTGCGCTGTGCCGGAGCTATCTAGCCCTCGGCAAGGCGGAACCTAGCCTGAGCTGCATGGCTCCGTTGACGGCTCCCCAGGAACTTTTGGTCAGCCTGCTTACCGCCCAGGTGGATGTTCAGATGCGCCAAGCGGCCCAGGAGCAGCCCCTCAACCTCAGCAACCTGGGTCAAGAACTGCCCCTCCAGCCCTGGCTTCAGGCGTTGACGAGCGCCAAAAATTCCCTAGAAGCGCCCCCGGTAGCGGCGGCTCGGCTTCAGGAAGCCCTCACCACCTGGACGACGCCCCTCCAAACCCTAGCGGCAGATCCGGCCTATCAGTTTCGGCTGCGGCTGGTGTTGCAGCCCCCCGAAACCCTAGAACACCCCTGGGAACTGCGCTACCACCTGCAATCCGTAGCCGTGCCCGACTGGCAACCCAGCGCCGACTACATTTGGCAGCACCCCGTGGCCGAACTGCGGCACGAAGGGGCGATTCTGCAAGACCCCCAGGAAACCCTATTAGCCGGACTGGGCCGCGCCGCCCGATTCTACGACCCCATCCGCGAGAGCCTAAAGCAGCCCCACCCCACCCACTGCACCCTCGACCCCATCCAGGCCTACCAGTTCATCAAAGCCTCGGCGTGGCTATTGCAAGACAACGGTGTGGAGGTGGCCTTCCCCCCTGGTTTGGCTCCATCGGTGGACGACACCCAAAGCCGTCTGGGCCTGAAAGTCCAAGCGGAAGTGCCCCCCAGTCGGCAGCGGCAGCGGTTGGGCCTCAAGAGTTTGCTGAATTTCCAATGGGAACTGTCCCTGGCCGGAGAAACCCTCAGCGCCAAGGAGTTTCAGCAGCTCATTCGCCAAGGATCGCCCCTGGTGGAAATTAACGGCAAGTGGGTGGAACTGCGGCCCCAGGATGTGAAGGCGGCCCAGCGGTTTTTGGAGGGCCAGAAGACGGCGGCTCCTCTCTCCGTCGAAGATGCCCTGCGGATCAGCACCGGGGACACCCAACTGATCGACAAGCTGCCCGTCGTCAGTTTTGAGGCCTCCGGTTCTCTGCAACAACTGATCGACACCCTCACCACGGGCAACCAAACTCTGGCGGAAATGGCGGAACCGCCCGGATTTACGGGCAAACTGCGCCCCTACCAAGCCCGTGGCGTGTCCTGGCTGGCCTTTTTGGAACAGTGGGGTCTGGGGGCCTGCCTCGCCGACGACATGGGTTTGGGCAAAACCATCCAGCTGATCGCCTTTTTGCTGCACCTGCAAGCCAACGACTGGCTAGACTCTCCGGTGCTGCTGGTGTGCCCCACCTCGGTGCTGGGCAACTGGGCCAAGGAAGTGCAGCGCTTTGCCCCCCAACTCAAAACCCTGGTCTACCACGGCGACAAACGCCCCAAGGGCAGCACCTTCGCCAAAATTGCCGCCACCAAGTCCCTGATCATCACCAGCTACGCCCTGGTGTATCGCGATCTCAAATCCCTGCAAGCGGTGGATTGGCAGTGCCTGGTGCTGGACGAAGCCCAGAACATCAAAAACGCCGAGGCCAAACAGTCCAAGGCCGTCCGCCAGATCGAAGCCCAGTTTCGCATTGCCCTGACCGGAACCCCGGTGGAAAACCGCCTGACGGAACTGTGGTCAATCATGGATTTCCTCAATCCCGGCTATTTGGGGCCAAAAAACTTCTTCCAGCGCCGCTTTGCCACCCCTATCGAACGTTACGGCGATGTGGCCTCCCTCAAGGCCCTCAAATCCCTGGTGCAGCCCTTCATTCTGCGCCGCCTCAAAACCGACCGCACCATCATCCAAGACCTGCCCGAAAAGCAGGAAATGACCGTCTTCTGCGGCCTCTCCGCCGAACAGGCCAACCTCTACCAGCAAACCGTCGATGCCGCCCTAGCCAGCCTGGACGAATCCAGCGGCGTGCAGCGCAAGGGGCAAATTTTGGCCCTGCTCACCCGGCTAAAGCAAATCTGCAACCACCCCGCCCTGTTTTTGCAAGAATCTGGCCTGGGCCTGAAGGGCCGCTCTGTAAAGCTGCAACGGCTAGATGAAATGGTGGAAGAACTCGTCGCCGCCGGAGATCGCGCCCTGATCTTCACCCAGTTTGCCGAGTGGGGCAAGCTGCTGCAACGGCACCTCTCCTCCCACCTGGGCTACGAATCGCTGTTCCTCTACGGCAGCACCAGCCAAACCCAGCGCGAGGCCATGGTAGACCGCTTCCAAAACGACCCTGCCGCCCCCCGCCTGTTTATCCTCTCCCTCAAGGCTGGAGGGGTGGGCCTCAACCTCACCCGCGCCAACCACGTTTTCCACTTCGACCGCTGGTGGAACCCCGCCGTGGAAAACCAAGCCACCGACCGCGCCTTCCGCATCGGCCAAACCCGCAATGTGCAAGTCCACAAATTCGTCTGCTCCGGCACCCTAGAAGAACGCATCCACGAGATGATCGAAAGCAAGAAAGCCCTCTCAGAACAGGTGGTCAGCGCTGGCGAAACCTGGCTCACCGAACTCGACACCGACCAACTGAGAACCTTGCTATTATTGGATCGCGGTGCAGTGATTGATGAGGGGGATTAGGGGGAATACCTGGTTCAGCACATCTGTTAAATAGATTTTCAAATAAGACTTGTATTTTTCGAGGTGTCCTAATATCAATATCCTGAAACTTCTAGGAAGACAAAGTCGTGACTAAAAAAGCTTCGATTAACTACAATGATATAGCTAGCATTGGCATGAAGTCCGCTCTTCCTCACGGATGGAAAAGCCTTATCGTTGGCTATGATGTATACAAGCTATTGATCGAACCTCTGGCCAAAAAGATTATTGATACTGCAACCTTAAGCCAAGATAGTGACATTGAGAACATCAAAGAAATCATCAGGTCTGGCGCAGAAAATGGAGTTGATGAATTAGAGATAAAAATTGCCAAAGAAGCAGGCATAAATATTGGCACTAGCTTACATGAGATAGGCGTTCCCTGTGATGCAAATTTCACAGTTGGAGCCAAAGGGGAAACGATCATTAACATCAAGTACAAGTAGACATATAGATTGAAATCTGTGAAATGTAGTAATTAGAGTGGTGCTGATCACTGCCTGATCTCATATAATCTATGCCCCTAGCCATCGGCCCTGAACCCGCACCCATAGAAACCGACTCTTATAGCCTAGGATCAGTCGATGTTGTCACAAGCAACACTCCGGACAGATTTAGGAGGCTGTGATCCCAGTCTATGCGGCGATAACCCCGTAGTTCAGGAGGGTCTGGTAGTTGGGATGGGATTGAATCAAAGTTGGCT
>NZ_JACJRS010000169.1 GCF_014697375.1 Phormidium sp. FACHB-1136
CACAAATTGACGGCCACAGTCCCGGCACTTGTAATTTTGCTTCCCGCGATGGCTGGTGCCGTTCTTGGAGATATCGTGAGACCCACAGGTCGGACAGGTCATCTCGATGGCCATGCGTTTGTCTCCCTGGTTATCGTGGTGGCGTAGCCTGATTTTCCTCTGTCCCGTGCATTAATGCACTACCCAATAGCCATCTGCAAGGCTTTGGAACTGGACTATTGCCAGGTTGTTGATTGTTCAAAGGACGCTAAATCCAAACAGCCGCCCCAACATAGCACTGCGACGGGCAGCCCTTCACCCTGGCCACAGGTGTGCCGATCAATGCTGGATCGTCACCGTCGGCTCACCACCAACGAATGGTTGACGGATCCGAGTAGCCATTTCAACGTCGATGATATTCACATCCCGCTATCACTCCTAGAACGCCAAACCAAAGCTATCAAGAGTTCCAACAGCCCTGCGGTCAAGGGCGACTCTTCCCACGAAGTTTCAGAAGTCTCAGAAGTCTGCGAGGTTCAGCAGTTTACCCATGGTGATTTTCTAGATCGCATCTTGCGTGAGGGTGAAGGCA
This sequence comes from Phormidium sp. FACHB-1136, assembly GCF_014697375.1. Taxonomy (GTDB): domain Bacteria; phylum Cyanobacteriota; class Cyanobacteriia; order Phormidesmidales; family Phormidesmidaceae; genus Nodosilinea. Next base: position 572 of record NZ_JACJRS010000169.1, read on the forward strand.
GAACCCAAGGAAAACGCATCGCCATTATTGGGGAACCAGGGGCAGGCAAGACCACCTTGCTTCAAAAAATTGCCTCCTGGATCCTAGACCATGAGTTAGGTCTGCCAATCTGGATATCCTTAGCCGATTTGCAACTGCATAATAACCGATTAGAAAACCTGGGAGAATATCTCAAGAATGTTTGGCTAAAGCGAGCCGTAGCCTTTGACAGTCCTGCCACTCAAGCGGAATTTGCCCAATTAGTGCAGACAGGTCAAGTTTGGTTATTACTCGATGGTTTGGATGAGATCTCCTTGCCATTTATGAGTGCGCTTCGCGAAGTTAGGGATCTGCTTGAGGGGTGGATCTCAGCTTCTCGTGTGATTGTCACCTGTCGCGTCAATGTTTGGGAGGCCAGCCTGAATGCCCTTGACCAGTTTGAAACCTACCGCATTGGCCAGTTTAGCCCTGAGCAACTCGAGAATTTTATTAAAAATTGGTTTGCTCAATCCAATCCAAATCAAGGCCGTGATCTGTGGCAAGCCCTCAATGATGGCCGCAACCATCGAATCCAGGATTTAGTTAAAAGCCCTCTCCGGCTAACGCTGTTGTGTAGCACCTGGCAAGAGGATTCCACGCTACCAGAAACAAAAGCAGCTTTATACGAACGGTTCGTCGCAGCGCTGTATCGATGGAAGTCAGATAGATTCTCGATTAGTCGCAGTGATCGAGAAAAACTAGATAAATCTCTGGGTGAACTCGCCAAAGCAGCTATTGATAGGGGTGGATCGGCCTATCGTTTGACCCAAATTCAGGTTGATGAGCATCTTGACGATCAGACCCGTAACCTTTGCTTAGCGTTGGGCTGGCTAAACTCTCTGGGAGATAGAAACCAGGAAGTTTATGCATTTATTCATCCAACTTTTCAGGAATATTTTGCAGCACTATCTATAGAAGATGGTGAATTCTTTTTTGATCCTGACACAGAGGAAGCTCATCAACGATCCTACCGAATCTTTGATGCTCGATGGAAAGAACCCCTTCTAATCTGGTTCGGTTTTAGCCACATCAGCAAGCACGATAAGGATCTTCTGCTGAGAAAGCTAATTTACTTTGAAGATCAATGCGGACAGTTCTATGAGTATCGGGCCATATTCATAGCCGCATCATGTCTAACAGAATTTCCAGAGTCTGAATACAAAGACGAGATCCTTGATCAAGTCTTCGACTTTGCCTTTGGCCATCCGCCCGATGATGAAAATATCATAAATGAAGACGGAAACATTATTTGGCTATACTATCCAATTACGCTCAAGGCTGAAGATTACATATTTTCCGGCGAGACCCTTGCAGAAGATAGCATGAAATATATATGTTCTATATTTGAAGGAATATATCGTTACACGTATAATCAATGCTTTCATGATGACAAGATGAATTTACCCACGAAATCCAAGTTGCAATTCTTAAAGTTTAAGCACAATATCTTTGAAAATCAACTTCTTAAAAGAAGATTTAATCATAAGGCAAAGCCAATTACTCCTCACGGCAGTCCATCTTTTATATGCAGCAGCATTTATTTTAGGATTAAGCAATTTCCCATTCAAAAAGATATTCTTAAAGAGCATCTTATCTCTATTTTGCAAGATTTTAACAACTGGCTAGAAGACTTTCATGAAAGGAGAAAACTATTAACTTTGATTGAAGAAATTAATGATGATCTAGATCTTGTATGGCACTTTTCAGATCTTTTGCTGTCCATAGATCCAAGTAGCAAGATAGGATTGCTCACAATTCGACGAATTTTATTCTTCTCCTATAGCCACGAAAACAATGCATTATATACGCTATATCAAGCGGGTCGTCGTCTCTTTGCAGATAATGATGCAGTCAATACTAATGATCCTATTTTATCTGTTGCCCTTTATCTTTTCTACGCGAGTGAATATACTTTCTTCGATTCTAATCTACTAGATGCTGCACTCATAATTGCATCTATTCTTGACGAACGGAACCAGAGTCTCCCAGAATTTTTGAAAATTCTGTATTCAAGATTTCCCGAAATATTTCAAGAGGATAAGATCTTAAGTAATGTTCCTTACGCCCAACTTTTGAAATATGTCGAATCATGTCTAATGAAGAATGCGGAAAATACAATTTCTGCATTAGAGTCATTAAGATCCTACTGGAACGTCAACAGAGAACAGTTGAAAACATCTTCAATTCTTTTAGATCGGGATGAAATCCAATGGGAAATTGATAAAATTAAAAAGGGTGACTCTCCCTGGTGGAGAATGCTTACTAAAGAAGAGGTTGAGAGAAACACCGAATTATTTATGTCTATGAGTGATGACGAATATCAACTATTCAAGATTGCAGAAAGAGAGAAAAAAATTGCATTGGCCAAAACAGATGAAAAAACTTTCCTTGACATCCTATCGAATGTTCATTCTAGCGGACTCTCTTTAGATCAGATGATTTCTTTGTTGAATGAGTCTCGCTACTCGACCGCAGTACGGGGTTTCAAGAGGGGTTTTTGGTCTGACGGAGAAAATAAGTCTATGCATAGGAAGTATTCTATGCATGGGAAGTATTATTTCGACTGCTTTCATGCTCTCTATCACTGTGCAGAGAATATGCCCTATGAGCAATTCTTAGCAGCTTGGCAAGATGCTTAAATAATTTGATTCAAGAGTTCTTCTTCTCCTCGTGGTTTACGTATAGATAGCAGATTATGGGAGATAGTCCTAGGGTTCAACCTCGGCAAGACTTAACTGTCCCAGGTGTTGCAAAATGCCCAGCACTTGGCCCAAATTGCTAGGGTTGAGGATATTGAAATGCTACGAAAAACCATGCATACTTACGTCAAGATCCAGGCTGCTAACTTCTGCTTAATTCGTGCAAGTCGAGTCTTTGAAATCTCCCCTGTAGAACCAAGGAAAATAGATGAACTGACCACAGCTAGACGAGTTACTCGAACAAGGCTAGTTCGCTTTAAGCCACTGGCATCAAAATCATCATCACCCTCATCAATTATTTCATCTAAGTCAGCCATGTACTGAGTAAGTTGAGACGAAATCATGCAGATGAGCCAATCATCATATTGGCTAGGGCACTGGCACAGCACGAGGGCAGGTCGTAATTTCCCACGGGTTTGGTCAGTATTAGGAAACGGGAAAAGAACAATTTTTCCTTCCTGAACCATTAGAACGTTTCCTTCAAGTCTGCCGCTGTGTATTCAATGGGATCATTCTCAAGCCCCTGCATGGCCGATTCCAGGGAAAACGTTGACCAGTTTTTATCTTCTGATCGCTGGCTTTGTTGTCGGTAGCGGTTTTCCAAAAACTCAACAAAGTCCAGCACTTCACGCTGCTCTTTTTCAGGTAGTACTGCTAGATGCTGGAAAATCTGTTCAGCAATCGTCATAGGAATTCGCCAAAAGGCCGTATGCCGTAATTCTAACGTGCAGACTACATTTCCGGCACCACCATTCTTCAGCTAGAACTCGGCTGTGGTAAGACTTAACTGCCCCAAGTGTTGCAAAATTCCCAGCACTTGGCCCAAATCGCCAGGGTTGAGGATATTGAAATGCTGCGACAAACCATACTGGGGGCTAGGCTGAAGCGACAGCTTGAGAAACAAAAAACTTTCCCCACTACACAGCAACCCATAGGCAGGTTGTTGGGACTGAGGATTCGTCAGCATATAAGCCAACGCCTGGGGAATGCCCAAAGAGAGCGAAAACGTAGTGCGTTTAGCCTCCAAGCCCCAAACCCAGATTTGCTGATTCACCACCAGGGTATCGATGCGGCCCTTGAGGGTGGTTTCGCCCGTGTCAAGGCTCACCTCCACCGAAGGCTCGAAACGGCAGCGAAAGGGTGGATCATAAAAGCCCGCTAAATCCAGTAAGGGCGACACAATCATCATTTTTACGCCATTTTCCAGCATCGATCCTTCCTCAAGCTGGTGAAAATAGCGATCTCGAATGCGATCTAGTGCCTGCTGTTGAGCCGCTGTGAGCGTAGGCCACTCAGATTGCCACTCTGGGAAAAAGTCCGGCTCCTGCACCCAGGAGAGATTGAAGGACTCCCGCAGATACTTGAGGGTCAGACCTTCGGAAATTGCCTCGGAAATTGCCAGGGTTTGAACCATCATTGCCTCTCTATCCCTATTCAGTTGTCACCCCGTTTGTGATGAAGCGAGATAGGACGACTAGATATTTTAAGATTTGGCCTACCCAGGCGTAGGGTACATTGTTGGGCGCTCTTGGTATGGACGGTGGTACCTTGCACGGCACCTGGTACGCCCGCAGCGCTGAGGTGCTTGGATCCCTCTGGATGCCGTGGATATTCTACGGCAAGAGGCTATGGAGGTTGAGTTCAAATCCGGGCAAGACGGATTCCCCGGATAGGGTCGCTGTGAAGGGGACGGTTTCGGGGGCCGCATCGGGACGATACACCTCTACGGTGCGAGTTTTGGGGTTCACCAGCCAGCCCAGCCGACAGCCGTTGTCGATGTATTCCTGCATCTTGTTCTGAAGTGTCGCTACATCATCCGTCGCTGACCGTAGCTCAATCACAAAATCGGGACAGAGGGGGGCAAAGCCCTGGCGTTGGTCGGGGCTGAGAGCGGCCCAGCGTTCCAGCGCCACCCAAGCCACATCGGGGGAACGAATGGCCCCATTGGGCAACCGAAACCCACTGGAGGAATCGAACACCTTACCCAGCTTGGTGCGGCGATTCCAGATCGCGACATCAGCGGTCAGTTCAGAGTTGTAACTTCCACTCTCGCTCCCGGTCGGCGACATGGCGATCAATTCTCCCGTGGCGGTGAGTTCTAGGCGCAAGTCAGGATTGGCCTGGACGATGGCCCCAAACTGATCCTCACTGACCCGCAAGGTTTTTGGCAGGTGAACGGCAACGGTGGCTAGCATAGACAAAACCGCAAAACGCCCTGACCCTATTCTAGAACGCCCTGATTCTCACCATGGCCACTCTCATCACCCCACCCACCACTACCCTGCAACTCCACGACCACCTAGAGTTTCCCGACTCCGGCGTGCTGAGTAAGGTGCTATGGAAAGATGCCACCTGTCAATACACCCTCTTTTGTCTAGCGGCAGGCACAGAAATTTCAGAACACACCTCCACCCGCAATGCCACGGTACAGGTCATCTCCGGCAGCGGCACCCTCACCCTAGAGGGCCAACCCATTACCCTAGAACCCGGTGTGTTTGTGCTGATGCTGGCCAATGCCCCCCACGCCCTAGATGCCACCACCAACCTCGCCTTTCTGCTCACCCTTTCGGCAGAGGGCTAGCAGTAACATTCAGGGCGTGCCGATCTGCGGCTAGCCCATGTCGTTCAACCTCACTTTGCGCTGGCGGCACCCGAAATTCCACTTGACTGTAATTAGCTCCAACTGGTGTGGCCCCTCGTCGCAAACTATGGTCAACCCCCGTAAGCTGTCCATAAACTGGGCATAGGGCAAAGCTGTTTCTGGCTGGTTTTTCTCTGGTCTGTAGATTAATGCATCACCATAGCAGGGGTAGTGGATTAACGTAAAGGATAGAGAGAAATCAGGTAACGCCGTCGCATGTCTAGCGTTTGAGGGAGTAGGACCGATGACCATTGAGATGACCTGTCCAACCTGT
>NZ_JACJRS010000017.1 GCF_014697375.1 Phormidium sp. FACHB-1136
GTCTCTTTCTCAAGATGAGATGCCAATCTCTCGGCGGTCCATGTCCCAAACGCATAACCGTAATCTTGAGGCTCTTTATCAATGACTTCTATCAGTAAGTCAATATACTCATCCGTTGCCTTATGATAGTTGCCTTTCATTCGGTCATCGATCAAACTATCTAACTTGCTCGGATCTCCATGGGTGCTCCAGTAGGCCACCTTCCGCAAGGAGCATCCGATTAAGTCTGCGATCTCTTGCTGAGTCCTGCCGTCATTGCGCAGTAGCCGTATTAGAATGCGCTCTCGAATGTCAGGGTGTTCATGGAACTTCAACTGCTTCTGAAGCTCTTGCTTTTCCTCTGACGTTAGATAGTTCATGACTCCCATGACTTATTCCATAATTTTAATGTATTATACGCAGTCTAGATGACTAACAGCTTATTGACCAAAACGGTGAAGCTTATTTCAATGCCTCAGTACAAGATATTCAACAGGCACTTCAGGATCTTTATGGAGAGCAAGAGATTTCCTTACAGCAATTATCTGCGACATTTAGACGTGGTGATTTAATAAGTAGACTTCAATGAATTAAATCAGGCCAATAATTCAACTCCTTCTCTTGCAGATTCGCTTAGACTAACACTGCGTTGGTGCGGACGGTACAGGAGTTATCGGTGAGAGTTCAACCGACATTCCGCAGGTTGATGTTTATTTTTTCTTGTGCATTGCCTGAGCTAAGAGCTGAAAACCTTGCTGTCAAAGGGTTTCAGAAATGGAGTAATTATCGATCCAAAGCAGCGACTTAACAATTCGCAATCATTCAGGCAACAGGTTCCGAAAACTGTGATCGCCATTTCCCAATGCTTTCGGGCAGCGTGAAAATCATGCACATCCAAAATTATTTGTCAACCTGCGGAATGTCGGCTAGCGTCAACGTAAGCCTCTATCGTTCGCCAAAGTGGTGGGCTACATGAAGGCGTCCATTACTCTATGCACAGGCTTATTGCTGAGTCTGCCTTTGGCGACAAACCCGCAGTCCCCAAAACATGAGGTCTGGGTCTACCCGGATCGATGTTGCCCAGGCCGGATTTTGTCGCGTGAGTGCCGATGCCAAGGCAGGCCCATCGCCCCCCGTAAACACCACCCGCCCTGCCCGCTGGCCCTGGCCATAGCCCTGCCACCAATCAGTAATAAAGTCGCGTAATCCAGCGAGTTGACTATATAAAATGCCGCTAGTCATGGCCTCGGCGGTGCTGGTGGCCCAGCGGGGTGGCAGATGGGCCAGGTCGTAGGACAATAGGGGCAAGCCATCGGTGTAGTCGTGGAGGGCGCGAAACTGGGAACGCACCCCCGGCAGAATGGCCCCACCCACCAGCCGCTGCTCGGCCCCCGCTGTTAGGGTAAGCGCGGTACCGCCATCCACCACCAGCACAGGCCAGCCGTAGGTTTCCCCCGCCCCAACGAGTGCCAAGGCCCGGTCTACCCCCAGGGTTGGATAGCCATGGCCCAAGGGCACCTGATCCGCTCTCACTACGCGACTTTGGGCATAGGTGCGCCAAACATCGCCCTGGGCCTGCACCACCGAGGCCAGCCATAGTTCTGGGAAATCGGCCATCATTGGTGGCAATTCCGGCTCATCCAACTCAGGCCTTGCAGCGGCTAGGGAGGTCCAGGTCTGCGGGGTAAAGCCTTGGGTCATGAGGGCGTGGCCTTGGGCCGAGGTGAGATGGGGCGTATGCCATCCCCCCAGCCATTGCGCTCCGGCAAAGGATCCCCAATGGAGGCGACTGTTGCCCACCACTAGGGCCAACCAAGGCGTATCATCAACCATGGTACCCAACGATCCCTAGCGTCAAATCTCTGTCTGAAGGTACAAGACAGTGGTTTCGTTTCAGCCTATTGATAATTAGGGTCATTCCTAGAAAACTAGGTTTTCTGGGGGCTGAATAGCAGGTCGTGGCCATCCTACCTTGCCCCATGAAACGATCAGCAACCTATCAACAACCTATCAGCAATCGACCATTGATTACCCATCGCCCACGACCTACGATTCAACCCAGCGCTATGATTCGGATTATTTTGGTTGAAGACCATAACCTTACCCGCATGGGTCTGAAGACGGGCCTAGGCCAGGAGGAGGATATAGAAATAGTGGGTGAAGCCGCTACGGGAAAAGAGGGGCTAGACCTGCTGAAAACCCAGCCCGCCGACATTGCCATTGTGGATATTGGCCTGCCCGACATGGACGGCATTGAGGTGGTGGAAACCCTGCGGCAATTCCAGGCTAGCCAGGGGTTAGATCAGCCTAAGGTGTTGATGCTGACTATGCATGACAGTGAGTGCGCTGTGATGGCCGCCTTTGCCGCCGGGGCCGACTCCTACTGCATGAAGCAAACGGAACTGGATGACCTAATTGTGGCGGTGCGCGAAACCTGCGACGGCAACGCCTGGATTGACCCAGCAATAGCCCATGTGGTGCTGCGACAGGTGCGCGAAACCGCTAGCCCAGTTGCGGCGAGTAGCCGGACAGTCAGCATTGATGCCGTGGCCCCAGAATTTGAGCAAATCCTCGAAACTTACCCCCTCACCGAGCGAGAGCTAGAAATTTTGGAACTCATCGTAGCCGGATGCAGCAATGCCGAAATTGCTGAGCGATCCTACATCACCGTAGGCACCGTCAAAACCCACGTCCGCAGCATTCTCAATAAATTGGGCGTGGACGACCGCACTAAAGCCGCCGTTCGTGCCCTGCGGTCGGGCCTCGTCAGCTAGTACGCCATACCCACGTTCATCAGATCAAACCCTTCGACAGGCTCAGGACGACCGTAAACGGCACGTTCGGGCTGAGCCTGTCGAAGCCCTAATTCTTAGTCTTGACACTGCACTAGGCCAGGTTCTCCGTCAACCGATTGAGGTAGCGTTCAATCAAGAGAATCGCCACGATGTCATCAATGGGGCGGGGAATGGTGCGGAAGGACTGGGGCAGCAGTTTGGCTAAGCCAGCGGGGGGATACATTTGCCAGTATCGATCCCGTGCTTCTAACGAGGTATAGCGCTCATCTACAAGCATAATTCGCGGCGGATCCGCCATCTGGGCCAGAGTTTCTTTCCATTGCTTAGACCCGGTTTGATCGCCCAGCACAATGGTAGAAATTGGAAACCGTAGCCGCAACCGTTCCACCGTAGACAGCACCGCGTCCACCGTAACCACCTCCTGATAGCGCAGGATGCGATCCACCCCCACAATGGCCAAGCCACACTTTTGCCGCCCTGGATCAAGCCCTAAAATTACGGGCTGAGAGAGGGATGGCGACCTAGATTCTGACACGATAACCCCCACAATAGCAGCGGACTCAGCACGTCCCTGGAGTCACGATACTGGTGTTCATGGGATGAAAGCAAATGGCCACCATGGATGGGCAAATCAAGGGTTAAAATCCGTCGCAATCCATCACAAATGACAATATTTACACTAAACTTAGGCGGCAATAGGCCAGGACAGGGTATGTTATGGGCCACTGTCCCCGTTTTAGCCAAAAGCGTGCTAACTTTTAGTACACGTGTCTTATGTCCGAGGCACCCCTAGCGAATGCACATTAAGCGCGTCGAGTTGTCCCACTTCAAGTCCTTTGGTGGCACAACCCAGGTTCCCCTATTGCCTGGGTTTACGGTCATCTCTGGGCCAAATGGGTCTGGCAAATCGAATATTTTGGATGCGCTGCTGTTTGGCCTGGGGCTGGCCAGTTCTAAGGGAATGCGGGCGGATCGTCTGCCGGATCTGGTGAACCAAAGCCAGATGAGTCGTCGCACCACCTCGGAAGCCAGCGTTACCGTTACCTTTGATCTAAGCGATGTGCCGCCAGAATTCTTTTTAAAAGACGCGGCAGATTTAATGGAGGAAGCCCACCGCGCCGCCAGCGAGGCTGGGGAAAATGGTAATGGGGGCAATCCAGAGGCCAACGGAACCAACGGCAACGGTCAGAATGGCAACGGTCAGAACGGCAACGGAGCCAAGGCAGATTCAAGGCTGGTGCCCCTGGCCATCAATCACGAGTGGAGCGTGACCCGACGGCTGCGCGTCACCAGCCAGGGCACCTACACGTCTAATTACTACATCAACGGCGAACCCTGCACCCTCAACGACCTCCACGAGCAGTTGCAGCGCTTCCACATCTACCCCGAAGGCTACAACGTGGTGCTCCAGGGGGACGTAACGGGCATTATTTCCATGAACTCGCGGGAGCGGCGGCAAATTATTGACGAACTGGCCGGGGTGGCTTCCTTTGACCGCAAAATTGACCAGGCCAGGGGCAAGCTGGATGCGGTGCGCGAACACGAAGACCGCTTTCGCATTGTGGAGCGGGAACTGCAAGCCCAGCTAGAGCGCCTAGCCCAGGATCGCCAGAAAGCCGAGAAATACCAAAAATTAAAGGCCACCTTCCAGGACAAGAGCCAGTGGGAAGCGGTGCTGGTGTGGCGGCAACAGCAGAGGCAGATCGATCAATTGCAACAGGCCATCGCCAAGGGAGAAACCGAGGCCACGCAATTGGCCCAGGCCATCACCCAGGCGAATCAGGCCGTGGTGGCCCTAGAGGCGGAATTGGCGACCCTCAACGCCCGCATTCGCGCCATGGGGGAAGACGAACACCTGGCCCTGCAAGCCAAGGTGGCCACGCACGAGGCGGAACTGCGGCAACTCCAGCGCCAGGAACAGGAGACTCGTCAGGCGGCGAACCAGGCGGCGGCGCAGCTCCGGGACACCGAAATTGCCCTGCAACAGCACCAGCGCACCCTGGCCCAGCTTCAGCGGGAGATTGAGGAGCAGTCTACGCGGGAAATTATCGCCCTGACCCAATCGCGGGATCAGGTGCAGCAAACCCTAGAAGAACGGCGACAGGCAACGAATGATATTGCGTCCGCCTCCCAAGCCTGGGTGCAGCAGCAAACGGAACTGCGCCATGCCATCGAAACCCTGCAAGGGGCGATGGAACCCCAGCGGGCGGAACAAATTCGACTGCAAGAACGGCGGCACCAGCTAGAGCAACAAATTCAGGTGCAGCAGGGGCAACTGACCGCCCTCCAGGCGGAGGATGTCCTTGGTGGTGGAAGTGCCCCCGACCTCAGCCAGCAGCTAGAGCGGGCCAAGGCCGAAATTCAGGCCACCGCCGAGAAAATTTCCGCCGCCGAAGCGGAACTCGCCGTGCAGCGGGAAACCCAAACCCGCCTGCTTAAAGAGCAGCGGGACAAACAGCGCCAGCTCGACAAGCTAGAAGCCCAAACCCAGGCCATGCAAGAAAGCCAGGGCACCCAGGCCACCAAGCTACTGCTGGACAGCGGCATCAAGGGCATCGAGGGCTTAGTCGCCCAACTGGGTAAGGTGGAGCCCCGCTACCAGGTCGCCCTAGAGGTGGCGGCGGGGGCGCGGCTGGGTTACTTAGTCGTCGCCAACGACAAGGTCGCGGCTCAAGGGATTGAATTCCTGAAGCAGCGGCGGGCCGGACGGGTGACGTTCTTGCCGCTGAATAAAATTCGTGCGCCCCAGTTCTCCCAAGTGCCTGACTGGAAGCGCCCCGATGGCTTCTTGAACTATGCCGTTAACCTAATCGACTGCGAACCCCGCTACCGCGACATTTTTGCCTACACCTTCGGCAGCACCGTGGTGTTTGACAAGCTGGAGATGGCGCGGCAGCATTTGGGCGATTTCCGCATCGTTACCCTGGACGGCGAAGTGCTGGAAACCAGCGGCGCGATGACCGGGGGTAGTCTCAACCAGCGCTCCGGTAGTTTGCACTTTGGCACCGTGGAACCCGCCGAATCTGAGGAAGCCCAGGCCCTCCGGCAGCGGCTTAGCGACATTGACGTGTTGCTAGAACGGTGCGAACGCAACCTGCAAACCGCCTCCACCACCCTGCAAAGCCTGACCCAAAGCCTGATTGCTCAGCGGCAGCAGTACCGAGAAATGCAGCTTCAGGGGGAACAGCAGCAGACCCAGCAACAGCAGCTTGCCCAACGTCGCAGCCAAATTCAAACCCAGCTTCAGCAAGCCCAGCAGGAGTTTGCCGCCGCCGAAACCCGTCTTCAGGAAATCGCTAGGGTATTGCCGACACAGGAAGGCGAAATTGCCCAAAAACGGGCGGAACTGGCGGAACTGGAGCAATCCCAAACCCACAGTGAATGGCAAACTGCCCAGGCCGCCGTGCGCCAGCTAGAGCAACAACTGGCGGAACGCCAAGCCGCCCTGCAACAGGCGGAACGGCAGGTGCAAACCCGCCAAAACCAGCGCCAACAGCTAGAGGCCATCATCCAACAGGCCCAGCAGACCGTTGTTACTATCCGCCAACAGCAGGGGGAACGGGAGCAAGCGCTGGCCCAAATCAAACAGCAGCAGGGTGGGCTAAACCAGGAAATTACCCAACTGCGGCAGGCCATGGCGGTGCTGGATCAAACCCTCGCTGCCGAAAAGGCCAATCGGGATCACCTCGAAACCCGTCTGCGGGAACAACGCACTCAGAAGCAGCAGCAGGAATGGCAGCGGCAAAAGCTGCTCGAAACCCAGCAGGAGCGGCGGCAACAACTCACCGAGGCCCAACTCCTGTGCAAACAACAGGCCCAGGAGTTGCCCGATCCGCTGCCGGAAATTCCCCCCGACACCGACCTGGAGGAACTGCACAAGGAACTGCGATCCCTGCAACGGCGCATGGAAGCCCTGGAGCCCGTTAACATGCTGGCCCTGGAGGAATACAACCGCACCGAAGAACGCCTCAACGACCTGAGCGAAAAACTCTCTACCCTGGAAGAGGAACGCACGGAACTGCTGCTGCGGGTCGAGACTTTCACCACCCTACGACGCAAAGCCTTCCAGGAGGCCTACGATGCCGTGGACAAAAACTTCCAGACCATCTTTGCCGAACTCTCCGACGGTGACGGCCACCTGCAACTGGAGGATCCCGAAGATCCCTTCAACGGCGGCCTGAACCTGGTCGCTCACCCCAAGGGCAAACCCGTACGACGGCTGGCCTCCATGTCTGGGGGCGAAAAATCCCTGACGGCCTTGAGCTTCATCTTTGCCCTCCAGCGCTACCGTCCCTCGCCCTTCTACGCCTTCGACGAGGTGGATATGTTCCTGGATGGGGCCAACGTGGAACGGCTATCCCGCATGATTAAGCACCAGGCAGAGCAGGCCCAATTCATCGTCGTCAGTCTGCGTCGCCCCATGATTGAAGCCTCCCAGCGCACCATCGGCGTCACCCAGGCGAGGGGAGCCTATACCCAAGTGCTGGGTATCGACCTAGAAACCCAGAGTGCCGCGCCCTGACGTGTCAGCGCTAGGCCGTGTTTTCATGGGACAGGTTGATCCAGAGGATCCTCAATAACGCCTACCATATCCGTTTTGAAGCCTCCGACTCCCAGGCCGATAAGCCATAGGGGCAGGATCTCCTCACCGACCCAAATCAGCGGCAACCAATGGGCCACCAACCAATGCCGTCAGCCATGGGCTAGGGGGAGGGGGAAGAGTCGGCGGGGGGAAGCAGGGTGGGAAAGGCGCGGCGCAGGGCCACTAGGTCGGGCCGTTGGGGGCTGGTATAGAACTGGTTGGTGGATTGTCCGGCGATCCAGGTGGCGGTGGTAAACCCGGCAGCAACGGCAAAGGCTCCGGCGTAGGGCAGGATCACTCCCAGGGCAATCACCGTGCCCCAGGCCAAAAATCCGGCCATCACCGCCCACACAAAGCCGAAGAAGTTGCCCAGCACCGCAAGGGCATCCTGGCCTTGGGGTTTGCCCCACAGGCTGCGGATGTCCCAAATCATTTTCAAAATCAGCCCTAGCACGACGAGGAATTTGATTTCCAAACTGCCCCCGCCTCGGATGGGAACCAGCCCCACAATGGCAGTGGCCATGCAGTAGTCAATAATCATGCGACGGACTTGGCCTTCGCGGTAGATCATCGCCACCATGCCTGTCAGGGTGGAGTTGACGGTGTCGGGGGGGAGGGCTTGCAGGGGCCGACGTTCCAATCGTCTGGCGAGGGCGGGCTCGATCCCAAAGGTGGATCGAAGTTGGGCCAAGGCGGCGGATTCCTGGCGGGTGATGCCCTTGGAGCGCAGAATGCCAAAGGCGGCTTGGTAGAGTTGCTGCTGTCGCCCTGGCGTGGTGACGTGGGGTAGATGCTCCGCCAAGTTTGGCCGCTGGTTTAGTAACCCTTCTGGGGTGAGGTCTGGGGGCCAGGGTTGGAAGGTGGTCAGCGCCTTGAGGAACGCGTCCAACTCCAGCGGGGTCGGGGTGCCGTCCAGATTCGCCACGGCGGCAAGGGCATAGAGGCAGGCCCGTTTTTCGAGATCGTCCTTTTCGAGATCATCCTTCAGATCGTCTTCGCCCAGGGGGATCCCGTCCAGGACATCCTCGTCCAGAGCGCTCTCGTCTAGACCATCTTCTTCCAGATTGTCCGGTTCGAGCTTATCCAGTCCCACATTGTCCTGTTCCAGATTGTGATCCAGGTCGTCGTTCTCAGGGGGGTTGGGCATCATGGCAACACCTCGGCAGAGGGTAAGGCAGGGTCAGACTTGGGGGCACGGTGGTTCAGTCTGGGCATTCGGTCATAGCCGCCGAGGCTGAAGATCCACACCACCACCACGGCCCAATGCACCCACACCACCAGCCACAGGGAGCCTGTGATCCAATACAGTGCCGCCAGCAGCAACCCCAGCCAGCCCACCAGGGTGAGGAAACGACGGTCTTGTAGGGTTTCCTTGGCTCCTCGGTAGAGGGTTTTGCTTAGCCCGTAGTGATACAGCACAAACAGGATCACGCTCAGCACCGTCCACAGCAGCCAGCGCCACCCCGGCACCCCCTCCATGGGATGGGGCAGCAGCGCCACCCGGAAGATCAGTTCCTCCACCAGGCAGGGCACAAACCAGAGCTTTACCCCGGATAAGAGGGTATCGATGGGCGACTGCATGGCGTTTTTGCCCACCAGGAACCCCGTGCGAAGGCCAAAGGGCAGGGCCACCGCTCCGTATAGTCCAAGTCCTAATAGACTGAGCAAAATCGTCGCAGGCTGGGGCCAGGTGACAAAGGCATCGGCCAACCGCTGGGCTACCGTACCCACGACGGGAATGCCGCCCATCAGCCCTGTGGGGGGAATCGGTTCAATGCGGGGATCATCGCCGCCCGCCATGTTGGTTCGCAAAAACCAAAGCTGGCCCCCGTGGCGCAGGAAAACCCGAGCCACCGCATCGTGCCCCCAGCGCGGCATCATCGACTGCCAACTCAGGGCACCGCTGAATAGGCCGCGATTGTTGGAGAACGCCCCTGTCGCATCAATCCCGGCCAGGGTGTCGGCGTTGCTTTGCCAGTCGGGCCGAATCACACCGTAGGGGGTGAGCAGGGCTTCCAGGTCTTCCCCCAAGGCCACGAATTCTAGGGCACGGCGGGCTTCGGGGCTGTCGGGATTTTGTCGCACCCACTCCACAATCTGCGGGTTTTGCTCAATCTGTCGCCGAATCTCCTGCATGGCGATAAACAACGCCTGGTTAGAATCCTGAACGCAGGAGGTGGCAGGCGTCACCCCGGAAAATCCGGTGCCGTCCCCGGTGCGGTAGCGGGCCATCATCACCTGGGTTTGAATCAGCAATTCCCGAAACAGCGACACCGTCACATCGCCAAACTGAAAGGGCGTGATGAAGGAATCCAGCTTCACCACAATGTCGGACAGGGGACGCAGCCCCAGCCAGCCCCGCTGCATATCGCCCGTGTAATCGGCCCAGTCGTGGGTGCCGGAGACAATGCCGCCGCCGTTGTGGGCATAGACCTGCTGATACTGCACCGCAAACTGAAGCTCGTTGGTGATCGGCTCTCGCGTCACACGGGTTAAGCCGTAGGAAAAGTGACCTGTGACCGTGCCCAGGGGAGCAAATTCGCTATTTTCGCCGCCAATACCGCCAAACAGATGAACGAGCAGGGCATAGTCCCCCTCCTGCCACTGGGCACGGGCCGCATCGGAACTGCCACCATTGGGGCTTACCAACACCCGCTGAAGGGTACCCTTGCGTTGAGGGGTATCCCGCCAGTTACCCCGATTGATATACTTCAGCCCCGGATCGCGCCCAATCACCACCTGATCGGGCTGAAGTTGAAACAGCGCCCTGGGTTTGAGGGACTGCACCGTAAACATCCCGGTCTCATCGCGGGAACCGTAGATATACCAGCCCTCCCGCCCAGCAGGGGAGTCCACCAGGTCACGAAGATTGGAGAAAAACCGCTCACTCCGGGCCATGGGCTGCTGGGGAATCCGCACCGTGCCGATGGGGCCAGTAAAATCCTGGGTCGCGGCATCATAGAACTGCACCCGGAAAAATTCCGTCGGGCAAGGGGCAGAGCCAGGGCATTCCGTCGGCAGCGGCGCATTCACCGACACATCCGGCTCCAGCAATTTCACCAGGCCATACTCGCGCCCGGTGATCTGCACAGGCTCTAGGGTCGTCCGCAAAACCACCTGATCATTTTCGATTCCCAGTTCTGGCTCCACCAGCCGCACGGTGACATCATCCTTGGGCCGTGCTCCGGCGAGGGACTGCATCGGCCCCACCTGCCGCCGCCCGTTCAGCCGAATCGGGACGATGTTGCCGTTTTCCCAAAACTGATTGGCCTGGGCCGTAAAGGTGATATCCGTCGTCACCGCTTGGATGTAGCGGCTGTTGTCCTCCCCCGGTCGCCAGGTCAGCTTCACCACCTGCCCCACCAAAGCCGGATCCGCCCCATGCCACACCTCAAACCAGGCCCAATCCCCCGGATCGGCGGCATACTCGTCTTCGCTGGGCAGGATCAGCCGCCCCAGCCAATCTCCATTAGGCCGCAGCAGGGGCGATGTGGGCAGGGGCGTAATCGGGTAACTCTCCACCCGGTTAAACGCCTGGGCCTGGGCCAGCTCGTAGTTCGACAGGGGCATCGGTCTTGGATTGAGGCCCCCAGAGGCGGAATTCTCCTGCCCCCAGGCCACCGACCCCAGCAGCACCAAACAGGCCACACTCAGCGCCAAGGCCAACCACCGCCGCCAACCCCTCAGCCGTGGCCCTATTGACCCTATCGACCGCCGCCAAGCCCCAGCAGAAGACCCAGGAAACGAAACACTACGGTTAGCCATCGACGACTCAGAGTTCAGAATGGCGCTATTTTAGGGGCAATTCATCCCCGATTGCGAATATCTTGACCTTCGTTTGTGTTTAGTCTTCCGTTGGCACCACCGCCGCCTTATCCAGTTGCCCCTGGGCCAGATCATTTTTGAGTGAGGTCAGGCAATTGGGTTAGATTTGGGCAATGGATAGGATGCTTTGCAGGGTTGGCAGTGACCTGTTTTTTCGGTGAGCAGGATAAACTCGATGCGTTCCCGTTGCAGGGTGAGGCTGTCTTGGATGCGGAAAATAAATTCGCCGTAGTCGGCTAGGTCGTCCAAATTCAGTAGGGTGAGGATGACTTCGGCAAAGAGCCACATCAGGCTACGGTTGAGTAGGGTTTGCATGACATCCTCCAAATCCATCTGGGCTAAGGCGGGGGCGGGCGGATTGGGAATGCCGTATCCGTTTTGCCGGATGACGATTGCGCTGGGGCAATGATTAAGAGCCCTGTAAATAATCTTCACTTATTGTAATGATAAGCAGCCGTCATCAGCTATGGGCAAAGGTACGGATGTCTAGGGCGAGTGGATCGGCTGTCCACCCTTTATTACGGAAAATCACGGGGTAAATTCCAGGGCTCTATCGTGGGAAGGCGGATCGTGGGAAGGCGGGGCGATTGTCGAGGTGTTGCGGAGTCCTGGAATCTCGGTAAACCCTGGAATCTCTTTGGATGTACCGCCGCGTTGCCCCTTAAAATAAGGGTTTGTCCCTTGTTGAGAGTGCAGGTATTCCCATGACTGTCCGTGTTCGCATTGCCCCCAGCCCCACCGGGAATCTGCACATTGGTACCGCCCGCACCGCTGTGTTTAACTGGCTGTTTGCCCGCCACGAGGGGGGGCAGTTCATCCTGCGGGTGGAAGACACCGACGAGGAGCGCTCGAAGCCCGAATTTACCGAAAATATTCTGGCGGGGCTGCGCTGGCTGGGCATGGAATGGGATGAGGGGCCATTTTTCCAGTCTCAGCGGTTGGATCTCTATGGACAGACGATTCAAACCCTGCTCGACAAGGGCTTAGCCTATCGTGCCTACGACACCCCCGAAGAACTAGATGCCATGCGGGAGGCCCAAAAGGCCAAGGGACAAGCCCCCCGCTACGACAACCGCCACCGGGATTTGACCCCAGAACAACAGGCGGCCTTTGAGGCGGAAGGGCGTCCGGCGGTGATTCGCTTCAAAATTGACGACAGCCGCACGATAACCTGGAACGACCTAGTGCGTGGCCCCGTCACCTGGCAAGCCAGCGACCTGGGTGGCGATATGGTAGTGGCGCGGGCCGCTTCGGCAGCGACCATCGGCCAGCCCTTGTATAACCTGGCGGTGGTGGTGGATGACATCGACATGGCCATCACCCACGTCATCCGAGGGGAAGACCACATTGCCAATACGGCGAAGCAAATTCTGCTCTACGAAGCCCTGGGCGCTGCGGTGCCTGCCTTTGCCCACACGCCGTTGATTTTGAACCAAACCGGGCAAAAGCTCTCCAAACGGGATGGCGTAACGTCCATTTCCGACTTCCAAAAAATGGGCTTTGTGGCCCCCGCTTTGGCCAACTATATGACTCTGCTGGGCTGGTCGGCCCCCGATGCCAACGAGCGCTTTACCCTGGCAGATGCGGCCAAGTTATTCAGCTTTGATCGGGTCAACAAAGCCGGGGCTAAGTTCGACTGGGACAAACTGGACTGGCTGAACAGCCAATACCTGCACGATATGCAGCCTGCCGCCCTGCTGGAGTTGGTGTTGCCCTATTTCCAGGAAGCCGGATATACGGTGGATGGTTCGACGGATCGGGACTGGCTGCTGTTGCTGATGGCGCTGATTGGCCCCAGTCTGACGCGGTTGACCGATGCCGTGGATCAAAGCCGCTTCTTCTTTACCGAAACTCTGCCCTTTGCCGATGACGCTAAGACCCAATTGCAACTAGAGGGCGTAGCAGCGGTAATTCAGGGTATTTTGGACGGGTTGACGAGCCAAAACCCCGCCAGCCTGGATGACCTGAAGACCCTGGTTAACGATGTGACCAAGGCCCAGGGCGTCAAAAAAGGCTTGGTGATGAAGTCCCTGCGGGCGGCGTTGATGGGGGCACTGCAAGGCCCGGATTTGATGGAATCCTGGGCGATTTTGCGCCAGCGTGGGTTTGACGTGGCTCGGCTGAAGGAAGCCTTGGCCTTGGTGTAGGGCTAAAGGGGGCTGGATGGGAGGATGGCTGTACGCGGTGTTCCTACGGTTGATCCCACATTCGGCTGGTGTGCCCCCGGTATCAGCGGGTGAGGATTCCTCACCCCTACGGGCAACAGGCAGCTAGGAGGGTTCTTCGGGGAAGAAGAAATCGGTGGATTCTTCGTCCTCTTCGGCAGCGGTGTAGCTGCGGTAGTACTCTTCTAGCTCGGCGGCGCTGATGGAGCGTTCGGAGGGGTTCTCGAAGAAGGCTTTGACCTTGAGGTAGCGGCGCAGACCTTCGGCCCCAGCATCGTGTTGGGTGGCCGCTTTGAAATCCTCTGGGAAGGTGTCGCTGATGTGGAGCCAGGCTTCTTCCAGGATGTCTTCCACATCTTCGTTGGGCGCACTTTCAATGAGCGCTTCCAGCCCGTCGAGGATATCGATCACCTTGAGGATTTCTGGCAGTTGTTCCGAATCAGACATGGAGCTGCGTGCAGATAAGGGTGAAGGAACCGTAGGAGTTGACCATATTAGGAGAATTCTAGAGGAGGATGGGTCAGATTGATCGGTCGTTCTGGCGGATCGATGGTTCTGGGGCGGTGGGTGGCCCGGAAGGATGGCCCGAAAACTCCGAGGATCAGGCGACGAAAAATCCGGTTCACTTCTGGCGATTGCTTCTAAAATGTGGCATTGCTGGGTGGCCCCTGATGGTCGTCGGCAATGGCGTCTCACTGTGTTCTCTTGGTTTGGGTGGGTTGAATCCATGGCGTCTACATCAACGCGGGTACGATCAGCGGTTCGGGTACGGCCCAAGCAGGACAATGACTCTGGTGTGCAGTTGCGTCCGTTGGGTTGGCTGTGGCCCACGCTATGGATGGTGTTGCTGGCGGGGTCTGGGCTGTTTTGTGGCTGGGCCTTGCTGTGGCTAACCCGCATTCCCCCCCTGCCCGACTGCGACAACATTACCCCCTTCCATTCCTCCAGCGATATGCTGTACTGCGCCAAGGCTCAGGCTCGCACGGGGGAACCCAACAACCTCACCCAGGCGGTGTTGTTGACCGTCAACTGGCCCGCCACCGACGCCAATTATGAGGACGCCCAGGCGATCCTGAAGGACGCCTCGGAGCAAATTCTGGTGCTGTCTAACCGCTGGGCCCAGGCAGGGCGGCTAGAGGATGCCGTTAAATTGGCGGGCACCATTCCCCTGAATACGCCCCTGCGGTCTTCGGCCCAGGCGGTGATTTTTGAATGGCGGCAGGCGTGGGAACAAGGCCAAGCCCTAGAAGCCCAGATCGAAGCGGCCCTCGCGGCCCAGGACTGGGAACAGGCTAAGGGGCACCTCAATGCCTTTAAGGATCTTCAGGGCAGCTATTGGAACACCACGAGACATAACCATTGGCACCACCAAACCCAGCTCGAACAGCAAGCCTGGGATCAACTATTGCAGGCACGGGCCAAGGCGGCCTCCAGCACTCCGGTGGATCTCCAAGCGGCCATTGCGCTGGCCCGTGAGATTAACCTCAGCAGTCAGGTGTGGATCAAGGCCGAAACGGAGGTAGACCAGTGGGGTCAGCAGTTACTCGCGGCAGGGCTAACGGAATGGAACAACGGCAACCAGGACGCCGCCCTCGCCCTCGCTAGCCAGGTGCCCCCCAGCCCCGATCTCGACCCAGCGGCGGCGGATCTGCTGCGGTTGGCCCAGGCCCAGCGCCTCGTGGCCCACAGCGGAGCCAATACCCCCGGCGCTGAACCCCACTACGGCCATGTGCTCAACCTCATGGAAGCCATCGCTGCCGTGCAGCAAATTCCCGCTGATAGCGCCTTTGCCGCCACCAGCCAGCCCAACCTCGACACCTGGCAGGCCCAACTTGAGGACTTGCAGCGGCTCAAATTTAGCGCCATGGTGGCCAAACTGGGACGCAAGGTCACCTACCAATGGGCGGAGGCCCAAGCCCTTCAGGTGGAGGTGGATCGGCCCCGTCGCATTCAAGGCCAAACCCTCATTGCCAACTGGCGAGCGAATATTCAACGCATTGAGGATCGGCCCACCCTCATCCAAGCCCGTACCCTGGCCCAGCCGGGAACGATTCCGGCCCTGCGATTGGCGATGGATAAGGCTAGTCAGGTGGAACTTGGTCGAGCGCTGCGGGGCGAAGCCCAAACCCTAATCGCCGCTTGGCAGGACGAAATTCAGGTGATTGAGGATCGGCCTATGCTAGATGCGGCGGTGGCCCTGGCGAATCAGGGTAAGCTGAAGGAGGCTATCCAAGAGGCCCGGAAAATCCAGACTAACCGCGCCCTCCATGATCGTGCCCAAACCCTCATCCAAGACTGGACCACCGAGATTCAGGTCGCTGAAGATCGGCCCATTCTAGATCGGGCCAAGAATTTGGCCTATGCCGGAAGCCTAACAGCAGCCATCAACCTGGCCTCCCAAATTGCCCCAGGCCGTGCCCTTCACCCCGAAGCCCGCAGCGCCATTGCCCGATGGCAATCCGAACGAGCCTACATTTGGTCAATTTGGGAAGCTGAAGGCCGCCGCACCCCTGCCGAAGCCAACCCCGATAGTTCCGAATCAGAATGATCGATTCCCCCCTGCGCCTCATGCTCGTTGACGAGGATCCCGTCTTTCGGATGGGGCTGCGGATTTGGCTAGAGCAAACCGCCGGATATCGGGTGGTGGCGGAGGCCAGCCAGCCGGGGGATGCCCTGGCCATTTTAGCCCGCCGTTTGGGCCAGACCTGGTCAGAAACCGACGACAATCAGCCCCCCAACCTAGCCCCCGATCTCAACCCCAACCCCGATCTCGCCATCGATTTGGTCATCCTCGACCTGGGCCTAGGAATGGGATCTCCGGGACAAATTCCCGGCCTACAACTCTGTGGCGACATCAAAACCCGCTACCCTAGCCTGCCGGTGCTGGTGCTCAGCGCCCAGGGCGAACCTGTGCTTGCCGCCGCCGCTCAGCAATTGGGGGCCGATGGCTTTGGCCTTCGCAGTATGCCCGTCCAGGAGTTGAGCGACTGGATTGCCCATCTCACCAGACGCCGTTCTCCCCAATCGCCCGGTTCCCTTTCCCCCATCAAACCCAGCCCCACTGTGCCTGATTTCGGCCAGCCCCCTCGGATGGTGGAATGCGTCGGGGCTGAACGGGATCCCAGCCCTACGGGGTCTCCCATGGATGCGGGATCACCTCGTCCATGGGCGGCTCTGCGGCGAGGGATGCGGATTTCGGCCCTTCAACAAATTGAGGCCATGATGGCCGCTATCGAAGCCGATCAACGGCGGGGGCGGCCTGACCTATGGACAGAGGCGGTGATGGCCGGACGCTACCGAGAACTGAGGGCCGCTCGCTGGCTGATGACCCAACTTCTGGCTACCCCCCGTTTGGATCCATCACCCCAGGCCAGAACCCCCAATGCCGACCGCTGGGATACCTGGAACGGAGAACGGTGGGAGATCGCTCAACCTGGCGCTGGTCGTTCCCGTCCCTCCCAGGCCACGGGTGACCCTCCCCCGCCCCGCCGTTCCGGTGCCCTCGTATCCGAACCTGCCAACCCTAGCGACCTGGTGCGGGGTGATCTGCCGACCCTGGTCTTTGAGCAGGTTTTTCGCACCTTTCAAGGCTGCTTGGACAATACCAGCAAAATTCCTCAAGAAACGGATATTTTGCGAGAAGACAAAAAGCGGGAACTGCTTTACCTCACCCTGCGCAAGTTTGAGGATGCCGTGGAAGCCATGGGCCAAGCTAACCTACCCCCCGGACAACTGGCGGAGCAAAGCTCTCTCCTGTTGCGGGATGTGTGGGCGGCTACCCTCACCGATTTCTTTGGCCGCTACTACACGCTCCAAGTCATCAACCTGGAGCAGCCCGTGGTGCCGACCCTGATGGCCGAGGCCGAGGTGGTGCAGCGGTCGATCCTCAGCCACATTCCCCTAGTGCCGGATCTGTTGGGTCATCTGGTGTTTCAAGATGCCCTGATGATCGACGGCATCCCCTACCTGGCCACCACGCCCCAAGCCCTCGGCCATAGCCAGCGCTTGCTAGAAAACCTGCTGCTTCAAGTCGCCAACGGCGTCATTCAACCCCTGCTGAATTGTTTCGCCGATGTGGAACTGCTGAAGAAAACCCTCTACCAGCGCCGCCTCATGTCCAGCCGCGACATCGAGCGCTTCCGCAACGATCTGTCCTGGCGCTACCGTTGGGATGGCCTGATTAACGACCCCAAGGCGATTTTTGAAAGCCAGTATCGCCTGTGGCACTTCACAGAGCGAGGCATTCAAACTCAGATGATCTACGCCCCCCGCCGGGATGAACTCGATAGCCTGTCGGGGCTGCAACGCCTCGTCACCCTCACCATCGAAGCCCGCGATGCCGTGGCCCCCCGCTTCCGCTCTGCCATTTCCTTTGTGGGCAGCGGCGTGGTCTATGTGTTGACCGACGTGATTGGGCGCGGCATTGGACTCATTGGCAAAGGGGTTTTGCGGGGAGTGGGCAATGCATGGCGCGATCCCCGCAGTTCTAGCTATCGCCCCCCAGGCAATGATCCAGAGTAGCGGGTCTAGGCCGATAGGCGGTGGATAGGGACAACGGGGGGGGCGGCGTAGGTGGGCAATTCTGCGGGAACGAGAACGGGATCGGGGAGATAGATTTCGATGGGCTGGGGCAACCGTTCCAGCGGGTTGATGAAAATAACTATCCCTTTGCCATTGCTCTTGGCCCTCACCCCTGCCCCTCTCCCTCAGGGAGAGGGGTTCTGAATCTGGCTCCCCTTCTCCCTCAGGGAGAAGGGGTTGGGGGATGAGGGCCAAGACTGGACGCTTTATTCATTGGATTACTCTAATACATATGAGTACATATGAGTTACTTGCTAATGTGAGATGCCCCCGATCTATTTCTGTCTCACTGTGTTGTTTTCGGGGGCTACGATGTCCTGAATTTTCGACTCATCGAGGTGCCCTGTGGTTGATCTTCTGGATCAATCTGCGTGGGCACACTGGTCGGTGGCCAAAGGTGCTTGAACCGATCTGGAGCTAAGGCCCGCCACACCAGCACACCACCCACCGCAATGGTGAGTCCTAGGGCACCGCCGAGGACCCAACCCGGTAGCTGGGATCGCAGACTCGGTTGGGGCTTACTGGGCAAGGTGTGGCGCTGAAATAGTTCATCGGAGAGCCAACTGACGATACCGCTCAGGTTGTGGACGGGGTTGGGCAGTAGGCTGAGGTAGGTGCCCTGGCGAATCAGGTGGCCGCTGCGTCCGGTGATGGCGATGCGATCAAACAGGTTGGCGGCTCCCTCGGCTTGGCCGAGCTTGATCAGGGTGCCACGCAGGGAAACCTGGACAGGCTGGGGCGACTGGTGGTGAACCAAGGCTTTGAGATTGCTGGCGATGGCGGTTCCCTGTTGGTAGGCCACCTGAGCCGTGGCGGGCTGGGGCGCATCGAGCACGGTGCAGTCGCCCCCAGCAAACACGTTAGGATAGCCCGGAAGTTGGAGGGTGGGTAAGACTCGCAGCCGTCCGGCCTGGTCTTTTTGGACATTCGGCAAGTCGGCGATGACGGGATTGACCCGATTGCCTGTCATCCAGAGAATCGTGTAGGTGGGTAGGGTGTGGGTATGGCCTTGGTCTTGGCCCGGATCTCGGTAAACCAGATGATCGGCGGCGACCTGAACAGCTGCTCCGGTGAGGAACTGAATCGGCACCCATCGGTTTTGCAAGGCCCGCTGCACCGTATTGCGTAGGCCGCTGTTGATGTCACCCTTGAGGATGTTGGGGCTACGGTTGACGATCACAATCTTCAGTTCGTTGACCAGACCTGTAAATTGACTGGCCCACTGGGGCAAGAGATCGCCCAGGGTCGCCGCCATTTCTACCCCCGCTGGCCCTGCCCCGATGATCGCCACCGTCAGCAAGGCTCGCCGCTGGTCTAGATCCTGGGTTTGGCTGGCCCGCTGAAGGCATTGGCGCAGGTGGCGGCGCAGCTTGGTCACATCTTCTTCGGTGCGAAAGGCGAAGACGTGGTCGTTCACCCCCGGAATGCCGAGATCGTGGACGGTGCTGCCCAGTCCCAAGATCAGGTGCCCGTAGGAATAGCGATGACCTGAGGCCAGAATCACAGCTTGGCTGGCTAGGTCGATGCGATGTACCGCGCCGTGGATAAAGGTAATCTCATCGCCGTTGAGCAGGGTATCGTAACGGGGCCACACCTGCGCCTCGGTGAGTTCGCCGCTGAGGAGTTCGTAGAGCAGCGGTTTGAAGACAAAGCGATCACCTTTATCGATCAGCACTATGGGCCGAGGATGGTGCTGGCGGCAGAGGTGCATGGCGGTGAACAGGCCCGTAAACCCGCCGCCCACAATGATGGTTGGACGTGTTGACCCGGCTGACATCGAGGTTTCCTTGAACGCACAGGTTGATGATGACAGGGCGATATGAGAGCGTCCTGAGTCACGGCTCAACGGTGCATGAGGGGCTTGCTCTCTCATCAAGTTCTCAGCTTAGGTTCAGGCGCACTTCAGAGGGGTTCTGTTAGCTGATAGTCAGCGAGGCTTACGCCGTTTTTACCCCATCGACAGGCACCCCAACCATGAATTTTCAATTCAAGTACCTTGCGATTCTGGCCACCATCGGAGCCATCGGCATGGGCGCAGTCGCCGCTGGCAATGCCCCCTCTGGAGCCAACCCCTGTGCGGGCAACACTTCGGGCGTGGTTAACCCCTGCGCCGGAGCCAATCCTTGCGCCGGAAATCCCTGTGCGGGCAGCAAAGCGAATCCTTGTGCATCGGCAGACCCCTGTGCATCGGCGAATCCCTGTGCGGGCAAAGCGAATCCTTGCGCGAGTAAAGCTGACCCCTGTGCTGGAGCGAACCCCTGCGCATCGGCGAATCCCTGTGCGGGCAAAGCGAATCCTTGCGCGAGTAAAGCCGACCCCTGTGCCGGGGCGAACCCTTGCGCCGGAAGCTAAGCGCCTGCTCCAGCCCTGTCTCCACCTATCGCTAAACCGATTCTTGCCATTCCTTTTTGAGGTACACCCATGTTCCGTGCTGCGCCCCGTTCCACCGATTACGCCCTGCTGATGTTGCGATTGGCCACCATTTTTGTGTTTCTCCCCCACGGCCTCAGCAAAGCCTTCAACTGGCCGATGGCGAGTGCTATGTTTGCTGGCATGGGCTTTCCGGGCTGGCTCGGCCCCATTACGGGCATTGTGGAAGTGATCGCCAGTGTGTTGCTGTTGGTCGGTTTCTTGAATAAGTGGGCCAGTCTGGCCTTTTTAACCATCATGGCGGCGGCGATTACGGGCGTTCATGTGCCCCTGTCTGTGGCGGCGGGGTCGCCCACCCCCGGCCTAGAGCGCGATGTTCTACTGGTGGCCGCTGTCTTGGTGCTGATGGCCTTTGGCCCCGGTGCCATTGCCATCGACTCCCAAGCCCCAGCCCTCGCCAGCCCATCCCCCGCCGAACGCAGCTTCCAGTAGGTTAAAGGCCCATTCCATGACGAACCACAACTGGCTTGTCACCGACGACGGACAATGCCGCAACTTCGGGAATGCTAAGATGGCCGCGCCCGCCGAGTACTATCGCCTCTACCGCTTCCTCACTGACCTGGAAGACATTTTGAAAGTCACCCACGACGATGTGGCCCGCCTAGAGGCGATTACTCCGCTGGTACGCACGCTGCTAATTAGTTCCTTCTGGCTCCAGATGGAATACAACAACCCCGACCCCAAAACGGGCTGGAGCGTGCGCTTTCTCTACCAGGAACACGAGTTTCCTATCACCATTCAAATGGTGGCCTGGGCACCGAGGCAGCGGTCGCCCATCCACAACCACGGCACCTGGGGTATTGTGGCCCTGCTGGATGGCCAAGAGCGCAACCGCCTATGGCAACGCCAACCCGATGCCGACCACCCCGACCGCATTGCCCCCACCCAAGACCTCCTCCTCAATCCGGGCGACATCGTGGCCCTCACCGCCGATGCCATTCACAGCGTCGAACCCCTGGGGGATACTCCCACCATCTCCTTCAATCTTTATGGCGTCACCAATTTCCAACAACGCTACGAGTTTGACCCTGACCATCACACCGCTAAGCTATTTTGATGAATCAGAGGCCATGGTTTCAATGACCCAGTCTAGATACCCCTGACCGTCTATGCTAAAGACCCTGCAAACCCACCCCGACCCCGTGAACTGGGCGGCGTTTACCTTCATGGGCCTGGGGGAATAGGGAATTCGCTACGTTCGTCAGTTTCGGAACCCGTAATCGGAACCCGCAACTAGAAGGCTACCGCATGACCCAAACCCTCAGTATTGAGAACCTTAACCCCACTACCGCTAGGCTGACTGGGTTTGCCATACTGAAGATCAAAGTCCTGTGTCAGGATCAATACCCTGGGTCAGCGGAGAATCCTTCCATGACGATAGAGACTCACCCCCAGCCTGTCATTCTTTACCCAGAATCAGACGGCCAACCGATGACCGAGAGTGACCCCACCCGCGACTATTTAATCTACGCCGTTGAGGTGCTGCGGCAGTTTTTCCAGAGCCGTCAGCAGGTCTATGTGTCTGGCAATTTGTTTATCTACTACCGCGAAGGCGACCCCAAGGCCGTGGTTTCGCCCGATGTGTTTGTCATCTTTGGGGTCAGCAAGCGCCAACGGCGTAGCTACAAAACCTGGCAGGAAGGCAGAAAACTGCCCTCCTTCATCCTCGAAATTACCTCCCGCACCACCCGCAAACAAGACGAGACCGAAAAACCGGCCCTCTACGCCCAACTGGGGGTGCAGGAATATTTTCAGTACGATCCCACGGAGGATTATCTCAACCCCCAACTCAAGGGCTATCGCTTGCGGCAGGGGGTCTATGAAGCCATCGCCCCTGCCACACCAGCAGAGCAGGGCGGGGCCATCAGAAGCGAGGTGCTGGGGCTAGACCTGCGCCTGGTTGACCCTAGTTTTCCGGTGGCAGCGGCGGCCCCTGGGCTGATGTCGGTGGCGAAGGCATTGCGGTTTTTTGATCCCCAAACGGGGGAAAAATTGCTGAATTACGCCGAAGCGGAACAGGCGCGTCAGCAGGCAGAGCAGGCGCGTCAGCAGGCAGAGCAGGCATTGAGTGAAATGGAACAGGCTCAGATCAATGCAGCGGCCCGCCTGTTGCAGCGGGGGCTGACGCCAGAGGAGGTAGCCGAGATTTTGGAGTTGCCCCTAGCGACGGTGCTGGCGTTGGGGGAACCCTAGTGGGAGGTCTAGGTGCCCAAAGCGCCCCCAAAGCTAAAGGAATCTAACGACAACTCGCCCTAAACCCCAGCTATCGGCTAAACCTGGGGTAGGCTGTTGTCTTTTCTGTCGCGGTTACCCCGATGCGCGTTTCTTTGCCATGGCTGTGCTTACTGGTTGCCCTGGGCCTGCCGCTTCCGGGGGGGCTAACCATGCCCCTGCCCGCACTGGCCCAAACGGTACCCAATGAAGCCCAATCCGCAGAAGCCGACCGCCTGCTCGAACTGGGGCGACAACAATACCGCGTCAGCCAGTTTCGTGAAGCCCTGCAATCTTGGCAGGCAGCCCTAGAGATTTACCAAGCCATGGGCAACCGAGCGGGCGAGACTAAAACACTCAACAATATTGGCATTATCTATGCACGGCAGGGCAACTATGGGGATGCATTGGCTACCTTCCAGCAAAGCCTGATCATGCATCAGGGATTGGGCGACCGAACGGGCGAGGCCCAATCCCTCGGCAACATTGCCAATGTCTATCAGTCGCAGGGGAGCTATGGGGCGGCGCTGACCACCTATCAGCAAATCCTGGTTGTGTTTCGGGAGATAGCTGACTGGGAGGGTGAGGCTACTACACTCAACAATATCGGCGTCATCCATGAGAATCAGGGAAACTATGGGGCGGCGCTGACTACCTACCAGCAAAGCTTGGCTATGCGTCGTGAACTGGGCGACCGGGCAGGCGAAGCCCAAACCCTCAACAACATTGGCCTTATCTATCAGTTGCAGGGAAACTATGGGGCGGCGCTGACTACCTACCAGCAAAGCCTGATCCTGCGTCAGGGATTGGGCGACCGAGCGGGCGAGGCCATTACACTCAACAACATTGGTGTCATCTATCAGTTGCTGGGGAACTATGGGGCGGCGTTAACCACTTTCCAGCAAAGCTTGATCATGCGTCAGGATCTGGGCGACCGGGCAGGCGAGGCTACTACCCTCATGAACATCGGCATTATCTATCGATTGCTGGGGAACTACGAAGCAGCGTTGACCATCTTCCAGCAAAGCCTAACCATCAGCCAGGAACTAGGCGACCGGGACACTGAGGCTACTATCCTCATGAACGTCGGCATTATCTATCGATTCCTGGAGAACTATGAAGAGGCGCTGAGCCTTTATCAGCAAAGCCTAACCACCAGCCGGGAACTGGGCGACCGGGACGCCGAAGCTGCAACGCTAGAAAATCTGGGATATCTGTGGCATGACCAAGGGGAAGCAGAACTGGCAATAGTGTTTCTCAAGGCATCGGTAAATGTGTATGAAGACATTCGCCAGAGCAACCAAGCCCTAGAGCAAAGCCTGAAGGATTCTTACCTCACCACTATCGAAGACACCTATCGCTTTTTGGCGGATTTGCTGATTCAGCAAGAGCGCATTTTAGAGGCGCAGCGGGTGCTGGATTTGCTGAAGGTGCAGGAGCTAGACACCTTTTTGCGGGGGGTGCGTAGCAACAGCAACACCCAAGCCGGGGTAGAACTGGTGCCGCCGGAGGCCCAAATTGTCAGAGCCTATAATGCCTTAGTAGACCGAGCCATTGCCAACGGCAAACGCCTCAGCGAACTGGAAGCCAAAACTAGCCTCACCGCCGCCGAAGAAACAGAAATGGTGACCCTACAAGGGGAGCGGCGGGAACTGCTGCAAGCCTTTAACCAGTTCCGCACCAGCGATCTGGTGCAGGGAGCCTTGGCCCAGCTCAGCCCCGCCGAGCGAGATCGCAACCTTCAGCTTGGCCAGCTTGCCGC
Organism: Phormidium sp. FACHB-1136; assembly: GCF_014697375.1. GTDB lineage: Bacteria > Cyanobacteriota > Cyanobacteriia > Phormidesmidales > Phormidesmidaceae > Nodosilinea. The sequence continues at coordinate 24,331 of NZ_JACJRS010000017.1, forward strand.
CCTGCAAGACAACCTCAGCCAAATTCCCCAGGGGGCCGTGTTGCTCTATCCCTTCATCCTGGAGGATCGGCTGGAATTGGTGGTCACGTCGCCCTATGCGCCTCCGATTCACCGCACCGTCAACGTCACCCCGGCCCAACTGGCGGCGGCGGTGCAAGCCTTTCGCTATGCCCTGGAAGAACCCACCCGCGATGCCCTCACCCCGGCCCAACAACTCTACGACTGGCTAATTGCCCCCATCGAAGCCGATCTGCAAGCGGCGGGGGTGAATACCCTGATCTATGCGCCGGATCGCGTCCTGCGCTACATCCCCCTCGCCGCCCTCCACGATGGCGACCAATGGCTGGCCGAGCGCTACCGGATCAACCACATCACCGCCGCCAGCCTCACCGACCTCAACACCCCACCCATCACCCAACCCCGTATCCTCGCCGGAGCCCTCACCGAAGGGCCAGTCACCATAGAAGCTGGAGGGCGAGACTACACCTTCCAATTTCTGCGCCACGCCGAAGCGGAGGTGAACGGCATCGCCGCCCTAGACCCCAGGGTAAACCCGCTGCTGGGGGCCAACTTCAACCCCGACCAGGTGGAACGCGAAGCCAACCGCCACACCATTGTTCACCTCGCTACCCACGCCAAATTTTTGGTGGGCCAGCCGGAAGATTCCTTCATCCTGTTCAGCAACCGCGACCGTTGGACGTTGGCCGACTTTAACGCGGGCCTGCTGAACCTGACGCGGGTAGACCTCGTAGTCCTTTCCGCCTGCGAAACCGGGGTAGACAACACCTTTGGCAACGGCGAAGAAATCCTCGGCTTTGGCTACCTGATGCAGGCGGCGGGGGCAAGGGCCGCCATGGCCTCCCTCTGGGCCGTGGATGATGGCGGCACCCAAATCTTGATGGGGGAATTCTACAATGCCCTGCTGCGGGGTGGCCTGGGCAAGGCCGAAGCCCTACGCCAAGCCCAACTCTCCCTAATTCACCTGGGACGCAGAGAGACTCGCGGCTTTGAACTAGCCGAAGACCTTGGCCTCGACCCCAACGACCTGGCCCACCCCCACTACTGGGCACCCTTTATTTTGATAGGTAATGGGCTATAACCCGTTGGTATTGCTGAATAACCTGATGATTTTGCGGAAGGCTAAACGGAGCCACAAGGTGTCCAAGCTCTGATTCATCTTTTGAGTCTTTGAGTCTTTGAGTCGGCAACGCCAGATCGGCTTTTGGGCCGACTAAAGAAGCTAGCAGAAGAATTTTGGGTGTAAGTTGGGTGTAGTACCCGACTTGGAAGGTTAAGGTGCCATACCTGGGAATCGGCTCCAAGATTAAGGGATTCATCATCACCCTGATAGCCGGACTTAGAGTGGTCGAGCAACGGGCACTTGGGCTAGGAGGGCATCGACCTGGGAACGGGTGGGCATTGATCGCTGGGCACCCCGTTGGGTGACCGCATAGGCGGCGACGGTGGTGGCCCATTGCACCGCTGGCTCGGGGGACAGGCCATCGATCAGGCCAGCGGCTAGCCCCCCGTTAAAGGCATCCCCAGCGGCCACAGTATCTACGGCATGGACAGCTAGGGCAGGCTGGTGGAATCCATGGGTTGGGGTTGCCACGACTGCACCCTGCTCTCCCAATTTGATGATCACACAGCGGGGGCCGCGTTGGCGTAGGATTTGGGCCGCTGCCCAGGCCGAGGCCACATCGGTGACCGCAAACCCCACCAATTGACTGGCTTCGGTTTGGTTCGGGGTGAGCCAATCCACCTGTACCATCAGGTCATCCGGCAGGGCAGCGGGGGCGGGGGCGGGGTCGAGGATAACGGTGGCTCCTTTGTCTTGGGCAACCTGGGTTGCTTGCTGCACCGCCACTAGGGGTACCTCCAATTGCAGCAACAGCCCATCCCCTGTCCGTAGCCGATCCCTGAGGCTCTGCACCTCACGGTCTCCCACCAGCCCATTGGCACCGGGCACCACCACAATCTGGTTTTGCCCCCCGTTGTCTACCACAATGAGGGCAACCCCCGTGGGGGCTTGGGTGTCCAGTACAACGGCTTCAGCCGCCACCCCGGCTGCATTCAGGCTGTTGATGAGGCTATGGCCAAAGCCGTCGTTACCCACTCGGCCAATCATCGTTGTAGGTACCCCCAGCCGTGCCACCGCCACCGCCTGGTTGGCCCCCTTTCCCCCTGGCACCGTGGTAAATTGCTGGCCCAGCAGGGTTTCCCCCGGTCGTGGCAGTCGAGGGGTCTGACATACCAAATCCATATTGAGGCTGCCAAAGCTGTAGATCATAGGGATTCCACGGTGATTTTGAATGGAGTGGACCTGGATCCATCCCATCCCCTAGTCTGCCATGCTGGCCTTCTGGGAATATCCTTTAATCAAACCCTTTAAAATAAAAGTGCCTGACCCCTAAAAGCCCCCTGGGATCAGGCACATTTATCGTGAAGAACGCTGACTAGGCAGGAGTGCGCTATGGCCCAAATGCCCCCAAGTGAACCCTAGCTATCGCATACCTGCGCTCTTCAGAATTAGTTCTATTCTCTAGGGAATTCCAGTCCACGACTTCGAGATAAATACCGAATCCCTTGGGGGCTCGTCCTAACGGGTTTCAGGGGATTCCGTAAAATCACCCATGTGTATCTCCTTTCTTGGTGCTTAGTCTTGGCCCCTATTGGGTCTGAATCTGGGCTCCAGTGGGTTCCGGCCCGCCGTTTTGCCCCCTTGGCAAGCTGCGGATGAGGGCGGAAAAAGGTTCATCGTTTCTGAAAAAAGTGGCTATCATGGCCCATTAAGATATGGCCCTACGGCCTAACCTCTGGCTGTGCCCTCGGCGTTGATACGATGAATGCCTTTGGGTAAAGCCTTTCTGTCATGCCTCTCTGTGTCGTTCAGGTTTTCCCATGATTAGTGCGGTTGTTCCCCCTCGGCCCATCGCTCAGCCTCAACTCCCCCCGGCGGTTCCCGCTGCTCCAACTTCGGTGCGAGATCGGGCGGCGGCAGGCTATTTCCGCGATTTGGCCCTCTGGCTGAATGAACCCTTAGTGAACCAGGGCATTTTTGTGCAGGTGCAGGCGGATGATCGACCGGGATGCCTCAAGTTAACTGTGGAATTTGAGCGATCCCCCATTCAGGATCGGCTGACTCGGTTCCTGTGCCATCGCATTTGGCAGCTCAACTCAGAACTCATTGAGGGCATCTATATCCTGGCTCGTCCGGTGGGGTGGCAGCGGGTGCTCTGGAAACAGCGGATTAAAATTTCTACCCCTGCCCTGCGCCGCCGACAGGCCAACGAACAACTCACCCAATCGGCGGCTAAGGCTGGATCGCCCCTGCATCAGCCCCTACGAGCCCGTCGGCGACGGAATCAATCCCATCAGCTGCTCAGCCAGCGGTTCAAAACCCTGCGAACGGTGATGTTGTCGGGGTCGGCGGTGGCGGCCTTTGTCTTTGGCTGTTTGTTAGAGGTGATGGTATCGGGGCCATCGCCCAGCCTGCCGTCCTTCTCGGCTCAGGCTCCAGAGTCGCGGTTGATCTCGGAGGATAGTGCTGCCCTAGAGGGAGGTGCTGGGGAGGGGAGGGGCACGGCAACGGATACCCCGTTGAGATCCCCTAGCTTGCCCTCCTTTGGCAGTACAGGATCGAGCGCCGAGGTGGGGATTCCGGTCAGTCGGTCAAGTACGGATGCCGCCGCCCCAGCGGATTCTCCCAGATCCCCCCGCCCCCCCGGTTCGGCCCCACGGCCCTCGGTGGTGGATACGGCCCTAGAACCCGTGGCCGTGATTCCCCATAACAAGCCCAGTCCAGTGCCCTCGGATCAGGTCACGCTGATCTTTGGCGGCGATATTTCCCTGGACGATCTGAATTTTGATCAGCTTGAGGCGGAGGGGGGCTTTTTTGCCGACGTAGAGGAGTACTTTAATGCCGATGTGTCTTTGGTGAACTTGGCGACCCCCATGGCCACCGCCGCCACCAGCCTCAATGAAGAATTCCAGCAGCGCACTCGCCCCGAAGCGGCCCGCCTGTTGGCCAACAGCGGCATTGACATGGTTAACCTCACCCACAGCAACCTAATGCAGTATGGGGCTGAGGGGCTGACGGAAACCCTCACGGCCCTGGATAGCAACGGCCTTTATCGGGTGGGGGCAGGTCGCAATGCCACCGAAGCCCGCCGCCCAGAGATTTTAGAGGTGAAGGGCAAACGCATTGCCTACCTCAGCTATGCCATGGGGGGGAATAACGCGGCCATCGATACCAGTGCCCTGAAGGAACGGGCGGGCAGCGACAATGAAACCGTGGCCCGAGAGCTCGAAAACTTTAAGCGGTCTACGGCTTTTGAGGAACGGGCGGGCTTTAATGCCCAGAATATGCCGGAAATTGTTCAGGATCTCCAGGCCATTCGCGACCAGGTAGACTGGATTGTGGTGAATTTCCGCTGGGTGGATCACCTGGAGGAAACCCCAAACTTCGTGCAAACCAACCTGGCCCGCCTCGCCATTGACCAGGGGGCCGATGTAGTGGTGGGCTACCATCCCACCGTCGTCCAGGGTGGGGAAATCTACAAGGGTCGCCCCATTGCCTATTCCCTGGGAGACTTTGTTTTTAGCCCCGACCAGCCCTTGCAGGATCAGGACTCGGCGGTGCTGAAAGTGGCTCTGAAGGAGGATCAGATGCAGGTGGAGTTTGTGCCCGTGCGCATCCGCGCTTCTCTTCCCCAAACCCTCACGGGGGATGACGGACAGGCGGTACTCCAGCGTATCCAAAATGCCTCTGCCCAGTTTGAAACCCCCCTCAAGTCCTCGGTGGTGCTGGATCTGAAGGCTCCGGCTGTGCCGCCCCCGGAATCCCTGGATCCCAATAGTCCCTTTGTGAACCCCGATGCTGAGGACTCCCTGATTCTTGAGGCCGATCCTGCGGTGGACGTGCCTGTGGAAGAGGCTATCAAGGAGGATGGGGATCTTAAGCAGGGGTCTCCCGGCGACCCTGGGGCAGAGGAAACGCCGACGGATCTCGACAACCAGCCGAGTGATACCCTGGATTTACCCATTCCCGCTGGCGAATCGGGCTTTGATCTTCAACAAATTGACCAGGAATTGCAGGAATGGGGGCCTAAGGCCGCACCTAAGGAACAGGAGTTTCGGCCCGTTCCTCAAAACCGTTCCGGGGCTGAGGATCCGGATCTAGAGGCCCAGGCCCAGCCGGATCTGTTACAACGACTGCTGGATTCCATTCGGCCCACTCACCCTGATTCATCGGCCATGGCGGATCCCTGGAGTGACACGGTGCCAGTGGTACCCACCCCAGCCGCCCCGATGCAGGTGGATCCTACCCCCCTGGGTTTACAACCGGAGGCGGAAAAGATGGGTTCTGAAATCGATCCCAGGCCCACCGCTGCGACCCCCACGCTACCCTCGAAACCAACCCCAGCGGTGCCGACCGAATCCCCGACTCCCGTTGTTACCGCCGCCCCCACGGTAGAGGAAGCGGTGGAGACGGTTCCCGAAGCGGAACTTCCTGGGGAGGACTCCGCTGAGGAGGAGTCCCTTTCGGTGGAGATGGAGAAGGCCATGCCCGATACCAAGGTGATTCCGCCCCAGGCTGAGCCCTTGGTGGGGCCGCTTAGTTTTGCTGATGACGACTTTGCTGATGACGACTTTGCCGATGACGATGCAATCGAAGATCCAGTGGCTTTAGGCAGTGACGTTGTCAGCCAACCTCCCTCATTGGCCGAAGTCTCTGCGACCAATGCCCCAGTCACTAACTCCCCAGTGGCTGCAATCCCAGAAAGTTCATCACCAACGGTAGTGGCCAGTTCCGCCGAGTCGCTGGCCGGGATTTCGGATTCAGTCAGCCAGATCCCAGCCGCCGAAGCAACCCCCTAGGGAAAACGGCAGACAACTCGACCTAGGAGGCAGGCGAGGGGCACCTGCCCAAAGGTGCGGCTGTCGGTGCTGGCGGCTCGATTTACGCCTTGGAGGAAGCAGCCCTGGACATCCACCGACACGACCTCCTTGATGAGGCGCAATTCGGGCTGTTGGGGGTGATGGGCCACCACCAAATCCCCTGGTTGGGGAGGTGTGTGGCGGTAGGCGGTGGGGTCGATCAGCACCTCCTCCCCAGGGATGAGTAGGGGACGCATGGAGTCTCCGGTGACGCGAAACCGTTGCCGTCGCCGCAACATCCAGAGCCCCACGTCCATCAGGTGACTGGATCGTAGGGTGTGGGGCAGGGGGGACAGGTCAGGGTTAACCATGGCGGTGCAACCACTCACGAACCATCTAACGTCAACGCTATTGGGGCCAAGGTGTTGGGCAACGTCCAACCTTGAATGGCCGATAAAAATACCCAGGGTGCAACAGCGGCATCCCTGGGTGACGTTTGGGGCATGGATGATGGGAATGCCCCAGGAGGCCATCGCCGCCTGACGATGGGTGGGAGTTAGCTGGCGGTGAACCAGGCCACATCGCGGTTCTTGGTGGCCCAGAACATGCCGTGGATTTTTTGGATGGCTTCCATCAGTTCAGCGGCGTGTTGGGCGCTCACTTCGACCTTGCAGGCCGAGCAGAGTTTAGCAGCCTTCCAGAAGGTATCGTGGAGGTCGGGGAACTGCTCTAGGTGTACGGGCTTGAAGTAGTCCGTCCAGAGGATCAGCAGTTCTTCCTTCGCCAGGTGGGCCTGCTCTTCTTTGATGGCGCTGTAGCGAGCAAAGGTGTTGTGGTAGGCCACGGCAGCGGCCTTGTCGCCGGGGGCGGGTAGTTCGAGATCCAGCAGCTTTTTGGTCATCGACACCACAGCCTCGGCAGCCACTCGCGCCGAGGAGGGGTCGTAAACGCCGCAGGGGCCGTCGCAGTGGGCATGAACTTCGGCAGCGGGGAAGCGGGCTTGGAACTGGGAAATGACTTGTTTCAGCATGATGACGTCCGATTGTGATTGCGTCTTTGCAGTTATTGAGGGTTAACCCTTGGGAACCCTAACCCTAGACCTCAGCCAGAATGACCCATCGGTATCATCCTAGGTTTAACCCTGGCTGGGTCAATATCCCAATGGGGGGGAGGGGGATTAACCACTCCATTCTTATAGCTATTGGGTGTCTTGTGCAACTAACCCATCGTTTCCTGGGGCCATTCCCGGATTGAGTCCCCCATCATTCGTCTCTAGAATGGTGCATTGCCCCCAGATTGGCGAATCCCTAGGTTTGTGGCCAAGTCTGTGGCCAACCCACAGACTTGGCCATGGCCCAAGGCTATCGCTAGATCCACCGTCAGACCACTATCCCTGGGTATATCAATATGAGCAAACTGGAAAAATCAATGGCACCCCCTTGGATGCGGGGACTCGTTCTGGCGGTGATGGGGTTGAGTTTGGCCAGTTGCGGGCTGCTACCGACCCTGGAGGTACGGGAGGTGGCCGACTTGCCGCCCTGCGTAGATGACCGCTGCCATTGTGGCGATTTTCTTTCCCAGGCCCAGGCCCAGAGGGTGCTCGATGCTCTGCCGAGGGATCCCCATGGCCTGGATGGCGATGGCAATGGCCGCGCCTGTGAGGCGTTACCTGCGGCCCCGCCCCCCATGGATCCCCCGGTGCCGCTATCGAGCAACCCGCACCTAGTCTTGGGCAACCCCAGCCATGCGGGCACCACCAACCCCAACAACTACCTCCTAGAACGGCCCCAATACGCCCTGTCCTACAGTCGAGATCGCAAGATTCTCAACTGGGCGAGTTGGCAGGTCAGCGCCGACTGGCTGGGGCAGGTCAGCCGCCAGGATGACTTCCGCCCCGATGGTTCGCTGCCCCAAGGGTTTTACCAGGTTACCCCCACCGACTATCGCGGCAGTGGCTACGACCGAGGCCACATCGTGCCATCGGGGGATCGCACCAACACCGTGCGGGATAATAGCGCCACCTTTTTGATGACCAACATCATTCCCCAAACCCCAGAAAATAACCGTGGCCCCTGGCGCGAACTGGAGGACTATGGTCGCGACCGAGTGTATCAGTACGACGACCAGATCCATATTTTCGCCGGAGCCTATGGCCAGCGGGGCACCGTGGGCAGTCGGACTATCGTGGTGCCCTCGCGGCTTTGGAAAATCATCCTGGTTTACGACCGCCTGCCGGAGGGTGGCCTGGGCCTTAGCCCCGACAGCCCCGTGATCGCCGTGGATATGCCAAATCGCAACGACCTCGACGCCGATTGGCAACGCTACCGCACGACCATCCACCGCATCGAATTGGCCACGGGCTACCGATTCCTCGACCATCTCCCCGCCGACCTGCAAGCCCATCTAAAGCAGACTCCGTAACCTCCAGGGGATCCCATCGGGGGCACAGATGGACTAGGATCGCCAAGTAGCCCCAACCACGCCAGCCGGGATGGGCGTCAATTCCTGAGAAAACCCTTATAATTGTAAGAATGGTTCACTCAATCAAACGGCCTATAGTTTGCCTATCATCTCTATATCTTGACTTTGTCCTTTACGGTACTGTTTATACCAGGACGAGCGGTCACCGTATTGGTGGATAGCTTTTCTGGCTAAGAATCGCTACACTGCTAAGCCTAGCTTTGCAGCCGACTCCAGACCACTTTGGGGTCTCTATCTCCGGTGATAAATCCTAGTGATTTACTTGGCACACCTCAAGGATGCCAAGCTGGTAGCATCTGCCTTCCTCCGGTGCATTTCTGGGTTCGCTATCCATCAAACTTCTTAAAACGTTAGATTATTCTGAATTTGTTATGTCTCATAACCATGGTCGCAAGCGTCTTTCCATCTTTGTGGATGGCAACAATATGTTCTATGCCCAGCAAAAAAATGGCTGGTTTTTTGACCCTAAGCGCGTTCTAGAATATTTCCTGGGCTTGGAGGGAGGGGCGACCCTAGTCAATGCCTTTTGGTATACAGGGTTGAAGGATCCCCAGGATCAGCGTGGTTTCCGCGATGCCTTGATTAGTCTGGGCTATACGGTGCGCACTAAAATCCTCAAGGAATACTACGACGACACCTCTGGTCGCTATTCCCAAAAGGCCAACCTCGATATTGAAATTGCCATTGATATGTTCAATACCGTCGATCAGTACGATGAAGTGGTGCTGTTCAGTGGCGATGGTGATTTTGAACGGGCCATAGAACTGCTGCGATCCAAAAGTACCCACATCACCGTGGTGTCTACGGAGGGCATGATTGCCCGCGAACTGCGTAATGCCACCGACCGCTACATCGATCTGAACGATGTCCGAAAATATATCGAAAAAGACTACTGACTGACCACGCCCTCCGAAGAGGTGGTCTCAGAACCCCCTAATGTTTCCGCTCCGGCTAATGTGCCCTCACCTCGCCCGCCCAAACTGGCCCCTAAGCGCCCCCAGCGGTAGCCCCATCAACGCCAAGAATACCGGGTAGAGAACTTAGCCATCCTCCAGCAATCGGCTGTCGATATCCTCTAGGTCGGGAAAATCGGCTAAGCCCATGTCGTCCTCAACGGCTAGACGTTGGCCATCATCGGCATCGAAGGGGAAGACAATGGCGGGCAATCCGGCTCCGTTTAGCCCCTTGAGAATCCGTTCTGGGGTCTCTGGGAACAGCACAAACAGCGGGTAGCTGGTTTCGCTGCCGTCGTTGAGCAAGTAATGGTAGCGCTGGGGCAGTAGCCACTCATAGCCCCGGTCGGTCAGGATTTGGGTGTGTCGCCAGCGCAGCAGCAGGTCAGAAAAGTCCTCCTGGGGGCGATGGATGAAGACAAAAATTTCTACTCCGGTTTTAATCCTCCATTCTGGGTCACACATCAGCAGCCCCACATCGCAGGGCAAGGTCACCACCGATCCGGCTTCCATCGCCTCCCCGTGGAGGTTGAGATGCACCGACTCCCGCACCCGCACATTGGGCAGGGGCAGAGTGACAATGCTGTCCTGGGGGCGGCGCAGACTCGGCACCACCTCCATATAAGGACGGTGACGCTTCAGCAGTTCCAAGGCTCCCGTATGGTCGGTGCAGGTGCTGAGCAGGCTTTCGTACTGAATGGATTTAATGGCCATAGCACTGTTCTCATGGGAAAAGCTACCCTGGGCCATGCCACCCTGGGCCATCGGGCGTTGTTCTTTTACCATAGCTTGTCCTACCGCCCTCTGCCCCACCCCCGCACCCCGTTAATCTAGCTATCCAGGCGATCCGTCGCCGTGGAGACCGGGCTAGAGGCATAGGGTGGCAGGCTCATCGGGAAGCCAAAATCTCTTGGGTGGGTGCACCGCTGTACACCCAAGAGATTTTGGCTTCAGGGAATTCAGGGGCTGGGCTATTGCTTTGAGTCAGATAGCAGGTTAAAATGATAGCTTTGGAATTCTTCCAAGCCTGATTTTTTCGGAGAGTAAACGTTTATGGCGCGATATCGCGGTGCCCGTCTACGGGTCGTTCGGCGGTTGGGTGAGTTGCCGGGACTGTCCCGCAAAACGCCCCGTAAGGCTAACCCCCCTGGGCAACATGGCCAAGACCGCAAGAAAAAGTCTGAATACGGCATTCGTCTTGAAGAAAAGCAAAAGCTACGGTTTAACTACGGGTTAACCGAAAAGCAACTGCTCCGCTACGTGAAAAAGGCTCGTCGGGCCGGGGGTTCCACCGGGCTGGTGATCCTACAACTGCTGGAAATGCGGTTGGACAATACCATTTTCCGTCTGGGTTTTGGCCCCACCATACCTTCGGCACGGCAAATCGTCAACCATGGCCACATCTGCGTCAATGGTCGTGTGGTTAGCATTCCCAGCTACCAGTGTCGCTCCGGCGATGTGATTACCGTGCGGGATCGCGATGCGTCTAAGAAACTGGTGGAAGCGAACCTAGAGTTCCCTGGTTTGGCCAACGTTCCTAACCACCTAGAACTCGACAAGGCAAAACTAACCGCTAAGGTGAATGGGGTGATCGAGCGCGAGTGGGTTGCCCTCAACATCAACGAACTGCTGGTGGTGGAATACTACTCTCGCAAAGCCTAATGGCTGCTGGCTTTCGAGACCGTTTTGGCTGCTGGCTGATAGATTCGATAAACCCTATCACTTACCGCCCATAACGAACTTACTCTTACCTTTCCTAGCCCCCTGGTCCGTCAGCCAAGGGGCTATTTTTATGGATAGTTGTTGTGAGTTAAGCGGTGAATCAGATCATGGATGACGTACTGAATTTTTGGTTTAAAGAGATTCAACCCCAACAGTGGTGGACGGTGAAACCCGAATTTGATGCTCTGTTGCGGGGGCGGTTTCTGGATTTGCTGCAACGGGCCTCGGCGGGGGAATTGTTTTCTTGGCGTCGCACCGCCGCTGGACAGTTGGCGGAAATCATTGTGCTAGACCAGTTTTCCCGCCATATCTACCGCCACACGCCCCAAGCCTTTGCCCAGGACGCCATGGCCCTCGTGCTATCCCAAGAGGCCGTTGCCGCCGGAGCGCTGGCGGCACTGGCCGATCCCATGGAGCGAACTTTTTTACTGATGCCCTATATGCACAGTGAATCCAAGCTGATCCACGCCCAGGCCGAGCCGCTGTTTGAGGCCCACACCCCCGCCGACAACCTAGACTTTGAGCAACGACATCGGGCGATTATTGACCGCTTTGGGCGCTATCCCCACCGCAATCACAGTTTGGGCCGTCCCTCCACCGAGGAGGAAATTGAGTTTCTCAAGCAGCCCGGATCGCGATTTTAGCCGCCCATCCCCTGACCTCCATCTCGCATCTACCGTTTCTTTGGAATAGCCATGACGACCCTATTACCCCTTTCGCCAAACCCCATCATTACGGAGTACACGGGTGACCATATCCAGGGCATTCCCGTGGTGAGCCAACTGGCGGTGGCGGATTTGTCCCCTGGTCAAAGCTACCGTGTGTATTTCCAGGGGGTGCAAATGGGGACGGGGCAGCATTGGTATGTGCCCGTGATGGTGGCCAAGGGTGCCCGTCCTGGCCCCTGTGTGGGCTTGGTGGCGGGGGTGCATGGGGATGAGGTGAGCTCGATTCGGGCGGTGCAGCGGGTGATGGCCCAGTTGAACCCGGCGGACATGGCGGGAACGGTGCTGGCGGCGATTGGGGTGTCTCGTCCGGCGGTGGAATATACCCAATCCTGGTGGCCCACGGCCCAGGGGGGCGGCACCGCCTACGATCCTAATCGCCTTTGGCCGGGGGATGAACAGGGCGATACGGCCCCCAGTCGCCATGCGGGGCTGCTGTGGAATCGGTTGTTTCGGCCCAATCTCACGGTGGCGATGGACTACCACACCGTCACCACGGGCAGCGATTTTACCCTGTTTCTCTACGCCGATCTACGCCAGCCAGCGGTGCGGCACATGGCTGAACTGTTTCCGGTGGATCAGGTGATGGATGATCCAGGCCTGGAGGGCACCCTAGAAACCGCCTTTGTGGCCGCCGGGATTCCAGCCATGACGGTGGAAATTGGCTCCCCCCGCTGCTTTGACGCTGACAAAATCGCCCTCGCCGTGGAGGGCAGTTTGAACGTCCTCAAGCACTATGGGGTCGTAACGGGTGCCCTAGGGCGTACCGCCGCCGATGTGGGCACCGTGTTTGGCAATGGCATGGCCTCGATTCGGTCTACCCAGGGCGGATTTCTAGAATTATTGGTGGATTTGAAGGCCAGGGTAGAAGCAGGGCAGCGGGTGGCCCTTCAGCGCAACGCCTTTGGGGATGTGGTGGCAACCTACCACAGCCCCGTGGCGGGGGTAGTGGCCATCGTAGCGAGGGATGCCCTCTGCGAGCCCGGATCGCGGGTTATGCAGATCCTCTATCACCACGATTAACCCTAGGGGCGAAGTCTTCTCGCCCACCCAACGAGGTCTCCTCATCCCTTCAACATCCCTTCAACAGAGCAACTCGCCCATCCAATCGAACAACTCGGCCAGCAACCTGATACCCTACTGGCTATGCCCATCGTGTGACGTGCGACCCATGGCCGAACAAAACGACTTTAACGATTACCTGCCCGAACAAAAGCCAGAGGAGTATTCCATCGAAGTTCCAGCGGATCAGGCTCCGCTCAATTTGGATCGAGTGCCCTCCGGCCAAGATATCATGGGCCGCATTGAGCAGCGGGGCATAGCCTACAGCCGTCTGGCCCGTGGGCTTGCGCCTTGGTGGGTGCTGGTTTCGGGCTGGGTGGTGTTTGGTGGGTTGGCTCTGGGGCTGCTGAAGATGGGGCTGGCGGGCAGCATTGTCTCTTGGGTCTTGCTGGTAATTGTGATTCTGCCCCTGATTATTTTGGCCCAGGGCACCCTCGCGAAGCTGTCGTCGAATTAACTCCCAGTGAATTCCCAGTGACAGCAGCCAACAGCAGGGCCATAGCCAGCGACAGAACCGTCTAGGGTCGTAGCCAGCAATTCTCATTTTGGCAAATTGGCCGTTCGCCCTGAGCCTGTGGAAGGGTGAAAAGGCTTCGACTGTTTGACAGGATCACAACTCCGCCTGAGCGGTATTTTATTCGCCAGCCTAGTCATACTGAGAATTGCTGGGTCGCAGTGTAAACTTTGCCTGTCATCGACACTACTGATTACAATACAAACAGCCCTTTCCGCCTGCCATCGGGTTATATAGACGGCAGATGACCTTAGCCCGTTTCCTGTGAGACCATGGATCTCGACGGTTCCCCCACCTTCAGTGCCGCCTCCCCTTCCGGTTCCGACCGCCACGAGTTGCCTGTGCTGCAAAAACTCAAGCAAGATCTGAAAAACGACCTGATTGCCGGGTTGCTGGTGGTGATTCCCCTGGCCACCACCATCTGGCTGACGATCACCATTGCCAACTGGGTGATCCGGCTGCTGACGCGCTTTCCGAAGCAGTTGGCCCCCTTCGATGGGCTGAATCCCCTGCTGGTTGACCTGATTAACCTCAGTGTTGGGCTGGCGGTGCCCCTGGCGGCGATTCTGTTGATTGGCTTGATGGCGCGAAATATTGCGGGGCGCTGGCTGCTAGATTTGGGCGAGCGCATTGTGCAGTCCATTCCCTTGGCGGGGTCGGTGTATAAAACCCTGCAACAGCTCTTGCAGACGGTGTTTCAAGACTCAAAAACTCGGTTTCGGCGGGTGGTGCTGGTGGAATATCCTCGCAAGGGTATCTGGGCGATTGCCTTTGTGACTGGGGCGATGAGTGCTGCCACGGCCACCACGCCTAAGATGCTGAGCGTGTTTGTGCCCACCACTCCCAACCCCACCAGCGGCTGGTATGCCGTGGTGCCCGAAACCGATGTGATCAACCTGGCCATTTCCATTGAGGAGGCCTTTAAGGTGCTGCTTTCCGGTGGCATTGTTGGCCCCAACCTGGCGTCGGCAGTGCCCCCAGATCGCATTCCCTCCCTGGCGGGACAAACCCTCGACGCCCTCGAACCCGACGATGCCATAATTACCCCAATCTCCTTGGCTGAGGGAACCCCAACGTTGACTGAGGCGGAATCGGGGGTAGAACAACTCTCCGTACTGCCCCTAGACGAAGCTTGATAAGATAGCAAAGCAGTCCTCAGTTCTAGGGCATCCGGTGGCCTAGTCTTGGCCATGGTTCTACCCAAACCGAGGGCATCATCTTTACCTGGGAGGTACCTGCTATGCAGGCTCGTCGTATGGCTCGCGAACTGGCATTGTTGGGCCTAAGTCAGTTGTCTGAGAAACCGAAAAAGCTCCAGGAGCTTGACCTCGATGCCCTCTTGCAGGCGGCAGTCAAAACCCTTGCCGCCGAAGCTAAGGATGCCCTGGAAACGGCCTCCGACGAACTGAAGCGGGGCAGTCAGCGCTTGGTGGATACGGACTTGGTTGCCACGGATCTAGAGAGCAGCCGCGCCATGGTAGACGACGCCATAGACCTAACTCAGGCCGCCATCAACCGCTTAGCCCATGCCCTAGAGATGCCCGAGTTCATCCAAATGACCAACCAGAAAGAGGTGCGGGCCTTTGCGATGGAACTGCTGACCAATACCGCCAAACATCGGGCCGAGGTGGATGACATTTTGGAAACGGCCATGGTGGCTTGGCAACTGAAGCGACTGGCCCGCATTGATCGCGATATTTTGCGCATTGCCGTAGTGGAAATGGACTACCTCGGCACCCCCGACCGGGTGGCCATCAACGAAGCGGTGGAACTGGCCAAGCGCTACAGCGGCGAGGAAGGCTTCCGGTTTATCAACGGTGTCCTCAAGCGGGTGGTGGATCGCCATGCGGGCGGCTCCGGTACGGCCCCATCGGGAACGCCAGCGGGGGATAGGCTAGAAAACCCGTCGGCGTGATTAAAGCAAAAGAGCGTGTTTGGGATCCACGAATCTTAGGTGCCTTGACGTGCGGTTCCAATCGGGTGTTTACGTTTTTTGAGGGGTTGGCGGCTAGACCTCAGCCAGCCGCTATAGTGGGAGTCTGAGGTTTTCCAACGATTTTCCAAAAACACCATGGCATCGCGAGTTTGGACAGCCTGGATGGCGGCTCTGGGGCTGTTGTCTCTGAGTGTGGTTCCGGCGGCCCAGGCCGTGAACCCTACCCACCTAACGCGACTCTTGGCGACTCGCCGCTGCGAACGATGCCGCCTGAATGACGCGGAATTAACGAATGCCTTTTTGCGACAGGCCAACCTGAATGGAGCCAATTTGCAGCGGGCCAACCTCAACGGAGCCGACCTGCGAGAGGCCTTTCTGCTGGGGGCCGACCTCCGGGGGGCTGACCTGCGCAATACCAACCTGGAGGGGGCTAACCTGATGGGTGCCCAACTGGAGGGAGCCAGACTACACGAGGCCAGGGTGAGCGATCGCACGCTGATGGAACCCCGTTGGCGACTGGTGCGAGATTTGGTCACCGATGGCGTGGGCGACCGAGATCTGCGCGAGGCCGATCTGCGGGGGGCCAATTTAGATGGGGTTGACTTACGCGGCCTAGATTTGACCGGGGCCAATTTGCAGGGAGCGACCCTGGAGGGAGCGTTCTTGTCTGGCAGTCGCCTCACCCAGGCCAACTTGGCCGACGGCAATTTCTTTTTGGCGGATCTGCGCCGCACCCAGATCGATCAGGCCAACCTAACCGATGCCAACCTGCGGGCCACTGATGTGCGCCAGAGCAATGTGCAGAACAGCAACCTGGCCAATGCGAATCTAGGACTGGCCTACCTCACCCATGTCAACCTGTCGAATAGCCTACTCACCAATGCCAACCTCTCCCGGACTGAGATGGTCGGGGCTGACCTGAGCCACAGTGATCTAGCTGGGGCTAACCTCTCCCTCGCCAACCTGCGCCAAACCACCCTGGCCGGAGCCAACCTCACGGGCACTAACCTTGAGGGCACCGAACTGACCGGATCCGACCTCAGCCTTGCCGACCTTCAGCGCAGCAGCCTAATAGGGATTCGATTGCAAGAGGCTGACCTCATTGGCATCAACCTCAGTCGCCGCAACCTGCGTGGGGCCGACTTCAGCCGCACTAACCTCAGCTACGCCGATCTCTCCCGCACCAACCTGCAAGGAGCCAACCTGCAAGGAGCCAACCTCAGCAACGCCAACCTAGCCGGAGCCAACTTGTCCGAAGCCAACCTGCAAGGGGCTAACCTACAATGGACTAACCTCCAAGGAGCCGACCTACGGGAGGCTAACCTGATGGAAACCAGCCTCCGCTTTGCCCACCTTGACCAAGCCAACCTCTCCCGCGTCAACCTCTACAACAGCGCCATCGAAGGGATATCTCTCAGCGGCACCAACCTCTGCGAGGCCATTATGCCCAACGGCCAAATCCACCCCTGCCGCTAGGCCCCAGAGAGACCCATCAGAGGATAAAAAATAGTCCAAATCTAGTCCTAAAGAAAAATAGAGACCCTGAAACCCTTGTTTAGAAAAAGTTTTAGCACTTTGATTGTTTGCATTATGGGCAACTATTCAAAAATCCTCTCCAACCTTGTGAAATCCTACCCAGAGTCCATCCACGATCTCCCAGGGGCCGCTAAGTCACCGTGCTTTCCGGCTCCCCTTCTCCCTCCCTGGGAGAAGGGGTTGGGGGATGAGGGCAAAGCCATGCCAGCAAGGGTTTCAAGACTTATGTGTACACAGTAGCCCACAAGGAGAGGGGAGCCGGAAACGGTCTTCACTCAAACGTTAATCTCGCACTGAGACTCATATGCCGCAGAAAGAGTCTTAATGTGAGACTTGCTATTCTCGTCCTTTAATCTGGAAAATAAAAAAATCGTTAGTTTGGACTGTACTTGGGCCTAGAACGGTAACGATTGGCAATACCCGCCTCGCGAACGGAGTATGGTGGGTTAGATCGACCAGCGATAAGGATCGAGTGAATGCCACGTGGGAAAAAGAACGGAGTCACTGGCCAACCCAGTAACGGAGCCAACCTGGGTTTTGAGCAAACCCTCTGGGCCGCCGCTGACAAGATGCGCGGCCACATGGATGCGGCTGAGTACAAGCACGTCACCCTGGGGTTGATCTTCCTCAAGTACATTTCCGATGCGTTTCAGGAACTCTACGACGACCTGGCCGCAAGGGCCAACACCGACTACACCGACCCGGAAGACCGAGACGAGTACATGGCGGAGAACGTCTTCTGGGTGCCCAAGGAGGCCCGCTGGAGCCACATTCAGGCCAGCGCTAGGCAGCCCGCTATCGGCAAGAGTATTGACGAGGCGATGCTGGCCATCGAGAAGGAGAACCCCAAACGGCTGAAGGGGGTGCTGCCCACGGGCTATGCCCGCCCGGACTTAGATAAAACCCGCCTGGGAGAACTGATCGACCTAATCAGCACCATTGGCCTGGGGGATGAGGCCAGCTGCTCTCAGGACATTCTGGGCCGGGTGTATGAGTACTTTTTGGGCCAGTTTGCCGAGAAGGAGGGCAAGGGCGGCGGCGAGTTTTATACCCCTCAGGAACTCTACGACGACCTGGCCGCAAGGGCCAACACCGACTACACCGACCCAGAAGACCGGGACGAGTACATGGCGGAAAATGTCTTCTGGGTGCCCAAGGAGGCGCGCTGGAGCCACATTCAGGCCAGCGCTAGGCAGCCCGCTATCGGCAAGAGTATTGACGAGGCGATGCTGGCCATCGAGAAGGAGAACCCCAAACGGCTGAAGGGGGTGCTGCCCACGGGCTATGCCCGCCCGGACTTAGATAAAACCCGCCTGGGAGAACTGATCGACCTAATCAGCACCATTGGCCTGGGGGATGAGGCCAGCCGCTCTCAGGACATTCTGGGCCGGGTGTATGAGTACTTTTTGGGCCAGTTTGCCGAGAAGGAAGGCAAGGGCGGCGGCGAGTTTTATACCCCCCGAAGTGTTGACTGGCTAATAGTTTGCGTACTCGCTCCTCTAAAGGGAAGAGTCTACGATCCTTGCTTTGGATCTGGTAGCACCTTAGCTTTATGTGGCAAATATGCTTTTCATCATGGCAGCCCTAGGTCATCCCTATCAATCTATGGCCAAGAATCGAACGCTACTACATGGCGACTTGGCAAAATGCAGATGATGATCCGAGGCATAGATGCGAATTTAGGAGTATACGCAGCCGATAGTTTTCACGAGGATTTACACCAAAGTCTGAAAGTTGACTACATCGTTGCGGGGCCTCCATTCAACATGAGTAACTGGTGGAACGAGCGGCTGGCGGAGGATGTGCGCTGGCAGTATAGCACCCCACCGAAGGGCAACGCCAACTATGGCTGGGTGCAGCACATGGTGCACCACCTGGCCCCTAATGGCATGGCGGGGTTTGTGTTGGCCAATGGGTCGATGAGTTCTAACCAGTCGGGGGAGGGGGAGATTCGCAAGGCGCTGATTGCCGCCGACCTGGTGGACTGCATGATCGCCCTGCCGGGGCAGTTGTTTTACACCACGCAAATTCCGGCCTGTCTGTGGTTTTTGGCGCGGGATAAGTCGGGCAAGCCAACGGCGGGGCACCAGCCCTGCCGCAACCGCCAAGGGGAAACGCTGTTTATCGATGCCCGCAAGCTGGGGGTGTTGATCGACCGCACCCACCGGGAACTGACGGAGGAGGAGATTGCCCGCATTGCCGGGACGTACCAGGCTTGGCGGGGAGAACCGGGGGCAGGGGTCTACGCAGATGTGCCGGGGTTCTGTAAAAGCGCCAAGCTGGAGGAGATTGCCTCCCATAGTTATGTGCTGACGCCGGGACGCTATGTGGGAGCAGAAGAACTGGAGGAGGACGATGAGCCCTTTGAGGAGAAAATGGCCCGACTGACCAAAACGCTGGAAGCGCAGTTTGCCGAAAGTGCCAAACTAGAAGCAGCCATTCGCGAGAACCTGAGGGGATTACGGCTATGACCATATCTACCAAGGCCAAGGTTTGGACTGATGAGGCGTTTATGGCGTTGCCTAAGGATGGACACCGCTATGAGTTAGTGGATGGGGAACTGGTGGATATGGGCAATTCTGGGATGGAGCACGGCGAGATCGGGGCCTATCTGGCGGGGTTGCTGGCGATCTATGTGCGCCAACACAAACTAGGGACGGTCTGTGATTCGAGTACGGCGTTTACGCTGAAATCGGGCAATAAGCGATCTCCCGATGTGTCTTTTGTGGCCAAGGTACGGTTACAGGGGTTGAGCCGCCCACCAAGGGGCTTCTTTCAAGGTTCACCAGATCTGGCGGTGGAAATCTTGTCTCCGAGCAACACGGTGGAGGAAATTCATACAAAGATTGTGGAATATTTTGAGAATGAAACTCAATTGGTGTGGGTGATCCACCCGGATGAGAAGTATGCGCTGGTGTACCACTCGCCAGAGCCTGATCGCTTTTTGCGGTCTACCGATGCCCTAGAGGGTGAAGAGATTGTGCCGGGGTTCTCTGTGCGGATTGCAGATTTGTTTGAAGAGTGGGATTTTTAGGGGTTTAGAACTATGGGGTGCCGCAAACGTTGTCGGAGGAAGGCACCATCGCGATGGTAGCCTGCTCAAGCTGTGAGATGGCAATTCGGAAGTTTCTGTGATCGGGAGGGCAAACATGACAACATCTCTTTTAGAACGCATCACCATTGACCCGGAAATTTGCCATGGCAAACCCTGCATTCGGGGTTTGCGCTATCCGGTGGGGTTTCTGCTAGAGCTGTTGAGTTCAGAGATGACCCATGCTGCAATCTTGGAAGATTATGATGACCTGGAGGCGGAAGACTTTTTAGCCGTATTGTTATACTCCACCCAAGCCGGAGAAATATCTATCGGTAAAGCCGCCGTCATATCAGGCTATCCTAAACGAGATTTCATGGAAATGTTGGGCAAAAATGGTATTTCTATATTTGCTTATTCACCAGAAGAGTTGAGAGCTGACTTGGAACTATAACTTTGAAGCTATGACTACTCAAACCGGACTAGGAATTAAAGAGCTTTTGGCAGATAAGCGCGATGAAATCTTAGCCTTGGCCGCAAAGCATGGGGCTTACAATGTGCGCGTGTTTGGCTCAGTGGCCAGGGGTGAAGCTACCGCCGAAAGTGATGTGGATTTTTTGATTGACTATGACCTTAAAAAAATTACTCCCTGGTTTCCAGCAGGGCTCATGCTAGATTTGGAAAAATTGCTGAACCGGAAGGTGGATGTGGTTTCTGAAAACTCACTGCACTACTTTTTGCGAGATCGGATACTTCAGGAGGCGATCTCTTTATGAAAGATCCGAGGGTTTATATCATTCACATCCGAGATTGTATTTCCAGGATTGAGCAATATACCGTAGAAGGTGAATCAGCATTTTTTGAAGATCTAAAGACGCAGGATGCAGTCATTAGGAATTTGGAAGTCATGTGTGAGTCTATCTCACTACTTCCTGAAGAGTGGAAGAATTGTCATCTGGAAATGGACTGGTCTGGAATTGTTGGTTTTCGCAACATGCTGGCTCATCAGTATCTAGGACTTGAATTAGATTCTATTTGGGACGTTGTTCAAAATTATCTACCAAATCTAAGCCTCGCCATTGAAGCCATTGCAGAGGAGTTTTGGAACCAATGATGTTTGAAACTGAGAAGATGGCCCGACTGACGAAGCCCATGGAAGTACAGTTTGATGAGTCGGCACGGCTGGAGAAGGCGATTCGGGAGAATTTGCAGGGGTTGGGGTATGGATTCTAACAATGACAACGTAAACCAACTAGAACTACCCCCTGATGTTGCACCCTTACCCAAGAATTGGACATATAAAGTTCTAGGTGACTTGGTTGATCAATCCAGACGCATTTCATATGGCGTTGTTCAACCTGGCACCCAAAATCCCCAAGGCATTCCAATCATTCGGGTCAATAATTTGAGGCAAGGAAAGATCATCACTGAAGATCTCAAGCTTGTCGATCCGGAAATAGAGCAGAAATACGAAAGAACTCGTTTGCGAGGTGGTGAAGTTCTCCTTAGCTTGGTAGGTACACTCGGCGAAACAGCTATTGTTCCTAATGAGCTAGCAGGATGGAACGTAGCACGTGCTGTAGCAGTTATCCCAGGCCTTCCCAGCGTAAACAGCCGTTGGATTCATCTGTGTTTAAGATCACCCCAGGTACAGCACTATATTCGTACTTGGGCAACAACTACAGTTCAAGCGACTTTTAATCTCAGGGATGCAGCAAAGCTGCCTATCCCCATGCCACCCAAAGAAGAAATTGAAGTAATCGCCCATATCCTCGGCAGCCTCGACGACAAGATCGAACTCAACCAGCAGATGAACCAGACGTTAGAAGGCATTGCCCGCGCCCTCTTCAAGTCCTGGTTTATCGACTTCGACCCTGTCCGCGCCAAGCTCGACGGTCGCCAACCCTACGGCATGGACGCCGAAACCGCCGCCCTCTTCCCCAACTCCTTCGAGGACTCGCCACTGGGGAAAATTCCAAAGGGATGGGAGATACAGCCCCTTGACAAAATAGCTAATTTCCTAAATGGACTTGCTTTACAGAAATACCCTCCAGAAGACGAGAACTTCATTCCCGTTATCAAAATTGCTGAGATGAGAAAAGGAATTACTGAAAATAGTGGTAAAGCTAGCCCAAATATAGACGGTCAATATATCATTGCTGATGGAGAAATTCTATTTTCTTGGTCTGGAAGCCTTGAAGTAGTAATTTGGTGTGATGGGATAGGTGCCCTAAACCAGCATCTATTTAAGGTTACTTCTAACAAATATCCTAAGTGGTTTTTCTATCATTGGGTGAAATCTCACTTAGCAAATTTTCAGGCTATCGCGGCTAGCAAAGCAACTACAATGGGCCACATTCAGCGAAGACATTTAACAGAAGCATTAACTGTAGTGGCTCCTCAGCAAATTCTAGAAGTAGCTGATAAAGAAATGTCTCCACTGTTAGATAGGTTAATAGCAAATAAGCTTGAAAATCGGACTTTATCCTCAATTCGAGATTTCCTACTGCCAAAACTACTCTCTGGTGAAATTTGTGTTAAAGATGCTGAAGAAACTGTGGCAGAGGTGGCATAATAACCATCACTCTTGACAAACTCATTTCCAATAAAATTAGCTTGGAGATAACTAATGATAAATAGCTTTGAATTCAAAAACTTTGGGCCAGTCCATCAACTTAAGTGTGATAATTTAGGTCACATAAATTTAATTATTGGTGGCAATGGGACAGGTAAAACCATTATTTTGAAAGCTCTCTACAGTGCCATACGAACTTTGGAAGATTATAAGCGAGGCAACGAACCGCGCAATGCCTCTGAAATTCTTGCGGAGAAACTATATTGGACTTTTGAAGCAGAGAAAATCGGCGATCTTGTTAGCAAAGGAGCAGACGAACCATTATTTTTTAAGTTTATATTGGACGATAAAGAGTTTTGCTACGGATTCGGAAAAGATACGACTAAAATTATTCAGACTCTAGAAAATCATGTTTCTCCTCGAGACAGCAATTCAGTTTTTCTACCCACAAAGGAAGTTCTATCTTTGTACAAAATTATTTTAGAATCTCGCGAAGTGGGTAAAACTTTTGGTTTTGATGACACTTATCTTGATTTAGCACGAGCATTGCGTCAGCCTCCCAGAGGAGGCAAAAACTATCAAAACTTTGCCTTATCCCGCAAGCATCTAAATGAAATTCTGGATGGCAAGATTGAGTATGATGAAAGAACTGGGCGTTGGCAGTTCAAGAAAGGAAATCAAAAGTTTCCGATCGGTGTGACAGCGGAAGGCATTAAAAAAATTTCGATTCTTGATACTTTATTAGGAAATCGTTATCTTGATCCAAAGTCAGTGATTTTTATTGATGAACCAGAATCAGCACTACATCCAGCAGCTATTTCTAAATTTCTTGATATCATCGCCATTTTAGCTGAGTCTGGAATTCAGTTTTTTATGGCAAGCCATTCGTATTTTGTTATCAAAAAGCTGTTTCTTATTTCTCAAAAGCAAGATAGTCTCTCAATTCCAGTAATTTCTTCTGTAGATGATCATTGGAGTATTGCAAATCTAAAGGAAGGATTACCGGATAATCCAATCATTGACGAGTCAATTCAGCTTTACAAAGAAGAAGTGGACCTAGCATTGCAATGACAACTGAACCAATTGAAGAATCTGGAATGATATTTGGCCCCTACCCAGAAGGGCATTGCTTTTACATTGAAAAGTGTGAAACCTACAAAAAGATTGAGAATGGTGTAAAAATTGCAGAGTTTTTACTGCTACGTCCCCAGAAAGATCCTTCGCTCTGGGTTATTGAAGCAAAATCGAGTACACCTCATCCTGAAACCCAACCAAACTTTGATGAATTCATTGAAGAGATTCGAGACAAATTTACGAATTCGCTCACTTTGACTGTAGCAACTTGCTTAAAACGGCATTCCACCTATGGAGAATTGCCTGAACTATTTCAAACGGTTGATCTAGAAACAACAAATTTTAGATTGATATTGGTTATCAATGGTCATCAAGAAGAATGGCTTCCACCGCTACAAGATGCACTCAAGAAAGAACTCCATTGCACAGTAAAAACCTGGAATTTATCACCAACCTCTGTCGTAGTTCTGAATGATGCTATGGCTCGATCACAAGGACTAATTAGTTAAATATGAAATTAAGTTAGAAGTAATTCTCTATTGTCTTGTATCAGATGGAGCGTTTAAGAGTTTTCCTTAGTTTTGCCAAGAAGCTGGAATCATTCATACTGGCACCATGCAAGCACCGCCCGATCGGCAATTAGACCTGTTCCTATGAGTACTGCCCTCTGCCAACAAATCGCAGACACCGTCGGGCAGCTATTTGACTGCGCCGATGTAAACGGATTCGTTCGTATTCGTACCCCCTACCTCTACCCCGATTTTGAGGTCGCACAAAATGAATAAGCCCCACAACATTCAAAGCCTTGATTTTGATGCTCAGCGGATAATTTTAACCGTCGATGGTCAAACAGTCCGGTTGCCCATTACTGAAACCTCCCAACGGTTAGCTAATGCCTCAGAAACTGAGCGTAAAATTTATCAGGTCTCCCCCTCTGGCTACGGCATCCACTGGCCCACCCTAGACGAAGATCTCTCTATTGATGGGCTGGTCAGACTAGCGCAAACACAAGCTACCGAGAGCAAATCTTACTAACAAGTCTTATGCTGCTCGACATCATTGCGGTTTACCCACTGGATGGCCACAAGCTCCATCTCACCTTTGAAGATAACGTAGAAGGCATAGTTGATATCGCAAATATAATTGAGTTTACGGGAATATTTGAACCTCTTGTCAACCCGACTTATTTTGCCCAAGTCGCCGTCAATCCTGACCTAGGCACAATTAGCTGGCCCAACGGGGCCGATCTTGATCCCGATGTCCTCTACTCCGTAGTAACCGATCAACCCCTACCGAGTTACACCATCCTCTCTCACCGCCGATGAAAGCCATCATTCAAGCAGCCTTACAAGTTCTGATAGAGCATATGGAACCCTTGAAAGTCGCTCGTTTCGTCGCTGCCTGCAAACTTGGCGAAGGTGACTATCTAAAAACAAAAGATAATCTCTTTGCCAACGAAACCGTCGATAGTCTCTACGCGCAAATCCAGGTATTTGAGGCCGCACAAAATGAATAAGCGCCACAACATTCAAAGCCTTGATTTTGATAAACAGTGGATGATTTTAACGGTCGATGGCCAAACAGTTCGGTTGCCCATCCCTGAAACCTCCCAACGGTTAGCGAATGCCTCAGAAACTGAGCGCAAAATTTATCAGGTCTCGCCCTCTGGCTACGGCATCCACTGGCCCACCCTAGACGAAGATCTCTCTATCGATGGGCTACTCAGACTCAGTCGATCACAAAGTCCCCGTAGCCCTCACCCTAAATCCCTCTCCCAGGAGGGAGAGGGACTTTGAAAGGGTTTCCTGCGCCCCTCTCCCTCCTGGGAGAGGGGCTGGGGGTGAGGGCTGGATCATGGCAAAAAAGCATGTTTGCGATTTACTGAAGCTACCTTTCGCTAGCGTAGTGGGCATACTAACCCAGAACCATCTGCCACCCGCTCCACCAAACTCAAGGACTACCCCCCATGAGTCACTACGGCATGACCGAATCTGAGGTTGAAGCAGCCGCCCTCTACTACCTCAACCAACTCGGCTACACCACCCTCAACGGCTCCACCATCGCCCCCGGCGAACCCATTGCAGAGCGCGACAGCTACAGCGAAGTCGTCCTCACCCAACGCCTCCGCAGCGCCCTCACCCGCATCAACCCCCACATCCCCCCCGATGCCATCAACGAAGCCCTGCGCCAGATCATCCGCAGCGAAAGCCAAAACCTGGTCGAAAACAACCGCCGCTTCCACAAATTCCTCACCGATGGCGTCCCCGTCGCCTACCAAGACGGAGACCGCACCATCCACGACCAAGTCTGGCTGATCGACTTCCAGCAGCCCGACAACAACGACTGGCTCGCCGTCAACCAGTTCACCATCCACGAAAACGCTAACCGCCGCCCCGACATCGTCCTCTTCCTCAACGGCCTCCCCATCGCCGTCCTCGAACTCAAAAACGCCGCCGCCGAAAACGCCGACATCGACCACGCCTACAACCAGCTCCAGACCTACAAAAAAGACATCCCCAGCCTCTTCACCTACAACCAGGGGCTGGTCATCTCCGACGGCCTCAACGCCCAGGTGGGCACCCTCACCGCCGACCGCAGCCGCTTCATGCCCTGGCGCAATCCCCCCCCAGAAGCCAACACAGGGGCCAACACAGGGGCCAACACAGGGGCCAACACAGGGGCCAACACAGGGGCCAACACAGGGGCCAACAACCTCATCCCCTTCCCTAAACGCCGCCCACCCATCGCCGCCGATTCCGGGGGCACCTACCCCACCGACGCCACCAACCCCATGGAAGTGCTGCTCAAAGGCATCTTCCACCCCGAACGCTACCTCGATCTGATTCGCTACTTCACCGTCTTCGAGAGCGACGGCGAAACCCTAGTCAAAAAGATGGCGGGCTACCACCAGTACTACGCCGTCAACAAAGCCGTCGCAGCCACCCTCCGCGCCACCTCCAGCCAGGGCGACCAGCGGGCCGGGGTAATCTGGCATACCCAGGGTTCCGGCAAAAGCCTCTCCATGACCTTCTACGCGGGCAAGATCATCCAGCATCCGGCCATGGCCAACCCCACTCTGGTGGTGCTCACCGACCGCAACGACCTCGATGAGCAACTCTACACCACCTTCTCCAAATGCCAAGACCTGCTGCGGCAAACACCCCAGCAGGCGGAAGATCGGGCCGACCTCAAGGCCAAACTCCAGGTGGCCTCCGGGGGCATCGTCTTCACTACCATTCAAAAATTTTCCCCCGAAGAGCGGGGTGGCGACTACGACGCCCTCTCCCACCGCCGCAACATCGTCTTCATCGCCGACGAGGCCCACCGTTCCCAGTACGGCCTCAAAGCCCGCGTGGTGACCACCACAGACAAAGGCACTGGCCTTGAGGGAGCCTACACCGCCTACGGCTTCGCCAAATACCTGCGCGATGCCCTGCCCAACGCCTCCTTCATCGGCTTTACCGGCACCCCCATCGAGGCCACCGACAAAAACACCCAGCAAATCTTCGGCGACTACATCGACATCTACGACATCCAGCGGGCCGTGGAAGACGGGGCCACCGTCAAGATCTACTACGAAGCCCGCCTAGCCAAAATCGACCTCGACGCCAACGAGCGGCCCCACATCGACCCCAACTTTGAAGACGTCACCGAAGGGGAAGAACTGACCACCCGCGAAAGGCTGAAGAGCAAGTGGGCACAGCTCGAAGCCATGGTGGGCAGCCCCAAGCGTCTCTCCCTGGTCGCCGCCGACCTCGTGCAGCACTTCGAGAACCGCCTCGCCGCCATGGAGGGCAAAGGGCTGGTTGTGGCGATGAGCCGCCGCATCTGCGTCGAACTCTACGATCAGCTCATCGCGCTGCGCCCCGACTGGCACAGCGACGACGACACCACCGGAGCGATCAAAGTGGTGATGACCGGCAGCGCCTCCGACCCGGAAAGCTATCGCCCCCACATTCGCAGCAAAAAAGGCCGCGATGCCCTGGCCAAGCGCCTGCGCGACCTCGAAGACCCGCTTAAGCTGGTAATCGTCCGCGATATGTGGCTCACTGGCTTCGATGCCCCCTGCCTGCACATCATGTATGTGGACAAGCCCATGCGCGGCCACAACCTGATGCAGGCCATCGCCCGCGTCAACCGGGTGTTTGGCAGCAAAGCCGGGGGCCTGGTGGTGGACTACATCGGCATTGCCCAAGACCTGAAAGAAGCCCTGCAAGCCTACACCGAACGCGACCGAGGTCAGGCGGGCATCCCGATGGATCAAGCCCTGGCGCTGATGCAGGAGAAGTACGAAATCGTCGCGGGTCAGTTCCACGGGTTCGACTACCGCGCCTTCCACAGCGCTCCACCGCCCCAGCGCCTGACCATCCTCCGCAACGCCATGGATTGGCTGCTGCGCCCTGAAGCAGTAGAGGTGAAAGGCCCCCAGCGCTACATTCAAGCGGTGACCGAACTCTCCCAAGCCTTTGCCCTCTGCGCCGCCGAGGATGCGGCCCTAGCCATCCGCGAAGACGTGGGCTTTTTCCAGGCGGTGAAGGCGGGGCTGAGCAAACACACGGTGGAAGGAGGCAAGAGCCGAGCCGAGCTGGATGCCGCCGTGCGCCAGATCGTCTCCCGTTCCGTCGCCTCTGAGCAGGTGATCGACATCTTCGAGACCGCTGGGTTGGATAGGCCCGAACTCTCCATTCTTTCCGACCAGTTCCTGGCCGAGGTGCGCAACCTGCCCCAGAAAAACCTGGCTCTGGAGGTGCTACGCAAGCTGCTCAACGACGAGATCAAAGCCCGCTCCCGCAAGAACGTGGTGCAATCCCGCAACTTCTCGGAGATGCTGGAAGCCTCGATCCGCCGCTACCAGAACCGGGCGATCACCTCAGCGGAGGTGATCCAGGAGCTGATCAACCTGGCGGCAGATATGCGCGAGGCCAGCCGTCGGGGCATTGACCTGGGCCTGAGCGAGGCTGAGCTAGCCTTCTACGACGCCCTAGAGGTCAACGACAGTGCCGTGCAGGTGCTAGGGGATGAGACGTTGAAGGCCATTGCCCAGGAGCTAGTCAAGGCGATTCGCGGCCATGTGACGATTGACTGGACGGAGCGGGAAGCCGTGCGAGCGAAGCTGCGGGTGATGGTGAAGCGGCTGCTGAAGAAGTATGGCTATCCGCCCGATAAGCAGGAAAAGGCAACTCAGACCGTGTTGCAGCAGGCGGAAACCCTGTGCAAGGATTGGGCGGCTTAACCCCACCACAGACGCAGATCCAGAGGCCGATTCCTGGGGTACGGTTAATACATTTAGCCATCTCAAGCAAAGACTCAATCGTCTCAAAGCAAGTCCAATAAAGGGATTTGTGAGTCCAGTCTTAAGGCTGACTAGATCACAGGGTCTATCTTGGTGAGCAACATTGACTTCGTCGGCAAATTGAGGATCACCGCCTCAACTACTTCGCCAATCTGAATCAAGCAAACCCGATTCCCAGATCGATAAATCGCAGGAGCGAGGTCTCCCCGACCGCTGATGCCGAGGGCAAACAGGCGGATTTGGCCCCAGATCGCAAACATCGCAAACTACGATAGAGAATTCGGTTTGTCTCTTTAGTAGACTCAATAAACTCAAAATAAGTCTGATTAAGAGATAAATTGGTCTATTCATGAGACTACTTGCCAAAAAGAAACACCCATCAAGCCAAGCTAGGCTGAAGACCAATGTTCATGGGCAGTTGGAGTGGAAAAGACCTGTCGCTGGCGTTTTGATCGTTGACTTCGTTCTGGCCAACATAGGTGAGAATAGGGGGTAGAGTTTCCGTCCGTGTTTCCGTCCGTTGCCCTGCCCATCAACTATTTGCGCTGAACCATGCCACGTATTCGAGACATTTTGCACAACGGCACCCCAGGCCAAGCCATCACCCTGCAGGGCTGGGTTCGCACCAAGCGGGAGGGCAAGGGCCTCACCTTTTTGGAGGTAAACGATGGATCCTCTATGGCGGGGTTGCAGGTGGTGCTGAATGCCGACCTGGCCGACTACGACACGGTGGTGAAGGCGCTGACCACGGGATCCTCGGTGGAAATTGGCGGCGATTTAGTGGAATCTCCCGGCAAGGGCCAGCGGGTGGAACTTCAGGGCCAAACCATCACCGTCTTCGGTACGGCGGATGGCGAGACCTATCCCCTCCAGAAAAAGCGCCACTCCTTTGAGTTTCTGCGCGGCCTCGGCCATCTGCGCGCCCGCACCAACACCCTGGGGGCCGTGTTTCGGGTGCGGAATGCCTGCGCCCAGGCCATCCACCAGTTTTTCCAAGAGCAGGGCTTTCTGTGGATGCACACCCCCATCATCACCGCCAGCGATTGCGAGGGGGCGGGGGAAATGTTTGCGGTTACGGGTCTGGATTTAAACCAGGTGCCCAAAACCGCCGAGGGCAAGGTGGACTACGGCCAGGATTTCTTCGGCAAACCCGCCTATCTCACGGTGAGCGGTCAGCTAGAGGCGGAAATTATGGCCATGGCCTTTAAGGATGTCTACACCTTTGGCCCCACCTTCCGGGCCGAGAACTCCAACACCTCCCGCCACCTGGCCGAATTTTGGATGGTGGAGCCAGAAATGGCCTTCTGCGACCTAGTGGGCAACATGGATTTGGCGGAGGACTTCCTCAAGTACATCTTTAGCTCGGTACTAAATGCCTGCCCGGAGGACATGGAATTCTTCAACCAGCGCATCGACAATTCCGTCCTGGCCACCGCCGACAATATTATTAACAACACCTTCGAGCGCATCACCTACACCGAAGCGGTCAAGCTGTTGGAAAAGGCGGACAAGTCCTTTGAATTCCCCGTGGAGTGGGGCATTGACCTGCAATCCGAACACGAACGCTACCTGGCCGAAGACCTGTTCAAAAAGCCCGTCATCGTCACCGACTACCCCACGGGCATCAAAGCCTTCTATATGCGCCTCAATGATGGTGGTGAGACTGTCGCCGCCATGGACGTACTGGCTCCCAAGGTGGGGGAAATCATCGGCGGTTCCCAGCGCGAAGAACGGCTCGACATCCTCGAACGCCGCCTTCAGGAAGCGGGTTTGCCCATCGAAGATTACTGGTGGTACCTGGATCTGCGTCGCTTTGGCACCGTTCCCCACGCCGGATTTGGCCTTGGATTCGAGCGTTTGGTGCAGTTCATGACCGGAATGGGCAACATCCGCGATGTGATTCCCTTCCCCCGCACCCCCGACAGCATCGAATTTTAAGATCTCCTAGACCAGGTTTGTTTTTCAAAGTTTAGACGTTGTGGGAGAAGGAAGGCCAAGTCCGGCTAGAGGAGGTTCAGCGGTTTTTAGGGAATAAGCGGATCAATGTCCAAAGAAATCCTGTAGATGCGCTTTTTGGGCTGTCCGGTGGCCTGGGCCAGTTGGCGACTGGCATCAGCACGGGAGAGCCCTTGGTGAATTAGGCGTTCTAGTTCGGTGCGCAGGGCGTCATCGGAGAAGGCAATCTCGTCCTGGGGTGCCCCTTGAAGAATCACGGTAAATTCGCCCTTGGGCTCCTGAGTGTGGTAATAGGTCAGGGCCTCGTCTAGAGTGCCGTGCCAAAATTCCTCAAAGCGTTTAGTCAGTTCTCGGCCTAGGGTCAGGGGGCGATCTTCCCCTAGGCGTTCCCGTAAATCCGTCAAGGTTTTGACCAACTTATGGGGCGCTTCGTAGAGGATGATGGTGCGTTCTTCCCGTTGGATGGCCTCTAGGCGGGCGGTGCGGCCTGGGCCTTTGAGGGGCAAAAAGCCTTCAAACACAAACCGATCCGTGGGTTGCCCAGAAACACAAAGGGCCGTCATGGCGGCGGTGGGGCCAGGGATGGGTACGACGGGAAGATGGGCGGCGACACAGGCGACCACTAACTCATAGCCCGGATCGGAAATTCCCGGCATCCCAGCATCCGAGACTAGCGCCACAGAGTGCTGCCGTTCTTTTAGGTGGTGCAACACCTCCCCGATGCGACTTTGGCGGTTATGCTCGTGGTAGCTAATCTGGGGCGTGGTGATCTGAAAATGATGCAGCAGCTTGCCCGTGTGGCGGGTGTCCTCCGCCGCAATCAAATCGACCGATTGGAGAATGCGCACAGCCCGAAAGGTCATGTCCTCCAGGTTGCCTAGGGGGGTGCCCACCACATAGAGATGACCGGGCTTGGGATCCGAAGATGCGGCGTCAACCATGATATTTATCGTCCTAGCATCTATCGTCCTAGCCTCTGCTGATCTCCGGCCTAGGCCATCACCATACCGCCATCCACATTGAAGACCTGCCCCGTGATGTAAGCGGCAGCGGGATCAGCCGCGAGGAAACGCACCATCCCCGCAATATCGTCGGGTTTGCCAAATCGCCCCAGGGGAATGAACTTGAGAATTTCCTCGGTATTGGGCAAATCACCCGTCATGTCGGTTTCAATGAAGCCCGGAGCCACGGCATTCACGGTGACACCTCGACTCGCCATCTCCTTAGCCACGGTTTTGGTGAAGCCGATCACCCCGGCCTTGGCGGCGCTGTAGTTAGCCTGCCCTGGGTTGCCCATTTGCCCCGCCACCGAGGCAATGTTGATAATTCGCCCGGAGCGTTGCTTCAGCATCCCCTTAGCCACGGCCTTGGTGCAGAGGAACACACCAGTGAGGTTCAGGTCAATCACCGCCTGCCAGTCCTCCAATTTCATCCGCAGCAGCAGGGTATCGCGGGTAATGCCCGCATTGTTGACCAAAATATCAATCCGCCCAAAGGTCTCTAGGGTGCGGCTAATCAGGGCATCCACCTGCTCTGCCTGGGCAACATCCGCTTGCAGGGCGAGGGCTTGGCCCCCCTCAGCGGTAATGTGGGCCACGATCTCCTCAGCCGCCGTGGAGGAACGAGCGTAGTTCACCACTACCTTTGCGCCCTCCGTAGCTAGAGCTAGGGCAACGGCGCGGCCAATCCCCCGTGAAGCCCCTGTTACCAACGCGACCTGTCCCTCAAGCTGTTTCGCTGCCGTCGTCATGGCCAACCCTCTCCTGCGTCAACGTGGGATCTTTAGTGCTAGGGAATGCAACGCCCCTGTACCAACCGATCCGCCCCATCGTTGTATCACGAAATCGGCCCCTTCCGAACGCTTGCTACAGTCAATGGGTTTTACTCCGCCCGTTGCAGGGGGGAGAGTTTAGGATCGATAATCTTGCGTCCTTGCCCTTGAAACTGAATTGCAAGGCAAATTTTATTGCCCGCCCCAAAAATGTGGGTCACTTGCCCTGCCCCATAGGCTTTGTGAACCACGACATCCCCCACTTTCCAGTCGCGTTCGTGGGCACCGCTGCCCGGTTTGGCGGCAGATTCCCGTTGTTTTCTGGCCTCGCGCATGGGGGTACTGATTCGAGGTGTAGCGTGCTCTGATTTAGCGTTTCCTGAGCGGCGATGGGGACTGTTGCCGCTGACTAAATCCGTAGGCAATTCGGATAGGAAAACCGATGGACTAGCCATTTCTCGCTGACCATAGAGGCGACGTTCTCTGGCGTGGGAAATAAACAGTCGTTCCTGGGCGCGGGTGATACCCACGTAGCACAGGCGGCGTTCTTCTTCTAGGGCAGCAGGATCTTCCATCGAGCGATAGTTAGGAAATAAGCCCTCTTCCAAGCCCACCAAGAACACCACAGGAAACTCTAGCCCCTTGGAGGAATGGAGGGTCATTAGCGAAACTGCATTTTTGCCGTCCTTGGTATCGTCTAAATCCGAAGCCAAAGAAGCATTGGCTAAGAAGGCTTCTAGGGAAGGATCATCGACGTTCTCTTCTTCAAATTGCAGAACGGCGTTATAAAGTTCCTGTACGTTGCCAAACCGATCTTCGGCTTCGTCAGTGCCTTCAGCTTTTAGAGCCGCCAAATAACCACTATCGTCAAGGACACCCTGGATGATCGTGGAGGCTTTTTGATTCGCCATATCTTCCTGATGCTTTTTGATTACCTCGGCAAATTCCAACACGCCCCTAGCCGACCGTCCGGCCAAGGTTTTCACTGAAGTTTCGTCAGCTAAAATTTCCCACAGAGGCACTCCTAGGGTTTGGGCGGCTTGGTCTAGTTTGTCTAAAGTGCCTTTGCCAACGCCCCGTTTCGGTACGTTAATCACCCGCTTCAGGCTCACCGTGTCTGAGGGATTATTAATCAGCCGTAGATAGGCTAGAACGTCTTTAATTTCACGACGATCATAGAACCGCATTCCACCCACCACTTGATAGGGAATGCCGTAGCGGGTCAGCATTTCCTCAAAGGCGCGGGATTGGGCATTGGTGCGGTAGAGAATAGCAAAGTCGCCCCAGTTGAGTTCAGGATGCTGGGTTTCTAGGTGGCGAATTTGGCTGATCACAAAACTAGCTTCGGCAATTTCATCCTCGGCGTGGTAGATAAAAATACTTTCGCCCTCACCACGGGTGGGGCGCAGCACTTTATCAATGCGTTCGGTATTATTTTCAATCAGGTAATTGGCAGCTTCTAGAATATTAGATGTGGAGCGATAGTTTTCCTCTAGCTTGACCATCGTGCGAGTATCATCATCGGGTAAACCATCCCCAAAATCATCCTGAAAATTCATCAGAATGGTGAAATCCGCTGCCCTAAAGGAATAAATTGATTGATCTGCATCACCGACCACAAAAACAGACCGATAATCCCAATTTTTGTAATCAGAAATCTCTTCGCCATTGGTGGCCAAAAGGCGAATGAGTTCGTACTGGGTGCGGTTGGTATCTTGATATTCGTCTACCAAGACATGACGAAATCGTTTGTGCCAGTAGGCGAGTACCTGCTCGTTTTGCTGAAACAGGTAAACGGGCATCAAAATCAGGTCGTCGAAATCCAGGGCGTTGTTTTCGGCGAGGGCTTTTTGGTAGTGGCGATAGACATCGGCAATTACCCGTCCTCGATAGTTGGGTTGTTCTTGCTCTAGTTCGTCGGGGGAGAGTTTTTGATTTTTGGCGTTGCTGATGGCGAAACGTACAGAGCGAGGATTGAACTTTTTGTCATCCAAGTTAAGGGTTTGGGTGACGATGGTTTTGACTAAACTTTGGGCATCGGATTCATCAAAAATCGAAAAGCTCTTAGTCCAGCGATAGCCTGCGGGGTGTTGGTATTTTTCAATATCAAATCGCAAAATTCGGGCACAAAGGGCGTGGAAGGTGCCAATCCACAGATGTTTAGTAATGTTTTTGTAGACCTGGGACTTTAGCTTAGTTTGCTCGTAATCCGATAGGGCTGACAGGGATTTACCATGCTTGGCCTGGGCATCCTGTTCGGCAAACAAAATCTCGATCCGCTCCTTCATTTCCTTAGCGGCTTTGTTGGTGAAGGTGACGGCCAAGATATTTTCGGGATCGATGCGGTGGGTGAGCACCAGATTGGCGATGCGGTACGTTAGGGCGCGGGTTTTGCCCGATCCGGCTCCGGCCACCACCAGCAGCGGGCCGCAGAAATGCTCGACGGCTTGACGTTGGGCGGGGTTGAGGGGGGCGAGAAAGTTCGTCATGGAGCCGGGGTGGAATTTTGCCTATCTAGTATGACACTCTGACTCGCGCCCGTTGGCATGGGTTAGGCTAAGAAGGTCGGCTTTGGTAGCGGTGCTATGCCCTTTGGAACGTCCCTAGCTGCGGCCAATGCGTTGATTGTGGGGGCCAGCCAGGGCATTGGCCTGGGGTTTGTGCAGCAATTGGTGATGGATGGCCGCTTTGGTCGGGTCTATGGCACCTATCGTCGTCCAGAAACCGCTGGAGCCTTGCTGGCCTTGGCCCAGGCCCACCCCCACCTGACGCCCCTGAAGATGGATGTGACGGAGGAGGAGAGCATTACCCAGGCCGTCCAGGATCTTCAGGCTAACCTGCAAGCCAACCTATCTATGCCCGCAACCCCGCCCCGCCTACATCTCGTGGTTTACTGTGTCGGGCTTCTCCACGACGCCACCTTTCAGCCCGAAAAAAGTGTACGGCAGCTAACGAGCGACCAATTGCTGCGGTCGTTTCAGGTGAATGCGGTGGGAGCCGCCCTGCTCACCAAGCATCTGTTTCCCTTGCTCAACCACGACCAGCCCAGCGTTTTTGGGGCGATTTCTGCCAAGGTGGGCAGCATTGGCGATAACCGCTTGGGCGGCTGGTACGGCTATCGGGCCTCCAAGGCGGCGCTGAATATGCTGATCAAGACCGCTTCCCTGGAATACGCCCGCAAAAGCCCCAACACCATCTTCGCCCTCCTCCACCCCGGCACCACCGATACTCGCCTCTCCCAACCCTTTCAACGGGGAGTGCCGCCAGAGAAATTGTTCCCCGTCTCGCGCACCGTAGCCCAGTTGATGACCGTCATCGACAACCTAGAGCCCACGGACAGCGGCGAATTTTTGAGCTGGGACGGTAGCCGTTTACCCTGGTAGAATCCCTGGCCTCTGGCCAGATGGGGCCAGCCCTGGGGTGGGCATCTAGGGAAAAACGTCGTCCCTTTTCGGTACAGCCCATAGGGTATCTTGGGGTGGTATGAGCCGCCAATTGTGAGCTACAACTTGTGAACCGATGGGCCGTACTCCCACCCTCACCTACGACCGGGGCACGCTGATTTTGCACCCGCCCCCACGGGGGAAGGGCTGGATGGATTTTGCCCACTGGGACGACCGGGTGGAAAAATTCCGCATTCCAGCCCATCAGTACCGTGCTCTGGTGGAAACCCTACGGGCGGAACAGGTGCCGTTTACCGATCAGGCCCAGGGGTTTCAGCCGTTGGATTTGGCCCCCAAGGTGACGATGGAGCCCTATGCCCACCAGCGGGAAGCCTTGGCCGCGTGGGTGGGGAACCGCTGGCGAGGGGTGGTGGTGTTGCCCACGGCTTCCGGCAAGACCTATCTGGCCCAGATGGCGATGCAGGCCACGCCTCGCAACACCTTGATCACCGTACCGACGCTGGATTTGATGCACCAGTGGTATGCCCATTTGGAAGCGGCCTTTCCCGATGTAGAGGTGGGGCTGTTGGGCGGTGGGTCGAAGGATCGTACCCCGATTTTGGTGGCCACCTACGACAGTGCCGCCATCCACGCCGAAAGCCTGGGCAACCAGTACGCCCTGCTGATTTGCGACGAATGTCATCACCTGCCCAGTGACTTTAACCGGGTAATTGCCGAATATTCCATCGCGCCCTATCGCCTGGGGTTAACGGCGACCCCCGACCGCGCCGATGGTCGCCACGAAGACCTGACCCACCTGCTAGGAGCCGTGGTTTACGAGAAATCAGCGGCGGATCTCTCTGGTCAAGCCCTCGCCCCCTTCGAGATTGTGTCGATTAAGGTGAAGCTCTCTAACCAGGAACGCCATCGCTATGATGAACGGATCGCCCAGCGCAACCGCTTTTTGCAGGAGGCCAACATTTGGCTGAGTTCCGCCGAGGGCTGGCAGCGATTTGTGCGAGCCAGTGCCCAATCCCAAGCCGGACGACGGGCCATGCTGGCGCACCGAGAGGCCAAAACCATCGCCCTCGGCACCGAAGGCAAGCTGCGCGTCTTGGAAGACCTGTTGGCCCAGCACCACCCAGAGCGCACCCTTGTCTTCACCAACGATAACGCGACGGTGTACCGCATCTCCCAAAGCTTTCTCATCCCCGCCATCACCCACCAAACCCCGGTGAAGGAACGCCACGCCATCCTGCAAGCCTTCCGCCAGGGCGACTATCCCACCCTCGTCGTCAGCCACGTCCTCAACGAAGGGGTGGATGTGCCCGACGCCCGCATCGCCATTTTGCTATCGGGGACGGGATCCACCCGCGAGTATGTGCAGCGCCTAGGCCGCATCCTTCGCAAGGGCAGCGGCAATAAACAGGCCATCCTCTACGAAGTGGTAGCGGAGGAAACCACCGAAGAAGCTATCTCCCAGCGGCGACGGCAAACCGCCCAGCCCAAAGCCCCCCGCCAACTGGAACTGGTGCCCGTCAAACCTGTCTATGCCGTGGAGGACACCCCTCTAGCCAAGGTCGCCGACCCCGGCCCGGATACCCCCTATCCCGATACGCCGCCCCCCAATGGGTAGGGGTTCCAGCCCCAATCTGAACCCTAAAATCCCGCATCCCAACCTGACAACCGTAGGGGCGAGGTTTCCTCGCCCAATCCTCGCCCAATGCCGCGGATGGCGCTACGGTTTGCTCCCGCCCTGGGGCAATAGCACGGTGACGGTGGTGCCCTGGTTGAGTTGGCTGTCTAAATAAATGTGGCCGCGATGGGTGTCTACAATCACCTTAGCAATCGCTAAGCCTAGGCCCGTCCCCTGATCGCCACTGCGCAGTCGAGCCGGATCGGCCCGATAGAAGCGATCAAAGCTGTGGGCCAATGCCTCGGCATCCATGCCAATGCCCGTATCTTGAACCGTGACCTGCACCCACGCTTGCCCCTGCTGTTTGATGGGCTTGACCGCTACGGAGACCCGTCCCCCCGCTGGCGTGTACTGCAACGCATTACCGATCAGATTGGTGAAGAGTCGGGTGAGTTGGCTGGCATCGCCCCCGACGACGAGGGCATGTTTGTGATCTAGCAGGGCAGGCTTGGCGGGCAACATTGAGCTAGACCGTGGCCCTGGATCGCCGATATCGGGCTCGTAGATCAGATCAAGCTGCTTTTCGGTGGCGATCACCTGTTGTTCTTCCAAAACCTCCTCTAGCACCCCCCCCAACATAATGGAGGCAGGGGTAAAGGCGATCAACCCGCTTTCCTGGCGGGCCAAAAACAGCAGATCATCCACCAGTCGCCCTAGGCGTCGGGTGAGGCGCTCAATCACCTGGAACTGCCGCTGCTGGGTGGTCACATCGGGGTCGGGGTCAGACAGGGCCACCTGGGCATTGGTTTGAATCACCGCGATGGGGTTGCGCAGTTCGTGGGAGGCATCCGCCGTGAATTGCTTGAGCTGTTGGTAGGAGTCGCGCACGGGGGCCATGGCAATCCCCGACAGCAGCCAACCAATCCCCGCCACCGCCCCCACCATCAGGCTCGTACCCAGGGCCAAATCCACAATCAGCCGCCGACTGGGCTTGGTTACCTCAAACCAGGGATGGCTCACCCGCAGATAGCCCAACACCTGCCCCTCCACCTCCACCCGCTCGGTAATTTGTCGCAGAATGAATTCCGGTGCAACCCGCACCGTCTCCCCGGCAGGGTTCACATGGAGCGGTAGGGGCAGCAGGTCTGAGAGCGTAGACCAGAGCAGCACCCCGCCCGGACTAAACCACTCCAAATCAATGTGGTCATCCTCCACGGTGTGGGCATTGTCGCGAAAGCTGGCCTCCACATTCACCTGAAGACTGGGGGCGGGCATCAGACGGGTGGGGGAAGGCGGAATCTGATCGGGGCTGGGCTCAATCACCAGCGACCGCTCCACAATTTCCACCACATGATTGAGGGTGTCATCCACCCGTTCCACTAGCGTCGTTCGCACATAGAGGTAAACCCCACTGGCAAACAGCAGCAGCAGCACCGCCGTTACCGCCGTATACCAAAGCGCCAACCGCTGACGAGTCGCCTGAAACACCCCGATTCTCCCTAGAGCCCTGTGCCTTGCACCCTACCATGCCATGAACTAGTCAGACCCAGGAAGCCGCGTTCCTAAACGTCCCTAAAAGACCCAACCCCTAGGCATTCAGGATGGCCCCATGGTGGCGCAGGTGATCGGCCACAAAGGTCGCGATGAAGTAGTAGCCGTGGTCGTAGCCCGGTTGCATCCGCAGGGTGAGGGGCTGTCCGGCTTCCTGACAGGCCGCCTCGAAGACCTCTGGCAATAGTTGCCCCTCGGCCAAAAAGGGATCGGCGTTGCCCTGGTCGATCAGGATAGGGCGGTTGGCCTGGGCGTGGGTTTTCACGAGATGGCTGGCATCGTAAGTGTTCCACAGGGTTTTATCCTCCCCCAAATAACCGCTAAAAGCTTTTTGACCCCAGGGGCATTGGCTGGGAGCCGCGATGGGCGCAAAGGCTGAAATAGACTTAAACAAATGGGGATTACGGAGACCGCAGACCAAGGCTCCGTGCCCGCCCATGGAATGGCCAAAAATGCCCTGGCGATCCGGCTGAACGGCAAAGTTGGCGGCGATCAGTTCCGGCAGTTCCACCACCACGTAGCTATACATGCGGTAGTGGCGGCTCCAGGGGGGTTGGGTGGCGTTGACGTAGAACCCCGCCCCGAGGCCAAAGTCCCAAGCGTCGGCCTCGTCGGGGATGGCTTCCCCACGGGGGCTGGTATCGGGGGCCACCAGCATCAGTCCTTGCTCCGCCGCATAGCCCTGAGCTCCGGCCTTAGCGGTAAAGTTTTCCTCGGTGCAGGTCAGCCCCGATAGGTAGTACAACACGGGCACCGGGCCGTTTTGGGCTTGGGGCGGAATGAAGACCGAAAACCGCATTTCGCACTGGCACTGACTGGAAAAATGGCTGTAGTAGCCCACAGTGCCGCCAAAGCAGGCGTGTTGATTGTGAAGCGTGAGGAGGGAAGAGGATGGCATGTCGGTTTAACCCGGTTACGGCACGAAAAAACGGTTAGTAGTACCGCTGTCTTGGCGCTTCAGCGGAGGTAGGGTAAGGGGCCATCATCTATCGGCTCCTCTGTATTCCCAACAGATCTAATCTTCAGGGAAAATATCCAGGGAAAAGTCTACCCCCGTCCGCTGAGGGTGCGATCCGTTTCCCGTTTTTCCTGTTTGCGCTTGAGGGATTCCCGCTTGTCGTGGAGTTTTTTGCCTCGCGCTAGGGCAATGCTGACCTTAATCCAGCCACCCTTCAGGTACATCTTGAGGGGCACTAAGGTCAGCCCCTTTTGTTCCACCTTACCGATCAGCTTGCGAATTTCGTCCCGGTGCATCAACAGCCGTCGAGGGCGTTTGGCCTCGTGGTTATAGGCCTTGTTGGTCATGGTGTGGGGGGAAATGTGGATATTCTGAAGCCACATCTCGCCGTCTTTAAGTTGGGCAAAGCCATCCCGCAGGTTCACCTTGCCCTGGCGAATAGACTTCACCTCCGACCCCAGCAACTCAATGCCCGCTTCGTAGGTCTCTAGAATTTCATACTCGTGGCGGGCCTGACGGTTATCGCTAACGACCTTAAACCCTTTGCTCTCGTCCGCCATACGGCCCTCCTTCCCCGGTGACAATGATGTCGCTGTCCAAATCTTCCTACTCCACCACCACCCGCCACTCGTGGAGCTCGTAGTTAACGCAGTGGTGTTTAACCAGCGGATCCGCCGCTACAATCGCTTCCGCCTCGGCCCTAGACTCGGCCCAGAATATCAGCATACCACCCCCATATTCAGCCCAGTAGCCCGTTTTGGCGCGGTGGCCCTGGGCAATCAGGTCTTTCACGTAGGCCACATGGGCGGGCACAAACTGATCGAAGGTGGGCTTATCGACCACCCCTTTTTCAATTTTGACAAACCAGGGCATGGGCAGAGGAGGTAGAACGTAAACACCAAGCCCAGAATAGGACGTAAGATGCGGAATGTGAACCAGAAATCTGGGGCGAGACAAAATCCCTAAATGGGCGGGAGACACCGCAAGGAATAGCGGCATTTCCCAACCAGAATCCAGGGATCTAGGTTGATGTGGATGGGGTAGTCCATGAGTTAGACTGGGCGTCGTCACGGAAATCTTCGGGCAGACGACTTTCTACGACGGCGCAGTCGGCACTGTTGTAGGTGAGGGTGCGGCTGACGATCTGATCTTGATCCACCGTCCACTCGTCATCGGATTGGAATTCCTCACCGCCCGCTCGTTCGATGAAGCTGGCGGTGAGGGTGGTGCCCGTTAGCTGCCCCGTGAGGGTTTCGTTGGCGGTAAAGACAGTGCCAGCGGCGGCGTTGTCGGCGGTGACAGAGACGACCCCAGTCACGCGGCCCCCTGCTTCAATCTGAAGACGCACCACCCCATCTAGGTCAGCCCCATCGAGGTTGCCAGTGCCGCTATAGCAATAGATACCGGGGGGGAGGGCCGTGTTGTCGGTGGCGGGGGCAGCGGTGCCCTTGGCCGAGGACGGTTGGCTGGCAGGTGCGCCAGGGTTAGACGTGGTGACATTACAGCCAAGGCTGGCGACGGCACTGAGGGCAACAGTGGCCCAGGCGGTGGGATGGGACAGGGTCATGGGTCGTAAAGAGTACAGAGGGGTAATCTTGACAGCAATGGGGAACGACAGGGGAATGGGGCGATCCACGCCAGGGCGGATGCAACCGATGGAGAATCTCCAGCCAGCGCCGTGAGTCCCCAGCGCTGGAACCGCCCCTTCCGCAGGCTAGGGCGAGAACGGAATTCGCTCTAGCAGGTTATTTACCAGTTCACGGCCATTGGGATCGAAGACCTGGAGGCGGATGTAGTCGGGGTCGCTGGGTCGCCAGGTGACTTGGTAGCGATGGCCCCCATTACGCCAAGTGTAAATTTGCCGATCCCGTGTGCCAGATTCCGTGGCCCCAGACAGGTACATGGAATTGTTGGGGCGACGACGATCCGTGCCCTGGTAGTGCATGGTTCCGTTCTCAAACCAGAGGCTAATAAACCAGTTGTCGTTCATGTAGTCGCCCATCATCAGCGATTGAGCTGCCACAGGAGCAGGGTTGAACAATTCCCCCGCCACCATCGGGGCCGACAAGCCGAGCAGGGCACTGAGGGTAAGCGCACGAAAATTCATAGAAAACGTCCTTAAAGACTGAAAAGCTTGAAAAGTCTGAATACGGAATACAAACTACACCGCACGATCCATAGATTCCGAACGAAACCCGTACCCGATGGTGTATGTTGGCCCATCGAAAACGAAGGTCTCGTCGCGGGTGCCTTTGGCAGACAGCGTTTTTGTTCCGACCAGCCAACGCTGCATCGCTGAACGCCTGAGCCAATGCCTAGATGCGATCTCCTGGACAACGTCCATCGCTGCATTCCGGCGTCAGCACCTCCACCACCTGGCGGCGAAACTGCGGCATCACGGCATCGGGCAGGGCAGAAACAAATTGATAGACGGTGCCAAGATCCATTCCCCCTTCTTCCATCTCCACCGAGATCTGGCGATCTTGGCTAAAGTCGGCCATCAGGTCTTTGGCGGTGTTGCAGGGGATGAAGTACTGCCCCATATACACGCTGCCACCGTCGGCCTCGTAGTGGAAATACGCGCCCCGCGCCGAGGGATTGCCGCAAAACTGATCCGCCGTCAGCGCGACCATGGTGGCCAAGTGCAGGTCATACCAGCGCATCGCTCCTCCCTCGGCAGAGACCGCCGTACTGGCCTGGGGCACTATCAAGGTGGCCCAGCGGTGGTTAAAGTCGCCCCCGGTGCGGGCCAGCTTCACCATGCCCACGGGTAGGGTGTCGGCGCTGTCCTGCTTGGTCTGACTGGAGGACACCTCCCCCCGCTCCAGTCCTAGCTCAGAGCGCACGGTGGTAATGGCCATGGTGACCATGTCGATGGTGTATTGCCATTCCTCGGCATCTTCCACGGCTTCCCACTCACCCTGGCTGTTGGTGGAGACAATCGTTTTGTCGTCGTCAACCAGCACCTTGCGGGTAAAGTTGCCGTCGAAATAATCTTCGTAGGCATAGAACTGGCCGTCATCGTGGAACCAGTAGCGAGACACGGGGCCGTCTGGATAGCCCATCTCCACCCGCAGGGGCTGGTCGTTGGTGCCTGCACAGAGGAGATAGACGGTGTCGTTAATTTGCTCCTCTCTAAAGGTGGGGCAATCCCGAAGCATCATCCGCTCTAGCTCGGCGGCGATGGCGGCGATGGAGTAGGCCGCAGGGTCAAAGGCGGTGGAGGCAAGGGTGGTTTTGGGTGATCCGACAGCGGTAGCCGATGGGGAGGTCGCCGTGTCTCCGGCGGATTGCCCTGGGGAGGTGGCCCCTTCGCCACAGCCCATTAGGCCGATAGCCAGCCCAAGGCAA
The DNA here is from genome assembly GCF_014697375.1 of Phormidium sp. FACHB-1136. Lineage (GTDB taxonomy): Bacteria > Cyanobacteriota > Cyanobacteriia > Phormidesmidales > Phormidesmidaceae > Nodosilinea. The sequence goes on from NZ_JACJRS010000017.1 coordinate 67,719, forward strand.
CCGACTCTAATAGCGGTTTGGCTCAGCGGTTGACGGAATGGCAAATTCATCAGACTTTTGCGATAAACAGCACTTTTACCAGAGTGCCCAATTTATCTGTTGGCCTATCCGTCAAAATCAACTAAATTCGAGAATTTACGGAACGTTAATTCATTGATGAAGCTTTTGTCCCCACTTCTGGTGGATTTTCTCGGCCTTGGTGAGCAATCCAAGAGACCTTGCCCTAGGGGAAAGTGAGTAGGCCTTGCCAGGGATGGGGGTAAGTTGCCCAGAGCCCAGAAACTTAGCACAGCGCACAGTCTTTGGGCCGAATTCGTTTTATAACAATTGTTAACATCATTGCTAAATCCCTATCCCTGCCCTACCGCCATGCAAACCCTGCAAGATCCCGTCCGCGAATCTGCCCCTGTGGCTCCACCGTCCGGTAAGCATCGAGTGGTGATTATTGGCGGCGGCTTTGGTGGGCTGTATGCCGCTCAACGGTTGGGACGGGCCACCAACGTTGAAGTCACGCTGATCGACAAGCGCAACTTTCACCTGTTCCAGCCCCTGCTTTACCAGGTGGCGGTGGGGGGCTTGTCGCCCGGAGACATTGCCTCACCGCTGCGGGGGGTGCTGAGTCGGCAAAAAAATACCCAGGTGCTGATGGGTGAAGTGGTGGATGTGGATCCCCAGGCCAAAACCGTGAGTCTGAAGGGAGATACCACCCTGCCCTACGATACCCTCTCCTACGACACGCTGATCGTGGCCACAGGCATGAGCCACTTTTATTTTGGCCGCGACGACTGGGCCGACATTGCCCCCGGTCTCAAAACCGTGGAGGATGCCCTGGAAATGCGGCGACGGATTTTTGCCGCCTTTGAGGCCGCCGAGAAAACCACCGATCCTGACTTGCAAAAAGCCCTGCTCACCTTTGTAATTGTCGGCGCTGGCCCCACCGGGGTAGAACTGGCCGGAGCCTTGGCCGAACTGGCCTACCACACCCTCAAGCCCGACTTTCGCCAAATCGACACCAGCCAAACCCGCATTTTGCTAGTCGAAGGCATGGATCGGGTGCTGCCGCCCTTCCCCGCAGAGCTTTCTCAGCGGGCCTACCAAGACCTCGAAGGTATGGGCGTGGAGATTTTGACCCAAACCCTGGTCACCGACATTGACGGCCACCAGATCACCCTCAAGCAGGGCGACGAGATAACCACCGTGCAATCGGCCACTGTGCTGTGGGCGGCAGGGGTGCGAGACCCCGGCATGGGCGGCATTTTGGCCGAACGCACCGGGGCCGAACGGGATCGGTCTGGGCGCGTCATCGTGGCCGAAGACCTGACGGTGCCCAACTATCCCGACATTTTTGTGGTGGGCGACCTGGCCCACTTTGCCCACCAAGACGATAAGCCCCTCCCCGGCATTGCCCCCGTTGCCATGCAGGAGGGGCAGTATGTGGCCAAACTGATCCAAAATCGGCTAAAGCAGCGGCCCATGGTCAAATTTGCCTACAAAGATACGGGCGGCCTCGCGGTAATTGGTCGTCACTCGGCAGTGGTGCATTTTCCCTGGATGCGACTGACGGGCTTCCCGGCCTGGTTTGTGTGGCTGTTTGTCCACATCTTTTTCCTGATCGAGTTCGACAACAAAATCATCGTCATGATCCAGTGGGCCAGTAACTACATCACCCGCAAACAGGGCTCACGGCTGATTACCATTCCCCCAGATCCCGCCCCCAAAAGTGCCGTCACCTAGGAGCCCCCGATCCTCGCGGCACCGTTGTGAATGCACTTTAAATACCCCTCAAATTCCCCTGGAGAAGCCCTATGCTGACGACCCAGCAGCCCGTCCTCCGTCGCTTCTGGTATCCGGTCATTCCTCTAGATGCCCTGATCAACGGCCCCCAGTCTTTTACCCTCATGGGGCAACCCCTGGTGTTGTGGCTAGATGGCGAGGGCCACCCGGCGGCTTTAGCAGATCGCTGTTGTCATCGTTCGGCCCAGTTAGCGAAGGGGATGGTGCAAAACGGCTGTATTCGCTGCCCCTACCACGGCTGGGAATACGATGCCCTTGGCGCTTGCACCACCGTTCCTCAACTCGATCCGGGCACCGCCATTCCCAAAACCTATCGGGTGCCCTCCTACCTCTGCCAAGAACGCTACGGCTACGTGTGGGTCTGTTTAGACGACAATCCGCTGCAACCAATTCCTGAGATTCCCCAGTTTGCCGACCCCAACTTTCGGTTCATCCACGAATTCTACGAACCCTGGAACGTAGGCGGCTTGCGGGCGATTGAAAACTCCTTCGACAGCGCCCACGGCCACTTTGTCCACGCCAGTTCTTGGGGCGATATGGCCAACCCCCAGCCACCACCGATTGATGAGGTGACGGAAACCGGTTTTGGCTTTGTGATGAAGCACTGGCTAGAGGTGCTGAACCCCGATCTGCAAAAGAAAAACCTCGGCATTGAGGGCGAAAAAACCATCCGCACCAACACCCGCACCTGGTACATGCCCTTTGCCCGCACCCTGCACATCGAATATCCTAACGGCCTAATTCACCTGATTTTCACCGCCTACACCCCCATCGACGACCAGCATTCCCAGGTGGTGCAGTTCTGCCTTCGCAACGACACCGAAGCCGAGGCCAAAGCCGCCGACATCATCGCCTTTGACCGCCAAGTCACCTCCGAAGACCGAGTGATTTTGGAAGGCACCGACTATGACGCGCCCCTTTCCCTCGCCGAAGAACAGCATATGGCCTCCGACCGTCCCGGTATCCTCATGCGCCACCGCCTCGCCAAACTGCTGAAGGAGAACGGTGAAACGGAGCAACGGCGATTAGGACGTTCATCGGCCATGTCGCCAGTCTTGGAACAGGTGGCGGTCTAAGGTGGCGGTCTAAGAGATGAACAGCCCCTGTTCCTGCCACCGAGACCACTGTTGCGGCACCCGTCGCCTGGTATGCATTGAAGGACTGCAACGGTCGCTGCGGCAGATCTGTAGCCCGGTCTTTGCCTGCAAACCCGATGCCCTGGATTTTGCAGACGTTTCAGGCCATTCATCTGGTCTCCACGGGAACCGTCTAGCAGGTCAGGAATACCGAATCCGAATTAGATAAACCCCGAGTCCCAGCCCAAAAACCGTAGGGGCGAGGTCTCCTCGCCCACTGATAATATCGGGGGTAAACGAGCCGGATTTAGTAAAAAAATCCTGGTTGACTGACACAACACCGAAAAGCCTTGACCTCTCGTAGGTTGGGTGGCGCAATAGCAGAACCCAACAAGCCCAAAATTCTTAGTGGGTGTGGGGTTCCGCTTCGCTGCACCCAATCTACAGGGAGCGGGGGCAGGTCATCCGGGTTAGGGTTAGGGTTTGAGGTAGAGGGCGCGTTCGGTGTCGCGGCGGCGGACGAGACCGGGTATTGCAGCCCGGAGACTGATTAGGACAGAATAGGGATGTTGTTTCCGCCCCTGAACCCCGATGCCTGCCCCCTACAGTGTGGATTTAAGAGTAAAGGCCGTTGCCGCAGTTGACCGAGGTGAGCGCAAGAGCCACGTCGCTCGTGTCTTGCAGATCAGTCGCAATACGTTAGACCTGTGGCTCCGCCGTCGGGAACAGACGGGTTCGGTGGAGCCCGTTCGGGATGTGGTGCGCGGTCCCCAGCCCAAGATTTCGGATTTGGACGCCTTTC
>NZ_JACJRS010000170.1 GCF_014697375.1 Phormidium sp. FACHB-1136
AGGATGAACAACCCGGATCCATGCCCGAACGTTCCGGCGATGGAGGGGGGTAAAGGTCGTGGAGGTCAGCCGCTAGTGGGCATGGCGCGGGTGGACAAGGGTGTGGCTTAACAACGCGGACTGCCAGACTCGACCCGACTTGCTCCTCGTCCGAAAGATAGATTTTCTCGAGGCGATGAGGATATTCAGAGGGTCAACAGTCAGCAAACGCATTGAAAAACCTAGGGGTTCAGCGGTTTCAAAAAATAGGCGCAACAAAACGAGCGCACTATTGCGCTACTGATCTGAGTCAGCTATAGTTGTAGGGAATTGTTTAAACGAACGACTCCGGCACGTCCCTGTGGCGTGTTCTCAGTAGGGCGGCAAGGCGATAGCGTGTTTCTTCGCGGGAATAGCTATCGTTTTTGCTTTTTTAAAGGGTTCGTTCCAATGGGTTCACATCATCATCATCACCTCCTGTATCTGGCCTAGTCTACCGGATCGCTCCAAGGGATGCACCTCTATCCAAAGGACGGAAGATCTTTGCGACGAAAGATAGAGGACAACGGCCAGCGCCATCATGACACCCCCCAGTATTGATCATCCAGGCCGTGTTGTGAATCGGCTTGGGAGGATGGCCAACGGGGCCGACCGGGGCTTTGGGTTAGTCATTCAGGGTGTCCTCGCTAGGAAGCTGCCACGGTTGTCCTCCAAGGTCGATAACCTGTTGCCGGAGCTGCTCAACCTCCATCCTTAGCAGATCGGGTTCGGCGTAGGCTTCACCTAGAGCCGTTAGGGCTGATTCGGTGTGTTGCAGTCGTTGGGCCAGGAAGGCATCACGGTCGGACTCGCTACGCTGTTGGGGGATGCGCTTAACGGGTTTTTACAACTAAGTCATCACCTCCTGGGTGGTGGACTTAGGTTAAGCCGCTACGGGTTCGCGTTTTAGGGATTCAGCAATCACTGAGCTCAAGGTTCGCATGGTGATGTCTCGACGATGGTCAGCCGCTGCCCTGGCTGCTTCGGCAAGAACGACCGCCACGGTCGGTAGGTCAGGCTTGAGCTTTGCTGAGATGAGATAACCCATAGATCGGCAATAGTTATCGTCTAGGTTAGACGCCGCAAGGGTTCGGAGCTGATCGGCGTTCCCCGTCTCGAAGGCTTTGAGGGCTTCAGCGTGGAGGGCGGTTTTGGGTTCTCCCAGTTCGGTGAGAATGCCATGAACGGCGTTCAAGATAGCTTCTGGCGCAGGCATATTTCGATTCTCCTATCTGAACTTACAGCGTTGATCGAGTTCGATTTGTGGTTCGTAGTTGGGAACCCAGTAGTGATCGAAGTGGTATTTCACCATTCGGCTCACCACCTGGGTCAGCGATGAATTATCGGCATCGATCACCTTGGCCACGCGAAGAAGTACGTAGTTGTAGTTCGACAGCGTGATGGTGTTGTACTTCTGCTTAAACTCACCTCCGGTCGGTATCGGTTCAACGGGGTCAAGCGGCGCTACACCGAAACCAGGTCGCCCCCTGACATATCTCGCCAAGTCGTCCTCTGACCTATCCCTAAGCGTTTGGTAGTAATCGCTTTCATCCATACCCCTGGCTTTGGCGTCTTTCAAGGCAGCTTCGACATAAAAGTCGCGATGCTTCTTGAAAAAAGCTTGGATCACTTGTTGAGCAAGTGTGCGATAGGGCCACCCCAGTGATTCAGAAGCGGCAGTGAACCGTTCCTTTGTCTCTGGAAACATATAGATGAAATTGATTCGCAACGTGCTAGGCATAAGCTTTTCAGCAACTTATGCGAACAATTTTGTCATAGAGACAACTTTTTTGATATTCACACCACAAATATAGCACACCCTTGAAATAGTGTGCTATGTTCTTCGCATAGGCACCACAGATTTAACACTATGCCCTAGTAATGAAGACCCCTACGAAGAACATAGGAAAAGCACTATGACCATGAACCGTGAGCATACACTCGCCTCGATTGCCGCCGAACACAATGTTCAGAAACGCGCCGCCCAAAACTGGCTAGCCAAGTCCAGGACGGATCACGGCGAAATTGGCGCGGTTATCAACGGCGTTCGCCGTTTCAACGACTCGGAACGGGACATTCTGCTGAGCTACGCAAGGGAACCACGCCGCTGCCCTGCCCTCGATACCCCTGTTGAACCCGACCTCACCACCCCCGACCTCACCCCCACCGTTATCGAGGTGGGGAATCACCGAGGCCAGCTTGCCCTACCCACCCCGCCCGCATTGATTGATCTTGGCCAGTACCGGGGTGAAAATGCTGTCCTGACTAGCTTTGAGGCTACCGATATTGACCGATTCCTAGACTCCTGTGATGGGTTCCTGGAGGCCGTGGAAAACGATTTCCAGCACCAGCAAGCCATCACCCAACGGAAGGCCCAGCAGGCCGCAGCGGTGAAAGCCAAAGTTGAGCAGGTGAAGGAAGCCAGCCTGGTTTACAAGCTCCGTTCTGAGTCCTTGGCCCTGCACAATGCCGCCATTGATGCCCAGGTTCAACGGGATATGTCCGTCCTGGGAAAGCCCCAACAACCCGACGAAAGCCCCCATCTGTAGGGGTTTACTTAGCCCTCGCCCTGGCGGGGGCATTGATCGCTGTGTTGTTGTTTTGAGGATTTTCCCGTGAGTATCCAGGACGAACTACGCGAACTCTACGAACACGCCCAAATCTATGGCCAATGGCACTGGGAAGCTGGGGACTATTGCAGTGAGGACGGCTTTGCCACTGAAGCCGAATGCTATGCCGATTTTGAGCAGTTCATCGCCACATTGGAGGACTAGACCATGCCCACCCATCCCGCCGAATTTGTCCTAGGCCAGCCCGTGCTGCTGTACATCGAGGGCACCACCTATCGCAGCACGATCACCGCCCGATGGTTTGACCCCGATGTTCTGGATTGGTTTTACGAAGTCGCGGGCCTTGCAGGATGCGAGATTCCCGCCTATGAAGTCCACGCCGCTTAGGAGCGCCCCTCATGACCTGCCTTGATTGTGTGAACTTCTCCGACGATGGCCCAGACGGCTTCTGCAAACTGGCCAATCATCCAGCGGTTATCGCCTTCTGCAACGACCCCGAAAACTGGGACGACGACGATATGAGCGCCTGCCCTGGTTTTGCAGAGGACGCCTAACTATGCCCTACGAAACCTTGGATACCGAGGGGCTAAGCCAAACCGAACTGGGCCTCTACACCGCCTACCTCCAATCGTTCCTAGACCGTGGTGTACCGGATGAGTACGCCGAAACCCTTGCCCTTGATATGGCCTGCAACGGAGGGCAGTTATCCCCCGAACTGTGGGAGTTAGGGCACTACGTCACCGAAAACTATCTGAACTAGCCAGGATGCACCGCCATGAACCTACCCCCACCCGTCCCCCTCGATTACCGCAAGGAATCCTTTACCCCAGCCCCGGAAGGGCCGATCCAAAACATCCACCTGGTGCCGCTGCCATGGTGGCAAAACCGCCGTTACTGGGCGGTGGGTGGCCTTTCCGTGGTTGCCTTGTGTGGTGTGGCTTTTGCCGTTGCCCAATCGGCCAGAGTCGGTAGCGAGGGCACCTATCAAAGCCAGAGCCCAGGCCCAAACCTTGACAATGTACTTGCCGCTGGCCAGCACCGCCTCGATGGGAACTACCACGATTCCCGTCTGGTGTTGGAAGACGTAGCCCGCTCAGTGCTAGAAAACGAAGCTTACCGCTACCGCACCGAGGCCGAGCGGGCCGTCAGGCTAGAAACCGACCCGTGCTTTGGCCAGCAGTTGATTTGTCCCCTGAATCGCTTCCAGCGGGATGCCCAAGCCCAACTCGACCTAGCCAAGGCTGAACGGGACTGGGGACGAGCCCAGGCGGCCTTGTTTCGAGTCAATGCGGTCGAGTTGGCCCGGTCGCTGCCTTCTGTACCGACTGACCCACCGATTAACTTGGCGGTGATCGCCATCGAAAACCTGGCCCAGTATCACGACCGCACTCACGCGCTATCGGAAGAGGTGAAGGCCCATGAGATTCGTCGCTAACCTGGCCCGTTTGGTTGTTGCCCTGCTGAACCAACAGACCCCTGAAACCCTGATAACGGCTGCTGTCGTGGTTCCCCTAACGGGGTTCGTGGGTTTGGCCCTGGTCTGGGTGTTGAGCCACATCCTACCCCTGTTGGCGGTGCTGTTGGTGGCCTGGGGTGCGCTGCTGCTGAGCTTGGCTTTAGTGAAGTTCGCCCAGCGGTTTCTATGGAGGTTCACCCGATGACCCTCCCTGGTGATGCTTTGCTTTACACCGCCATCGGTAGCGCGGCCCTGGGCGTGTTCATGGGGGTGCAACGTCCGGCCAGTAACCTCACCCCCGCAGACCTCGAAACCTTTGCCAACGGGGGTCAGATTGAGTACCGAGTGACGAATCCCTACCTGCCCTTGGCGTTGGTGTTTGGGCTAACGTCGGTGGGGTCTGGTCTGGCCTGGGCGATGAAAGGACAAGCGCCTGCGGTGGCGATTCGACAGACCGTGCCTGCTCCGGTTGCGCCTGCCTGGGACGGTTCCGTACCGATGCCCACCGGAAGTCAACTTCATAGTTACCGTGTGGGAAACCCCGCCGCCATTTTGGCCCAACGCCTCAGACCCACGTTGATTAGCGCTAACCCCAGGGTCGGCAAAGGTGTCACGGTGGCCCATGCCTACCGTCAGGCGCAGGCCAACGGTGCAGCGGTGTGGATTATCGAACCCAAGTATCATCCCAAGGAACATTGGTATTGGGAGTCGGCTGACCAGATCCTAGGATTTATGGCCGATGAACTCAAAACCAAAGACGACATCGAGGCCATGCAGGAGGAAATGCAGCAGTTCATCTTCGCTTGGCGGCAAATCCCGCAGCGGCCCAAGGTGCTCATTATTGACGAGCTGGCCATGCTCAAAGTCACCTTCAAGACCTGGTATGAGTCCTTTCTCAAGCCTCAGTTAGTGATGGAACTGTCCAGCGGTGAGACCGATGACCGGGCACTGTGGGCCATGACCCAATCCAGCCTCGTCGGTGATATCGGGGTAAGCGGTGGGATGCGCTCAACCTTCGACCTACTCACCTTGCAGACTCCCACCAGCCAAGGCCACCTAGAGAGTTTACGAGCCTCGGATAAGACCATTCCCGCCATCGATGACCCGGCCCTCTTTGAGCGTTCCTTTAGTCCTAAGCAGGCTGTGTTCTACCACAGCGCCCTGGATGAATGGTTGCCGATGGTGGCCTACGAAGTGCCGAAACTGGAACCCCAACCGCCAGAACCCGGTTATGCCCATCGAACGAAGGCCGAACAACCTCCAACCGCAGACAGCACAGCAGCTGTGGCCTTACCCCGAACGCCCGTTAGCGAGTTCGCAGGGGGCCAAAATACCCCCGACTTGGCCCTCATCCTCTCCGTAACCAGCGCCCTATACCAAGGGCTGGGTCGTAGCCAAATCATCAAAGACGTTCTCGGCTACAAAGGCCAGCGCTACCAGCAAGGGGCCGAGTTGTACGACCGCATCAAATCCATCATCGAGGAGAACAGTACCCATGAATAAGCCCGCATCGTCTAGCGCCATCACCCCTGCCCGTGGTTCGCAGACCATGGATGCCCAAGTCATCGACATTACGCCTAGCCCCGTCCAGCGCAGCTCCCTTCAGTTGGCCCCTCGCAATACGATGCAGTCCAACATTCAAGACGGGGGCTGGTTTGATGCGACTCAGGGTAAGCGCAAACCCGTGTTCGTTATCAGCCCTGCCACCGACCCCTGGAGCATCTTTCCGGTGTTGCGCTCTGGTTTGTCCTGCCTACGGAACTATCCCCTGCAAACGATGGGCGGTGCCTTCATCTCGGTCTGGGGTGGGTTGTTTGTGTTGGCCGCTGGGCTGAACATGCTGCAAGGCAATGCCGTGAAAGCCAA
>NZ_JACJRS010000171.1 GCF_014697375.1 Phormidium sp. FACHB-1136
TTCGCAATGCGAATATACTCTTCTAACTTGGCCTTAAAGAGCTTTCTCTGTTCCGGATCTTGCTTGGCCTCAAGGCTATACTTTGACCAGATATATACATATTTTTTTTGACTAATATCCGTCGGACTTGACTACCGCTCAACTTTATTCCCGTCTCTTTCTCAAGATGAGATGCCAATCTCTCGGCGGTCCATGTCCCAAACGCATAACCGTAATCTTGAGGCTCTTTATCAATGACTTCTATCAGTAAGTCAATATACTCATCCGTTGCCTTATGATAGTTGCCTTTCATTCGGTCATCGATCAAACTATCTAACTTGCTCGGATCTCCATGGGTGCTCCAGTAGGCCACCTTCCGCAAGGAGCATCCGATTAAGTCCGCGATCTCTTGTTGAGTCCTGCCGTCATTGCGCAGTAGCCGTATTAGAATGCGCTCTCGAATGTCAGGGTGTTCATGGAACTTCAACTGCTTCTGAAGCTCTTGCTTTTCCTCTGACGTTAGATAGTTTCTGACTCCCATGGCTTATTCCAGAATTTTAATGTATTATACGCAGTTTAGATGACTAACAGCTTATGCTAAATCTTTCTCCGTGGGCAAAGCAGCCATAGGTGTCATGCTGCGCTGCTTGAGTAGTTATAAACAGGAACTTGCACAAAGTGATCGAGTTCTGCTTGTTCTAAAATCGTTTTCTGCAAGCGTTCTACTGTAGATGGAAAGAAAAACTGTTCACCCGTTTCTTCATTGACACAGGCAGGCACATTTTCGATCACAATCACTTGACCGTTCAAATTTAGGGTATAGGTAACTTGCTTTTCGACTAAGGTTTCTTGCCATTTAGCTGTCATTATCAGATTATCTCCGTAACGCTATCAAACGCGCTGTTCTCTCCTGGTCAAGCCAATCACTGCCTTAGAGGTGTAGAATATCGAGAATAGTCGGGAGTATAGCCATGAGTGTTGTCGTCCCTAACGAGATTCTAACCCTAACCCGCATGACTGAGGCCGAGATGCGTCAAGAAATCGCAATCATGCTCTTTCAACGCGAGAAACTGACCCTGGCTCAAGCCAGTCGTTTTGCAGATATGCACCGTGTCGCTTTTCAACATTTGCTGGCTAGTCGCCATATCCCAGTTCACTATGGGGTGGAGGATTTTGAACAGGATCTTCAAAACCTAAAGGAGATGGGGCGATTGTGATTATTGTCAGTGATACATCACCCATCAATAATCTTGTGGCTATAGATACTCTTCATTGGTTCAAATCTTGAATCATCCGGCGCACTGTTTCAATCAGCAGGGGAATATCATCTCTGCATATGTTGTAAATTTGCTGTTCGTCTACTTCAAAATAAACGTGGGCAAGAATATTTCGTAGCCCCATAATTTCTTGCCAAGGAACTTGAGGATAGTTCGTCAAGAACTTCCCCTCTGTTTTTTGATGAATTTGCTTAAAAGCCTCTCCAACAGCTAACAGAACCATGCAAATAGAATCAAGATGTTCAAGCCCTGACTCTGTATTGCAAAAGTCTTGTGGTTCAGCAATGCTCTCGAATCGTTTTGGGATGCGTTCTAGAGTCGTAAGAATTTGTTGAAGCCGTTCTATCAAAAGATCGTTGTCAGACATAGATGGCTTCTCTATCTAAACGAGCCTTCAAACCAGGATTCATGTTCTCACGATAGCGAATGACATCTACCGAGCGGTTGAGAAGCTCTACTAAATCTAGTCGCAGTCTTGATGTCAGCAGCAGGTTTGGATAGTCTGTTTTGAAGACAATATCAATATCGCTGTCAGGGCCAGCCTCGCCACGGGCGTAGGAACCAAAGTAGCCTAGGGCCGTGAGGTGAAGACTTTCTCCCCGCTGTGATTTAAACTCTCGCAAAAGCTGTTTCAGTTCCTCTTGGGAAATGGTGGGTTGGCTTTTTGTGGGTAAAATGGACATAGCGTTGCTTGCAGCCATCATCGCTATTGTAGCGCCTTCTCTAGGGCATTTTGCCAGAGCCACCCAAGCAGGGGGATGGCCACAAACGGTAACGGCAGATACATTGCTGCCACGGTCAGATGGCGAAAGGTAACAACTCGTTAACGTGACCTAAAGAGATTCTAGGATTTTTGGGAAGACCTAAAAGCTGGGGCTTATAATAGGCTACTGTCGTTGACTCTACAGCGTTTGTCTAACTCCATTGGCCCGATGGAAACTAAAACGATTCAAATTCGAGTGAGTGCAGAGGTGGCTGAGCAGTTTGAGGCGGCTTCTGAGGAAGATCGCAGAAAAATGGAGGCACTTTTAAGTCTGTACCTTGATGACCTAACTCAGGAAAAACCGTCCTTGGAAGAAATCATGGAGTCTATGAGCGATTATGCTCAGTCTAAAGAGCTGACCCCTGAGATTTTAGAATCCATTTTAAATGACGCTTAGTCGATTTGTTCTAGACACCAATGTACTGGTTAGTGCTGCTTTGTTCACTCAGAGCAAACCAGCCACAGTATTGAGGCGTGTTCAAGATTCAGGTGTTTTGCTGATCTCTGTGGAGATCCTAAACGAGTTGAAAGAAGTTTTAAAGAGAGAGAAGTTTGATCGGTATGTCACAAAATCTTTCAGGCGAAACTTTCAGATTGTGCTAACTCGTCGTTCAACATTGATTGAGCCTCAGCCTACTGTCAATATTTGTCATGATCCAAAAGATAATCATATTCTAGACTTAGCCATCAGTGGCCAAGCAAACTTTATCATTACAGGTGATGATGACCTTTTGGTTCTGAATCCGTTTGAAGATATTGTAATTTTAACTCCTGATGACTGGCTGAAGATTCAATGAAAAAGCCCCAAACCGTAAAAGCTCTTGAGGACTTTGGCAGAGTCAGGCTCTCCAAAAGTTTTTTCATGCGGGAATTTCTGTATTCTGAGATTTCCCAAATTGAAGGAATACCTAATATTCCCGATAATCCAGACTTGGCGATTGAGGCTGGTCGAAATCTTTGCGAGAAAGTTTTGGAACCGATTCAAGACGCCTTAGGACGGATTGCGATTCGATCCGCCTATCGATCCTGCGCAGTGAACGCTAAGGGTGCAGAGAATAAGAATCAATATAACTGCTCTAGTAATGAGGCCAGTTATGCTAACCATATTTGGGATATGAGGGACAGTGACGGCTATATGGGAGCAACAGCCTGTATTGTGGTGAACTCGTTTATCCCATTCTATGAGCGCACCCAAGATTGGACAGCCCTAGCCTGGTGGGTTCACGATCACATTCCGGCCTATGCCAGCATGGTTTTCTTCCCTAAATATGCGGCCTTCAATATCTCTTGGCATGAGAGTCCAGATTATCCAAAGTTTATCTCTAGCCATTTTCCCAATCCCCACACTGGTAAGAAAGGCTATTTAACAAAACAGGGCATGGATAATTTTGAAGGCGATCACAGTGACTTTTACAAATCTTTCTTAATGGATTTAAAGCCCAAATAAAAGTCTGTAGGGTGCATTCGCGGCTCATTACTCGTAGCTAATCATCCAGATTACACTTTTGAGCCGCAATGCACCGCGCAAGAAATCTCATCATGGTGCATTGCTTCGCGAATGCACCCTACAAAGAACCTTTAATTATCAATATCAACTTCAGGACAAACATCATGGGAAAACCGACGGGATTTATGGAATATCTGCGGGAAGTGGCGCAAGAGGTGGCCCCCGCTGATCGCATTCGAAATTGGGACGAATTTCACCTGGCTATGCCAGAGGAAAATTTGCGTACCCAGGGGGCGCGGTGTATGGATTGCGGCACGCCCTTTTGCCATACGGGTATGACCATCAGCGGCATGGCTAGCGGCTGCCCGATTAACAATTTGATCCCCGAATGGAACGATTTGGTCTATCGCGGCCTGTGGGAAGAAGCCCTGGAGCGGCTGCACAAAACCAACAATTTCCCGGAATTTACCGGGCGGGTTTGCCCCGCTCCCTGTGAGGGTTCCTGCGTTTTGGGCATCACCAGCCCCCCGGTGACGATTAAAAACATTGAGTATTCCATTGCCGAAAAGGGCTGGGAATCGGGCTGGATTACCCCCACCCCACCGAAGCAGCGCACGGGCAAAAAAGTGGCGGTGATTGGCTCTGGGCCTGCGGGGTTGGCGGCGGCGGCGCAGCTTAATTCGGCGGGCCATTGGGTGACGGTGTACGAGCGGGCCGACCGTCCTGGTGGGCTGCTGATGTACGGCATCCCCAACATGAAGCTGGACAAAAAAGAAGTGGTGCAGCGGCGGCTGGATGTCCTCGAAGCTGAGGGCGTCACCTTTGTCTGCAATACCGAAGTGGGCAAAGACATCGCCGCCGAAACCCTGATGCAGGACTTCGATGCGGTGCTGCTCTGCACGGGTTCCACCAAGCCGCGAGATTTGCCCATCGAAGGGCGCGAGTTGAAGGGCATCCACTTTGCCATGGAATTTTTGACCGAAAACACCCGTACCGTCCTGGATGGCCAGCCGACCCCTGGATTCATCTCAGCGGCGGGTAAGGATGTGGTGATCATCGGCGGCGGCGACACCGGGACGGACTGCGTGGGCACCTCCCTTCGCCACGGCTGCAACGGCGTCACCCAGGTGGAAATCATGCCCCAGCCGCCGGACAGCCGCGCCGCCAACAACCCCTGGCCCGAATGGCCCAAGGTCTACAAGATGGACTACGGCCAAGAGGAAGCCGCCGCCCAGTTTGGGGCCGATCCCCGCACCTACCTGACCACCGCCACCAAGTTCGAGGGCGACGAGAATGGCCATGTGAAGGCTGTCCACACCGTCCAAATTCAGTGGGGCAAGGACGAAAACGGGCGCTTTGTGCCCCAGCCCATCCCCGGCACCGAGCAGGTGGTGCCCGCCCAGTTGGTGCTGCTGGCCATGGGATTCCTGGGGCCAGAACAGCCCCTGATTGATGCCCTGGGCCTAGAAAAAGATGCCCGCAGCAACGTCAAAGCCCAGCACGAGCAATACACCACCTCGATCCCCGGAGTCTTTGCGGCGGGGGATTGCCGTCGAGGCCAAAGCCTGGTGGTGTGGGCCATCAACGAGGGTCGTGGTGCCGCACGGGAATGCGACCGCTACCTAATGGGGCGCACGGAATTGCCCTAACTCGCTGACTCAGAAACCGGGTTTCTGGCCTCAAATGCTGGCCTAGCCATTGATAGTGGTTAAAAGAAACCCAGTTTCTCGCTGCCTATGAACAATACATCCAAGACCGACTGGGGCAGAACTGATGCCATGACCGATGACGACATTGACACGTCAGATATTCCGCCGTTGGATGAAGCGTTTTTTGTTAAGGCAAAGTGTAAAGATTCAGGGGGCTACGCCGCCAAAGGGGTTTCATCCTCAGTAGAGGGTTGAGGCCGTAGGTCAGGGTGCTCGTGCCCAAAGCGTTCGGCCTGAATGGCCTGGGTCAAGAAGTCCAACCCATCGCGCTGTTGGGCCTGCAAGGAGGTGACCACCGTTAACATACGGGCGACAAACTCACTGCCTGCCTGGGATTGAGCGCCAAAACTGGTGCGCCGCCAAATCACGGCGGGACGCAAGGCGCGTTCTGCCGCATTGTTGGTGGGTTCAACGCCGACCCGCTCGACAAACGTCCATAGGGCCGGTTCAATGGCCAGGATCTGTCGGCAGGTGCGCACGGTTTTGGCGAGTGGGGTCTTTTCCTGGGGGCCAATGTCGTAGTTGGCGGCCTCTTGAAGCCATCGGTTGACCTCCGCCTGGACGGGTTGAACCGCCTGACGAAAGGCTTCGTGGGTGAGGGTGCCGTCTCGCACCTGATACCAGAGGTGAAACAGCGTTTTCTCTGCTGCCAGCCAGCCTTCGCCTATCGCTTGAGAC
>NZ_JACJRS010000172.1 GCF_014697375.1 Phormidium sp. FACHB-1136
GCCGGAATCGAATGGCTCTTATCATTCTTAAACTGGACAAGTCATATTCATGAACGCCCTTATCGCAATCGACCGTTGAGTGAAGAACAGAAGGAAAAGAATACAGAGCGCTCTAAAACTCGCAGTCACGTTGAGCATGTCTTTGGTGCGTGGGTCATGCAACTGGGCGGAAAGTTGTTAAGGTCTATCGGCTTAGGTCGCGCTGAAGTCAACTTGGGTCTGAAGAACTTAACCTATAACTTTATGCGCTTCATCTTCTGGGAAACACGAGAGCCTGTTCTGAATTAAACTGTTTTAATCAAGACAATAAGACGACGCTAGTAGATTCATTTTAATCACGACTGACACAGTGCGGTAGAAAGGTTATTTCTGTCTCACTGTGTTCTTTTTTGAGACGGCAATTCCCTGGATACTCAATTAATCGAGGTGCCCAATTAAAAAAGCAGTCAATTCTTTACCCAAAAATAAGTGTTCTCATAATCATTGCGTCCATTTGCATAGGGATCACATCTATTACTGATAAAGTCTTCTATCCAATCCCGATTAGGCTTTCTCTTTTAAGGTTCGCCGCGCCAGCTTGCTGTAGGTTTTCGCTGTTTCGTAGGGGATACCCAGATCGGCGGCGATGGTCTGGAGCGAGTCGCCCAGTTCTCGCCGCGCCAAAATGGTGGCCCAGGTTTCCGCCGAGTCTTGGGCACGGTCACCGCCCGTCCGTTTCTTTTGGTGGATAAAGTAAGTCGTCAGTTCATCAATGCGATTGGCCAGCAAGGTTTGGGCGGTGGGCATCGCTTGGGGGGTGACTTGGCTGAGGTGCCAGCCCAGGCGGGTTTGCCCCAGGCCAAAGGTGGTCTTGTGACCTGTACCGCAGTAGGGCGCATAGTGACCTAGGGTATAAAACAGTTGCTCAAACTCAGGATTCTCAGCCGCCTTGCCCGCCAGTCCATAGGTGACAGCCCCGGTGAAACCCGTTACCGACCCGCGTTTTCCTGCCGCAATCTTTTCGCTGACTAGTTCGTGCCGCTGAAAGACCACATGGTCGTCTACCCAGTCAAGGAAGGCGTCTTGATCCACCGGGCGATTGGCAAACTCATTCCACCGTCGCAGATAGCTGTGAAACACGTTACGTGGCCAGGGCAGCGGCAGGTGGTGCCCCTTGCGCCGAAAGCTGGTGGGGCTCACAAAGGTCAGGCTGAGGCTCTGTCCCGGCTCCACAATGGCCAGTTTGGCATAGGTGGTGGGCGGCTGGGCATGGCTCACCTGCTGAATAGTCAGGGGGGCATTTTTGAGGGCCACGACCTCCGGCAATTGCCTTAGCCACTGGGCCAACCCCTGCACGACGGGTTTGGTTAGGCCAGCCACGTACCACTGATAGGGTTTCCCCGCTTGCAGGCGCAGACTGCGGCTCTGGGTAGAAAATTGGCCGCTCAGTCCCGATAGATTGAAGGCTTTGTCCGTTTCGCCATCGTGCAACTGGGCCGAGAGTGCTGGGTCAAAGGACTGAATCTGCCCCAAAAACCAGGCGTGCAGACCAATGGTGTACTGGGGGTAGAGGTCGTAATTATCGTCGGCCACTAGGTCAAACCGCAGGCTGACCAGTTCAGTTGGGGCGGGCCACAGCGTTTTGGCACTAAGGTTTAGCTCGATGGCTGGAACGGCTCTGGGCATGGGAAGACTAAACTCTTTCAGATCAGTATATTTGAATCCCCGCTGGGGGAGGTTAAAACACAGTTGCTCGCCCCCATGGCCCTGCTTACACCTTATTTATATGTATGGTGACCTGGCAGCCAAACTGGGGCCTTTTGGCGGTCGTAACAGTAGCCCAAAAGTCTGAGATGTTAAGCCAAAAACCTGGTTTCAGCGCTCCCATTTCCGCACCTGGTTCAATCTCACCTGCGATTGGCACATTCCACAGCCAGGGTTGAGCCTAGGCCAGTTTAGTCCAGTCTTAGTCTAGGGATTTTAATAAGTCCTCAAAGCCTTTTCAATCCAATGCTTATCAGTTTTTGAATAGTTGCGTTTAACGCAACTATTCAACTAAAAACAACGAGGTTTCAAGGGTTCTAGCGATTCTCATGATTAGACTCATGCGGTCTTAATTGAGGGTGCTGGCACATCGCCTGGACTTACACTACAAATTACACAACTTAGGGTTAGGATGGGGTTCCGGGTCAACATGGCCCAAACCCTAGACAGAGCCAGGGATTGAGCCGATGCCTCGCAAGCCTGATCCAAAATGTGTCGCCTGCGCCCAGCTTTCGGTGGAGGAAGCCCAAGACCGCCATGGCCCTGGGGGCGACAATTGCTGGATTGCGTCACGCTGCCACCGCCGTCGATCCCACTACCGTCATCGGGGCCAGGTCAATGTGCAGCGGCGAGAGCAATACCGAGCCCAGCAGCATCAGGTCAAGGTGGATGAACTGAAAATTGAGGTGGACTTCCCCCCGGCGGCCTATCTCTACCTGTACCGAGCCAAACGAGCCGATAGTCCTGTCCACGCTGTAGCAGCATCGGTTTGGCAGGGCGACCAACAACTGCTGGCCGTGCGACCCATGCACTGTGCGGGCCTCACCGGGCGGCGGTTGAAGCAATACCTGGTGCAGGTGCTCGATGAAATTCACCAGCGCTATCCCCAGATTCATCAGTTTGAAGCTGAAATTCGCCTAGAGCCTACCGAATGCCCCATTGAGGGGTGTCCATTACGGGTCTCTGACTCGACCGCTGTGCCTGAACTCGTGGTGACGGCAACGTGATGACACCCTCGCCCCTAGAGATGACCCTCGATGCGGCCTTGGTTGACCCAGAGACCACTAGCCTGGGTCGGCTTTGGCAGGCGATTGAACCCGTTTTAGTTGGTCTGGATCTGCATGACCAACTGGCGGTCGGGGGTGCGGTGATTGAACGACTGGCGACTCTGCACCAGGCCAAAGCAGAAGCCCTGTTCGAGCAATGGCAAGCGGTCTATGACCCGGAAGATCCGACGCTGGCCCAGGACTGGCTTAGGGGGCTGGTGCGCTCCAGTCAGCAGCTTGATACCGAGGACATGGTTGCGCTACCGACTCGGCAGCATATCAAGGCTGAGTCGGTTCACGAGGAAGACTCGGTGGTGACCACCGTAGACAAGGCCACCCTGCTGGCGATGGTGGATGAGATGGAGGCCGCCCAGCAGGCTATCGCTGTGGCCTACGATGAATCTGTGGGCGTTTGGGTGGAGCAGATCCGGGCTTGGTTTGAGGTCAACCCAGAAGCCATCGAGGTGCGACGGCTCCAGGCCCAGCTTGACTGGCCCCTGGTGCAGGTGTGGTTGGGGCTGCTGCTGGGGGGCTTCCGGCTAGAACCGGGCGAAGGCGAGTTTTACGCGAGGCCAATTTGGGTCGAGAATGGTAGGCTTTGAGGCTTGTTTGAAATTGCTAAACAAGTGCAGCGTTTTTCGCACCTCAGGTTGAATTTGTGCCCGAACCTTCTCAAAATTGGCAGATTGTAGCAGGGGTGAGGGGGCAAACTGGGTTAGCATCCGCCGCCACTGGGTTATCTCGCAGCGTCACCTCAAAGAGGCGGGTGAGGGTGTTCAGGGATTGGATATCTGTAATTTGGTTTTCGTCTAGGTATAGAACTTCCAAATTCACCAGTGTGGCCAAGGGGCTGACATCGCGCAACTCATTATTCACCAGCGAGAGCCGATAGAGGGCGGTTAAGTCCGACAGGGGATTCAGATCCTGAATTTGATTGAAGGCTAAGGATAGCTCGTTTAAAGTTTGCAAAGATGTTAGGGGGCTGATGTCTGCGATTTGGTTGTCAAAAAGGCTAAGATTTCGCAGATTGGGTAGAGATGCGAGGGGCTGAATATCGCGAATTTGGTTGCTGGCTAGGTCTAAATTATTTAGGGTAGAAAGCGTTGCTAGGGGAGATAGATCTGTAATTTGATTTGCACTCAGATCCAGCTCTGTTAATTCAGAGAACCGAGCAATGGGAGCTAAGTTTGTGATGCCATTGCCTCGCAAGGTAAGGCTGTATAGCTGGGACGATGGCGGCAACTGAGAGAGGTCGGAGAGGTGGGTAAAACTGAGGTCGAGGTCAGAGAGTCGGTCGAGATTTTCGAGGGGACTAAAATCGGCAATCGGATTTCCAGCCAAGTTCAGGGTGATGAGATAGGAGAGTGTGGAAATCGGCTGAATATCCGTGATGCTATTTTGAGAAAGATCGAGCATATCCAGGCTTTCCATTCCTGCTAGGGGAGTGAGATCGCTCACGGCATTGCCCTGTAGGGATAACTCCGATAGGTAGGGAATGTTTTGCAGCGGGCTGAGATCCGTGATGGCATTACTACCCTGAAAGGTTCGTATTTCTATGCCTTGGCGATACCCAAGATCGATCACATTACTGAGAGACAACGTATGCAGCTCTGGCAGAGAGGCCAAGGGAGAAATATCTTGAATGGCGTTGGCATCTAGCCTCAGAAATCGTAAGTTTGGGCGAGTTTTGAGGGGCGTCAGATCTTCAAGGGCATTGGCCTGAAGACTCAAGTTGATCAGCTGGGGCATCCCCGATAAATCGGGGATGGTTGCGATAGCGTTGTCACTCGCCCCAATGGACGACAAACTGGCAATCTGCGTGAGGGGAGTGAGGTCTGTAATCTGGTTGCTGTCTAGCAGTGCATAGGTGAGGGGCAAATTCTGCAAAGGCGACAAGTCTTGGATCTGATTCTCGCGCAAAGAGAGTTCTGCCAGGATGGGCAACCCAGCTAGCGGCGTCAGATCCTGAATTTGGTTGCCCTCAGCATGAAGCGTGTAGAGGCGGGTTAGGCCGCTGAGTGGGGTCAAATCGGTGATGGCATTGTAATCCAGGCCAAGTCCGGCGAGCTGGGTGAGTCCGGCTAGAGGTTGCAGATCTTGAATCTGGTTTTCACTCAAAAACAGACTTTCCAACCCTGTCAAATTCGCCAAAGGCGTGAGGTCTTGGATTTGGTTATGGCTCAGGGTCAGCGATTTCAGATGGGTCATGCCTTGCAGCGGCGACAGATCTGAAATGGCGTTATCACCCACCACGAGGGTGACTAACTGTTGCAGCTTGGTCAGGGGACTGAGATCTTCGATGTCGTTGCCCATCAGGGTCAGTATTTCCAGATGGGTGAGGGTCGCAATGGGCCGAAGGTCACGCACATCGGCATAGCTCACCTCCAGGGATGTGCTCGACAGCAGATTGGTGTAGGCGTCCTGACAGGTTTCGGCCTGAATCCATCCCATCACCGCCTGCACCGTATGGCGCGATGCCGGACTGATCTCTGCTTGATGCTCACACCACTCCAAAAAAGTGGCGTAATGCTCTTCCGCGTGGGCTGAGGTGGGGGACATCGCAAAGGGCATCAGGCTCCCTAACGTCAGACCCAAAACGGCAGATTTCATCATGGGCAGTTGCAATCCTTAGGCGAAAGGGGGCTACCTCGTTATTAACACCCTTAGACTGCCCTGCACTCCAATATTAAGCAAAGTTTAGTAAGTGCCCTAGGATAGGTCTTCATGCTTCGGCGCAGTTTCTATCTCTCTCAATGCAGCATCAATCTCCATTTCCAGTTGCTTGGCGGTGGGGAGACAGCTTTGAAGCGCGGGCGGCAGGTCTTCCCTCAGTTGATAGGTGGCGACGCCAATGGGGTTTTGGACAGTATCCAGGGCAAATTCAGCGGTGGTGCGCTTTTTAGACTTGCACAGAATAATACCAATTGTGGCGTTATCCTGATCGTCGCGCAGCAGGTGGTTGACGGCGCTGAT
>NZ_JACJRS010000173.1 GCF_014697375.1 Phormidium sp. FACHB-1136
CATCGTTCGCTGGGATAGTTATACTCACCCTCCCAGCGATAGCGGGGCACCTACAGCACAAAATACCCGTTTTGAGCGGCCCGACTCAGGCCGACATACCAGAGCCGGTTGTAGAATCGGGCGCGGCTCAAGGGGGAGTCATTACCCGCATGGCGACAGGCGTCGAGGTCTTTGCCATCGATGCCACAGTGCTGATAAGTACCGCCCTGGCTGTAATGCACCGTCAGGGCATAGCAGGGTTTGAGGTTGGGAAACTTCTCAAGATGCTCATAGTAGCGCCGCCACAGGAACCGATTGCGAACCGCCGCCGCCTTCAAGTCCTGGCACTCTTGCTCAAATCGGGCCTGGTCATCGTGGTGGAGGGCGTAGATCGTGATGGGGGAACGGTCGCCTTCGACGATGACCCGCAGTTTCCAGACCGCATAGCCATCGAGGTGCGTTGCTTCAGCTTCTAAGACCTCCATTTCCATGGCGGTATGTACCAGGGTTTCCTTACCATCGGGGGAATTGATCCCTCGGTCTTTGGCCAGGAGTCGGTCTCCCGGTGCGTACTGAGGTTGAGGTGCGTCGGGGCCAAGCACGGCTCGCCGGATGACCCGGTTATACTGATCGACCGTGGCGTTGCGGAAGGCCACGATGCGGAAGGTGTCCGGGTTGTCTTTGATGCGGTCGATGTGGTTGAGCACCGCTCGAACCAGGGCATTGCGGGAGACGCGCATGGGGGTGCCGTCGGCGTTGATGGCCTTGCGGTCAGGCTTGAACCAGGCATAGTTCCGTTTCTTAGCCGTGACGGCTCGACGGGCCGCCGTGACGACATCCATCAGCGGGCCGTCGGCTTGGCGAATCGGTTGGGTCAGCTTGACCTGGTTCATCCCCGACTTGAAGAAGGGGCTGAGGCCTTCCCCGACCGGGTAGAGCTGAGCCGGGTCGCCCGTGCCCAAGAACCGGGTCTGGCCCAGGTAGGGCCGCATGAAATTCCAGACGGCTTGATTGATCATGGAGCCTTCATCGGCCAGCATCAGGTCATACCAGCCAATCGTTGGCGAATCCACGGGCTGGAGTTCTTTGCCATTCTCGCCAGCACTCAGCCGCAGCCCCAGCAGGCTTTGGATGGTGCAGAACGTGACCTGGTGACTGATGCCGTACTGCCGAGCCGAGCGCTGCAAGATGGTCAGGGCTTTGTGGGTGGGGGTGGCACAGACGACCCGCAGGCCCCGGTCTACGGCGGCAGCAACGAGCGCCATGTTGAGGTAGCTCTTACCGCTCCCGGCGGCCCCAATCCCAAGGAGTTGGGAATCGGGAGTACCGGGCTGGGCCTGTAGCAACGCGGCACCCTGGGATAGATAGGCGGCCTGTTGTTCGTTCTGGGGCACAACCGAGCGAAAATCAAACCGTTCCTGGGCTATCTCTGTATTCATGGCCAAAACCTGAAAAACATCCCAAATTTGGGCGATAGCCCTCCCTATTGGTTTGGACTTAGGATTGATCCCAGTACGCTTTCGTCATGATGTAGGCGAATCTAATTCATTTCTATCGATGGGTAGAGGTTGTCTGAGATTGGGTTGTCACGAATATCCGTCCACCATATTTTTCATCGACCGCTGTCTGGGCAAAAGCTAGCCACCGTGATCTGAGGCTAGGGCCATACCGCCTAACTCCACGACAGCCACTTTGCCAAAGACGCTAAAGATGTCGATTGACTACCCGCCGTTGACCAACGGGAATGTATAGTCATTCCAATTAAGACTGAGTCCCTAAAAGCATACTAGAGTAAGGCTTTTAGGGTTTGGCTTGTCTCATTCTTATGAAGAACAACTATATCACCCAAACTCGCGTTGTCCAGCATTTCTAAACCCACCTGGACTACCGCTATCCGGACAACTGGGAGATCCGCCCCAACAGTGGCAATAAAGAAATTTCTACCGCAGGGGTAAAGTATGGTAATGCCGCGAATGCACCCTACAGATTTCACGGAAAAAGAGTACGCTAAGCTGATGTGCATCTAAATTGCATAGCGCTTTTCTCAGTAGCGCTTGCTATAAGGATCTTTGATTGATCTGGTGATTGTATTTTAGATGGCTAACAGTTTATGATGGGATTGTCCTAATCTAGGAATAGAACTAACCACCGAATAGCAACACCGATGAAAAGACCTAAACTTGATGAAGAAAAAGCTACAATATCAATATCTCCCGTTGATTCAATAATAATATCTCCAGCCAAAGGAAACATAATGATTTGCAAGATTACGCCCAAGCCAACAACAAAGATTCCCAAGCCTAAAATCAGCTCTCCCACAACTGGAATTAAGCCTATTGCAAAAAACATTGCAAAAGCTGGTAAAGCGTACTGAAACGAGCCATTAGGGATTAGCTGAAGTAGAAACGAGTTGAAGGAGCCACTTAATATTGATATCGCTAGTATGACAAGAAGAATTATTGCTATAAATTTGACAACGCCAGACCAATCTTGAGATTGATATGAACTTGGAGATACAGGTATCTGAGGAGGAGTAATCGGCGGCGGTGGTGCTGCTGGCGGCGCTGGCGGCCCTGGCATAGGATTTTGTATGGGTGCTGCAACTCTTTTTTGGTTAGAAATACTTGATTGCTGGGCACACCAAGGACATTTCTTTAGGTGATTTCCATGCCAATGTTGTGAAATCTTCTTACACTGAACTAAGTTTTTTTCAGCTACTTTTAGGGCATCCATCCAGTCTTGCGTGTTTGGACGCAAGTTAGGTTGGCGGTGTCCAGCAACAAAACAACGAACAAACAAGGCTTGTAGATCAGGATGCAAGTTGGTAATTGCAGGTGCTTGAGGTGGTGGTTTTATTTTTGAATTATCTTGATAGGGGAAAATGCCATTTTTGATGCAGTATAAATAGATGCCGCCCTCAACGGAGAAATTGGGATCTTTTGGTGCTCCGGTGAAGGGATGAAAGCCATTCATTAATAGCTGAAAAATCAAAATTGCTAAGCCAAAACGGTCGTGTTCTACGGAGCGATCTATCGCATCTAGTTTCAGTCCGTGCAGTTCAGGTGGGGTATAGTCAGGTACGCCTACTGTGCAGCGAAAGATGCGATTGCCATCCTGAATTTGAAAGGAATCCGTATCTACTAATGTCACCATCGCTGTATCCGTGACTAACACATTTTTCTGGTTCACATCCCCCATTACATCACCTCTTTCGTGAAGGGCATGGAGGGCGATGGCGAAGTTTTGGGCGACTCGGTGCATATAGCGCAAGTCGAAATGGGCGAGGGAGCTTTTGGCACGGACTTTGGTGTTAAAGACCTGGAAAATGTCGGAGGAATCTTCAATGCGGGGCATGAGGTATCCCACAAAGTCTCCCTGGTCGTAGAGTAGAGTCGTGGGCCATGCAATAGAAACATGGGGCGGGTTAAAGTTACGAGTTTCGTCCTTTGGCGGATTGGCCACCATCGCCTTAATCTTGGCCCCCCGTTCCGGTGTTCGACATTTGGTGAAGTAGATTTTAGCGACCTGGGATGGATCACCTTTGATAGTCCAAATTTCGCCCTCGCCACCTTTCGCTAGAAGGACGTCGGTTTCGATGCGTTGGCCGGATGAGGTCGTAAAGGTCATCGGTAAAACCCCTAGGGATGTGGGTAATGAAGGGTGCTGAGAACGACGATGGTTTTATCGTCATCGGTTTTGCTGCAAACGCGAGGGGACGCTAAAAACTGGCGCAACTCCTCGGAGACAGTTTGAGTGTCTACGGGTTCAGCTAGGGCTTCAAAAAATGGCATAAAAAATGGTCGATAAGGTTGCCCCGTCGCCACATTCATCGAGAGAGTTTGCAGACCATCCGTCAGCAAACAAACGGCCCGCAACGGTTCTTGTAGGGTGCAAAATTCCACCAAATCCAGGGCGTTGGCCTGGGTAAGCGGAAAGGTTTCGTTCACAAACTCGCCTCGCTGGGGAGGAATGACCGTGGCCATCATGTCGTCTAGGGTATACATCACCACGGCCCCATCGCCCAGTTGGCCCACCGTCAGCCATTCCGCCGTCCAAATCACCACAATCAGCGTTGTGGCCAGATCACTCAGGGGGTGGGCATGGGCTTCGGCTTGGTCAACTAATGCCTGCCTAGCAGCAGCAAAGCTCTTGGCAAGCAAGAGCTTCCAGCCCGCTGCATCAATAGGATAGGCGGCAGAGTCGGGGAGCGCTTGCTCTAGCACGGTCAGGGCCGTTTCCAACGCCAGGGCCGACCCCACATGGGATTGTGCTGCTGAACCCAACCCATCCGCCACCGCCGCCACCACGGCCTGGGGCAAGACTCGATACCCGTGGGCGTCTTGGCAGGGGGTTCCTGTCTTCAGGTGACTAGTGCCCAGAGTCGATGCACCGATGGCTTGCCACATCAGACTGCCCCCCATCCCATCGGCGATTGCAGGGGCACATCCTCACCCGGAATCGATGCCGACACCGCACTGAGACTGGAGGATAGCCAAACAAACATTTCCCGGAAGTTCAATCCTTGTAGTCTCAGAGCTTGGCGACTGGACAGTTGGTTAAGCAAGTCCATATTTGCCCCCTCGACCCCCACGGCAAAGAAGGCAATCTTTTTATCTCGATCCGCTGCCTGAAGCCGGAGCCGCGCCTGCTCCCACACGGCCCCATCCGTCGGCCCACCGTCGGTAATCAAGAAAATCCACGGCCTGAAATAGGAGATACCGTTGACCTTATAAACGCCCTTTCGTTCGTCCAATAGGTCGAGTGCTCGGTTAATCGCTCCACCCATCGGGGTTACATCGTCAGCTACTAGGGTGGGCGGGTTAAACTGGGCCACCGAGATAAAATCTTGCGCCACTTTAACAGGCCCGAAGGTGATGATACTCAGCTCAACCCGCAGTTGGGCCAGCTCATCCTTCATTAACTCGTTTTTAAGCACCCGTAGCCCCTCGTTCAGTTCGGCAATGGGCTGTCCACTCATTGAACCTGAGGTATCCAGCAGTAGCACACAGGCACAGCGAGGTTCTGGGTTGCTCGCATCAAACTCAACCGCATCAAAGTTAATCGCCACCGATTCTTCTCCATAGCATCGTTACTCTCCGATAGTGCCCAATTTCTGGGGAACAGTATCAGATTTTTCGTGAAGAAAGCTTACTGGATGTGAGCCAGGACATTTTGAGGAATCTGTCTGAACAATCCTCCCTAGCCGCAGAACTAGCCGCTCAACAGGTGGCCCAAGGTCAGCAAGCTCAGGTGGATCGGGCGATGGGAAACCTGCTGTCGGCTCAGCAAGCACGAGCCTTGGATCAGCAGACCATTCTGGCCCGTCGGGAGCGCATTGCCAGCGGCAACCGGGCCATTGAGCAGATTGGCACGTTGATGATGCCCGGTGGATTCTCCCTCGGCACGACAGGGGCGGACTCAGAGGCGGACTCTGAAGGTAATCCAGCGATGCCTCAGCAGTAGTGGGTGTGAGTCCAGGTCAAGTTCAGTGTTTGGTGAGAAACCATGCTTTATCGTTTTGGGATGCCATCCAACGTAGGACACACCCTGCTTCAGCTAGGGGCCGAAGAAGGCGGTGACATTCTGCGCTCCTCCATCGAACTGAGCCAGGGCACGATTGACTCGTGGAACCAGGCCTGGATTGAAGTCTTTGGCGGGGGCCAGACCGGACTGTGGACAGGGGTGGTGCGTCT
>NZ_JACJRS010000174.1 GCF_014697375.1 Phormidium sp. FACHB-1136
CTCTACTTTTGCCTAAATTCATCGCCGCTAAGCTTAACCCCTTGCCCCCTCAGGTCTCCCAAAGCTTAGTAACTTAGTACCCCTGTCCAGAACTTATGACTGTCCAGTGGTCTAGAACCCCATGCCTGCCCTCTGACCCTAGAGGATCAGCTCGCGGCCCTAGAAGATGGCGACCATCATCAGTGGCAGTACCACTTTGCCATGGCCTGTGTGGATGGGCAGGCGCTCAACCTGGAGGGCAGTATCCGCCGTCCTGATGGGGTGCGGCGGGTGGTGCAGTTGTTAGGTCGCCCCCAGCGCAACGAGGATGGCAAGATTATTGGCCTGGTGGGTACCCTCACCGACATCACCGAGCGCAAGCAAATTGAAGACCGCCTTGCCTACGAAGCCCTCCATGACCCCCTGACGGGGATTCCGAACCGCGCCTACTTCATGGAACAACTCAATACGGCGGTGCAAGGGGGGAGAATCGACCCTAACTCTGCCTTTGCGGTACTGTTCATCGACCTGGATCGCTTTAAGGTGATTAATGACAGCCTCGGCCATCTGGTGGGCGATCAACTCCTGATTGAATGCGCCCATCGGCTGGGGTCGGTGGTGCGGGAGGGCGACCTCGTGGCCCGCCTCGGGGGGGATGAATTCGCCATTTTAATTAACAACATCGCCAACCTAGAGGAACCCGTGGCCGTGGCCCAGCGCATCCATGAGGTGCTGCAAGTTCCGGTGCTGCTGGAGGGGCGGGAGGTATTTATCAGTGCCAGCGTGGGAGTGTCCTCGAATCTGACGGGTTCGGTGGAAGCCGTGGACTTTCTCCGCGATGCCGACACCGCCATGTACCAAGCCAAGCACAATGGCCGGGGGCAATCGGCCCTGTTCGACCCACAAATGTATGAGCAGGTGGCCACCCAGCTCACCCTAGAGAACGATCTGCAACGTGCCCTAGAGCGGCAGGAACTGGTGCTGGAATATCAGCCCATTGTGGACTTGCACCGCGCCCAGGTAGTGGGGTTCGAGGCTCTGGTACGGTGGCACCATCCTCGCTGGGGGGTGATTTCTCCCAACACCTTCATTCCCCTGGCGGAGGAAACCGGGCTGATTCTCTCCATTGGCGAATGGACGCAGAAAACCGCCTGTCAGCAGTTGCAGCGGTGGCGGCAGCGCCTCCCCCAGGCGGCGGCGCTAAGGATGAGCGTGAACCTATCGGTGAAGCAGTTCGCCAACCCCAATTTGATCGCCAGTATCGACGATGCCCTCACCGCCGCCGACCTCAGCTACCACGACCTGCGCCTGGAAATTACCGAGAGCGCCCTGATCGAAAATCCCAAAACCGCCGAATCCCTCCTGGCCGATCTCCAGGAACGGGGGCTACAAATCTGCATTGACGACTTTGGTACCGGATATTCCTCCCTCAGCATGGTGCATCGCTTCCCGGTGCAGATTCTCAAAATCGACCGATCCTTCACCAATCGCCTGGAGGATGACCCTCGCGGCGTGGCCATGGTGCAGTCGATCCTCGCCCTGGCCCATAGTCTTGGGATGACCGCCATTGCCGAGGGGGTCGAAACGCTAGTCCAATGGCAAATCCTTCAGGCATTAGGCTGTACCTATGGCCAGGGCTACTACATCGCTAAGCCCATGGCCGGAAGTGACGTAGAAACCTTTTTGCAGGGCTGGTCTAACCATCCTTCCGGCGGGAATGATGCCAAGACTACATGACCATTCAGAAAACTGTGCGTATACTGAGGGCACTTTGTCGCATCTTGTCCTTGGTTATGGATCCGTTTAGTCGCCGCACCAAAATTGTTGCCACCATTGGCCCCGCCAGTAGTTCCAAGGCCACCCTCAAGCGCATGATCGAAGCGGGGATGAACGTGGCCCGCCTCAACTTTTCCCACGGCAGCTACGAAGACCACGCCCGCATGATCGCCCTACTGAGGGAGGTTTCGACGGAGCACGATACGCCCATCACCCTGCTGCAAGACCTGCAAGGCCCCAAAATTCGCGTCGGTCACCTGCCCGATGGGGCCATTCACCTCCAGGAGGGGCTGACCGTAGATTTGGTGCCCCTGGCGGAGGCGGAGAATTTCCCTGGCAGCGTTGGCATTGACTACCCCTACCTGGCCGAGGAAGCCAAACCGGGGATGCAGGTGTTGCTGGATGACGGCCTGCTAGAACTGGAGGTGGAGGACGTGGCACCGCCCACGATCACCTGTCGCATCATCCAGGGAGGGCCGCTCAAAAGTCGTAAAGGGGTGAACCTACCCGACCTGAACCTGCAACTGCCCTCCCTCACCGAAAAAGATAAGCAGGACGTGGAGTTTGGTGTGGCCCAGGGGGTGGATATTATCTCCCTCAGTTTTGTGCGACAGGCGGCGGATATCCTGGCCCTGAAGGCGCTGCTGGCGGCCAAGGGCGGCGAGGACATCCCCGTACTGGCTAAAATTGAAAAACCCCAGGCCATCCGCAACCTAGAGGAAATTCTCTCGGTGGTGGATGCCATCATGGTGGCACGGGGCGACCTAGGGGTAGAAATGCGGGCCGAGCGGGTGCCCCTGCTGCAAAAGCGAATTATTCGGGCATGTAAGGAGCGCAATATTCCCGTCATCACCGCCACCCAAATGCTGGAGAGCATGATCCACAATCCCCGCCCCACCCGCGCCGAGGCCAGCGACGTGGCCAACGCCATCATCGACGGCACCGATGCCGTGATGCTGTCCGGGGAATCCGCTGTGGGTTCCTTCCCGGTGCAGGCCGTGCAAATGTTGGCCCGCATTGCTCGCGACATCGAGCCAGAACTGGGCTTTATCAATACCCCCGCCTTCAAAGACGACGAAACCCACGCCCTCGGCGAAGCCCTCAACGTCATCGACAGCACCCTCAATCTACGGGCCATCGTCTGCTTCACCGAAACCGGATATACCGCCAAAATTGCCTCCAGCGAGCGGCCCAAAGCGCCCGTGGTGGCCTTCACCCCCAACGACAAGGTCTACCACCACATGAACCTGATCTGGGGCGTCCATCCCCTGCTGATCGACTCGCCGCCGCCCACCTTTGAAGCCATGGCCGAAACCGCCGAAACCAGCTTAAAGCAACGTAATCTAGTCAAACCAGGGGATAAGCTGCTGGTTATGGGCGGCATCCCGGCCAAAATCTCCCAGGGCACCAACTTCATCAAAATCCACACCGTCCACAGCGACTAGCCCCCAACCCGAAGGACACCCCCCCAATCCCCACACACCCAACCGTAGGCTGCATAACGCTAAAGCGAGACCTCGCGTTGGCGAAGCCATGCACCCCCTAGGCCCAATCTAGGGGCGGGGGAAAGGCGGTGCGCCCGTACGGGGGATTGATATAGTAGGGGGATATTTTTTGCGGCCCTGCCCCCTTGGTTGAATGCCCATGCTGCCTGCCCTAACCCAATTTGGCGAAGCAATGTCCCATCTGACGGGGGTTCGCGCCATTATGAAGGACATTATCGAAACCCTGAGGGCGGGGCAGGGGCGAGAGTTTATCAACTTGAGCGCGGGAAATCCGGTGATTTTGCCGGAGGTGGAGCAGCTTTGGCGAGACTGCACCCAGGACTTACTCAACAGCCCAGAGTATGGCGAGGTGGTCTGTCGCTACGGCACCAGCCAGGGCTATGGGCCACTGGTGGAGGCGATCTGTAACGACTTCAATCAGCGCTACGGGCTATCCCTCACCCATCGCCATGTGTTGATTACCCCCGGCAGTCAGGCGCTTTATTTCCTGGCGGCCAATGCCCTGGGCGGCTATACTCGCAGCGGCCAGATGAAGGAGATTGTGCTACCCCTCAGCCCCGACTACACGGGCTATGGCGGCATTTCCCTGGTGCCGGAGGCGGTGAAGGCGTACCGTCCCACCCTGGAGGTGGATGAGGCGGGGCATCGGTTTAAGTATCGGCCTGATTTCAGCCAGGTACAGGTTACAGCGGATACGGGCTTTGTGCTATTTTCCCGCCCCTGCAACCCCACGGGCAACGTGATCAGCGATGACGAGGTGCGCCAAATTGCCGATCTCGCCGCCGTTCACCAAGTGCCCGTGCTGATCGATTCCGCCTATGCCCCGCCCTTCCCGGCCTTGAATTTTACGGAGATGACCCCCATCTTTGGGGACAACATTCTCCACTGCATGAGCCTGTCGAAAGCGGGTCTGCCGGGGGAACGGGTGGGGGTAGCCATTGGCGATCCGGCCCTGATTGAGGTGCTGGAATGCTTTCAAACCAATTTCTGTATCCACTCCTCCCGCTATGGACAGGCCATTGCCGCCCGTGCCATTGCCTCCGGTGCCCTGGCGGACATTTCGGAACGGGTGATCCGCCCCTACTACCAAGACAAGTTTGCGGTGCTGGAAGCGGCCTTGGAAGCGGCCATGCCCCGGTCGGTGCCCTGGTATCTGCATCGGGGGGAGGGGGCCATTTTTGCCTGGATTTGGTTCGACCACCTGCCCATCACCGACCAAAACCTCTATCAGCGACTCAAACAGGAAGGGGTGATTGTGGTACCCGGAAATCCCTTCTTCCCTGGCCTGCGGGAGGATTGGCCCCACACCCGCCAATGCCTGCGGATCAGCCTCACCGCCAGCGCCACGGAACTGACCACCGCCACCGAGCGCTTGGCCCAGGTGGTGGATGAACTGTATGCCAATGTCCCCGCTACCATGGCTACGGCCTAGGACATCCCCATGACAGACACCGATTGGCTTGAAATTGGCCGCATCGTCGCTCCCCAGGGCGTGCGCGGCGAGATCCGCATCTACCCCAGCAGCGACTTTCCGGAACGGTTCCTAGAACCAGGGCCACGCTGGCTGCAACGTCCCCAGGGCAACACGCCAGAACCCATTACCCTGGTGCAGGGCCGCTACCTGGAGGGCAAGGGACTCTACGTGGTGAAGCTGGACGGCATTGACGACCGCACCCAGGCCGAAACCCTGCGCGGCTGTGCCCTGCTGGTGCCCGCCCAGGATCGACCCGACCTGGAGGAAGGCGAATTCTACGCCGCCGACCTGATCGGCCTGCGGGTGATTCTCCAGGCCACCGGAGCCGAGGTGGGTCTCGTCACCGACCTCTACGAAGCCGGAAACGACCTGCTAGAGGTCACCCTCCACCCCAGCGGCCCTAATGTGCCCAATCCCAATGCACCCGATTCCCAGGAGTCGGCCCGCCCCAACCCCAAACCCCGCAAGGTGTTGGTGCCCTTCGTCACCGCCATTGTGCCCGATGTAGATCTAGCCCAGGGCTGTCTCTACCTAACCCCCCCCGCTGGCCTGTTAGATCCCTAGTTTTTGGCCAAGCAGACTTCCAACTCTGTCCAACTCTAGATGACCCACTAAACGACCTGGAAACGTTCCTGGCTAGGGAAGGCCGTGCCCCTGAGGCTTGATGGGTGAACTCTGAGGCTTTGGTTTACGATTCCAGGGCGACCACTTCTTGGTTGAGACGATCACCGATCTCGTCTTCGGCAACGTCAAGGTCGTAGTCCATCTGCAAGCCTATAGCAGCCCGCAGGCAGGTTAGGACAATACGCGGAAGGCATTGTCGAGGGCATCCCACAAGGTGTCAAACTGGTGCAAGGTCTTTCGCACGTAGTGCTTGATCCGTGCCCAAAACTTCTCAATTTTGTTCAAGTCAG
>NZ_JACJRS010000175.1 GCF_014697375.1 Phormidium sp. FACHB-1136
TAATACCCTGGCATTGAGCTATTTTGACGAGGGGCAACCCCCTCACTATCTTCGCCGCAGGTGCGTTTCACGTCTGAGTTCGGGATGGGTCAGAGTGGTTCCACACCGCCATAAACACCAGGAAAGGTGAAATGTTGGTTATGTCCTTGGACTACACGTTAGAGAAATGTGTTGATGACACTCAGGGAATGAGTCTAAGTGCTGCGAATGAGATAAGGTCAAGCCCTCGGTCTGTTAGTATTCCTCGACTGCATCCATTACTGGACTTCCATCTAGAACCTATCAACGGGTGGTCTACCCGTGACCTTACTGGCTTATGCCATGGGAACACTCATCTTGAGGTGGGCTTCCCACTTAGATGCTTTCAGCGGTTATCCTCTCCGCACTTGGCTACCCTGCGTTTACCGTTGGCACGATAACAGGTACACCAGCGGTGCGTTCTTCCCGGTCCTCTCGTACTAAGGAAGACTCCTCTCAATGTTCCTACGCCTGCACCGGATATGGACCGAACTGTCTCACGACGTTCTGAACCCAGCTCACGTACCGCTTTAATGGGCGAACAGCCCAACCCTTGGGACCGACTACAGCCCCAGGTTGCGATGAGCCGACATCGAGGTGCCAAACCTCCCCGTCGATGTGAACTCTTGGGGGAGATCAGCCTGTTATCCCTAGAGTAACTTTTATCCGTTGAGCGACGGCCCTTCCACGCGGAACCGTCGGATCACTAAGGCCTACTTTCGTACCTGCTCGACTTGTCAGTCTTGCAGTCAAGCTCTCTTATGCCTTTACACTCGAGGGCTGATTTCCAACCAGCCTGAGAGAACCTTTGCGCGCCTCCGTTACCATTTAGGAGGCGACCGCCCCAGTCAAACTGCCCACCTGATACTGTCCGCTGCCCGGATAACGGGTCAACGTTAGAATTCTAGCCTGTCAAGAGTGGTATCTCACCGGTGACTCCACAACCCCCACAAGGACTGCTTCATAGTCTCCCACCTATCCTGCGCATGACAAGCCCGAACCCAATACCAAGCTACAGTAAAGCTTCATAGGGTCTTTCTGTCCGGGTGCAGGTAGTCCGTATCTTCACAGACATTCCTATTTCGCCGAGCCTCTCTCCGAGACAGCTCCCAGATCGTTACGCCTTTCGTGCGGGTCGGAACTTACCCGACAAGGAATTTCGCTACCTTAGGACCGTTATAGTTACGGCCGCCGTTCACCGGGGCTTCAGTCGCTAGCTTCAGTTCCGAAGAACCTGACCAACTTCCTTAACCTTCCGGCACTGGGCAGGCGTCAGCCCCCATACATCGTCTTGCGACTTAGCGGAGACCTGTGTTTTTGGTAAACAGTCGCCTGGGACTCTTCACTGCGGCCACCTTTCAGTGGCACCCCTTCTCCCGAAGTTACGGGGCCATTTTGCCGAGTTCCTTAGAGAGAGTTATCTCGCGCCCCTGGGTATACTCTACCTTCCCACCTGTGTCGGTTTAGGGTACGGGCTCATTTGAATTAACGTGGTTCGGGCTTTTCTTGGAAGCCTGACGTCAGACACTTCCCCGCCGTAGCGGGTCGTACTCATGCCTCAGCTCAAGACGTTTTCGCCGTCTCTCATCACCTCGGACACTTAAACCGGGACTACCATTACCCGGCTGTCTTAGCCTTCTCCGTCCCCCGCCACAATCCAAATCAGGTACAGGAATATTAACCTGTTATCCATCGACTACGCCTTTCGGCCTCGCCTTAGGTCCCGACTAACCCTCCGCGGACGAGCCTTCCGGAGGAACCCTTGGGATTTCGGGGTGTGGGATTCTCACCCACATTTTCGCTACTCAAGCCGACATTCTCACTTCTATGCAATCCACGCCTGCTCTCGCTAACGCTTCAACTCGCATAGAACGCTCCTCTACCACTTGTACAAGTACAAGTCCACAGCTTCGGTAGGATGCTTAGCCCCGTTCATTTTCGGCGCAGGATCGCTTGACCAGTGAGCTATTACGCACTCTTTTAAGGATGGCTGCTTCTAGGCAAACCTCCTGGTTGTCTCTGCAATCCCACCTCCTTTATCACTTAGCATCCATTTGGGGACCTTAGCTGGTGGTCTGGGCTGTTTCCCTTTCGACGATGAAGCTTATCCCCCACCGTCTGACTGGCTGTGTGTACACTGGGTATTCTGAGTTTGTCTCGATTTGGTACCGCTCTCGCAGCCCGCACCGAAACAGTGCTTTACCCCCCAGCTATAATCACAACCGCTGTGCCTCAACACATTTCGAGGAGAACCAGCTAGCTCCGGGTTCGATTGGCATTTCACCCCTAACCACAGCTCATCCGCCACCTTTTCAACGGTGGTCGGTTCGGACCTCCACTTGGTATCACCCAAGCTTCATCCTGGCCATGGTTAGATCACCCGGGTTCGGGTCTATAAACACTGACTATCGCCCTTTTCAGACTCGGTTTCCCTTTGGCTTCGTCATTCCCGACTTAACCTGCCAGTGCCTATAAGTCGCCGGCTCATTCTTCAACAGGCACGCTATCACCCGTTTAATCGGGCTTTAACTGCTTGTAGGCTCACGGTTTCATGTTCTATTTCACTCCCCTCCCGGGGTTCTTTTCACCTTTCCCTCGCGGTACTGGTTCACTATCGGTCACGCAGGAGTATTTAGCCTTTCGAGGTGGTCCTCGATGATTCACACGGGATTTCTCGTGCCCCGTGCTACTCGGGATTCAGCTAGTATCCTTAAACTTTCGACTACAGGACTTTTACCTTCTCTGGTGCATCATTCCAATGCTTCGTCTAGTCGCTAGATTCCATGTCGCTGTCCCACAACCCCAGAGGTAAAAACCCCTGGTTTAGGCTCTTCCCACTTCGCTCGCCGCTACTATGGGAATCGAGTTTTCTTTCTCTTCCTCCGGCTACTAAGATGTTTCAGTTCGCCGGGTTCGCTCGCGCCACCCTATGGATTCAGGTGGCCGTATATAGGGTTGCCCCATTCGGAAATCCTCGGATCAATGCCTGCTTCCGGCTCCCCGAGGCGTATCGTCGGTAACCACGTCCTTCTTCGCCTCTGCGTGCCTAGGTATCCACCGTGAGCCCGTTGTAGCTTGACCTTGTCCTCACCATTACCTCACTCTTTCAAGCTCAGTAACAGATTGGAATCGCGCTTTTCTCTCGACTCAATATCTGTGTGTACTACCTTACACTTCTCTAACTATGCAGTTTTCAAGGTTCTTTGCTAGGCTCTCACCCAGCAGACTACATCATTGATTAACTCAATCAAGACATACTGTGCTGAATGCTTGCTCTCAGTGGAGGTTAGCGGACTCGAACCGCTGACATCCTGCTTGCAAAGCAGGCGCTCTACCAACTGAGCTAAACCCCCACGCAGTGGGCCATCCTGGACTCGAACCAGGGACCTCACCCTTATCAGGGGTGCGCTCTAACCACCTGAGCTAATAGCCCTTAAGTGTTTTTCCTCATCTCTTACTAGCTGGTCACTAAGGACAAACTAAAGATGAAAAAGAAACCTCAACCATAGCTTAGAAATTCCGCTCAAGTTCCTGAACGACCTAGAGTGACCGCTCGATACTCCTAATAAAAAGTGTTCGGAGTTATCAAGGGTAGGTCCCCCTAAAAGGAGGTGATCCAGCCACACCTTCCGGTACGGCTACCTTGTTACGACTTCACCCCAGTCATCAGCCCTGCCTTCGGCGCCCTCCTCCGCGAACGGTTAGAGTAACGACTTCGGGCGTGGCCAACTCCCATGGTGTGACGGGCGGTGTGTACAAGGCCCGGGAACGTATTCACCGCAGTATGCTGACCTGCGATTACTAGCGATTCCGCCTTCATGCAGGCGAGTTGCAGCCTGCAATCTGAACTGAGCTACGGTTTATGGGATTTGCTTGTCATCGCTGACTTGCTGCCCTCTGTCCGTAGCATTGTAGGACGTGTGTAGCCCAAGACGTAAGGGGCATGATGACTTGACGTCGTCCCCACCTTCCTCCGTGTTGTCCACGGCAGTCTCTCTAGAGTGCCCAACTGAATGATGGCAACTAAAAACGAGGGTTGCGCTCGTTGCGGGACTTAACCCAACATCTCACGACACGAGCTGACGACAGCCATGCACCACCTGTGTTCGCGCTCCCGAAGGCACTCTCTCATCTCTGAAAGATTCGCGACATGTCAAGCCTTGGTAAGGTTCTTCGCGTTGCATCGAATTAAACCACATCCTCCACCGCTTGTGCGGGCCCCCGTCAATTCCTTTGAGTTTCACACTTGCGTGCGTACTCCCCAGGCGGGATACTTAACGCGTTAGCTACGGTACTGCACGGGTCGATACGCGCAACACCTAGTATCCATCGTTTACAGCTAGGACTACAGGGGTATCTAATCCCTTTCGCTCCCCTAGCTTTCGTCCCTCAGCGTCAGTTGTGGCCCAGTAGAGCGCCTTCGCCACTGGTGTTCTTCCCGATATCTACGCATTTCACCGCTACACCGGGAATTCCCTCTACCCCTACCACACTCAAGCTCTCCAGTTTCCATTGCCGATCCACAGTTGAGCTGTGGGCTTTAACAACAGACTTAAAAAGCCGCCTGCGGACGCTTTACGCCCAATAATTCCGGATAACGCTTGCCTCCTCCGTCTTACCGCGGCTGCTGGCACGGAGTTAGCCGAGGCTTATTCCTCTGGTACCGTCAGATCTTCTTCCCAGAGAAAAGAGGTTTACAACCCTAAGGCCTTCCTCCCTCACGCGGCGTTGCTCCGTCAGGCTTTCGCCCATTGCGGAAAATTCCCCACTGCTGCCTCCCGTAGGAGTCTGGGCCGTGTCTCAGTCCCAGTGTGGCTGATCATCCTCTTAGACCAGCTACTGATCGTCGCCTTGGTGAGCCTTTACCTCACCAACTAGCTAATCAGACGCGAGTTCATCTTCAGGCAGTTAACCTTTCACCTCTCGGCACATCGGGTATTAGCCACCGTTTCCAGTGGTTGTCCCCGACCTGAAGGCAGATCCTCACGCGTTACTCACCCGTCCGCCACTAAGTCCGAAGACTTCGTTCGACTTGCATGTGTTAAGCACGCCGCCAGCGTTCATCCTGAGCCAGGATCAAACTCTCCATGTTAGTGGTCAATCCCCGTAGGAACTAACCTCAAGTGACTCCATGAGATTAGAGTCGGATGTTCAAATCCCGGATACCTCAGTATCCGTTCTGTCTTATCCTTGACTTCCGACAGCCCTTAAGCTATCATTAGTCCAATTTCATTGACAGGAACCTTGGCTTTGTTTCTAAGCTATGTAATTGTCGAGGTTCTCTTGCAGTTCCCTCAGGAGCAGCGCGTTCAGCGCGTTTCCCTCAGGCGCTTTATCAATATAGCGAAATGAACCAGGGGTGTCAACACCTTAATTAAAGTTTTTTGTGATGCCCGAAACCCCTTGATATACAAGGGTTTTCGCTGTTTCAGAGGCGGCTAAGGGGTCAAAAAATCCAAAATTCCTCGAAAAAAAATTCTGGACGACCCTAGATATGGGGGTTGAATGGGGGGCGCAAACGGTAGGGGTAGCGTCCTGAATGCCTTGTTTATCAAGGGTTAAGGGCTGCTT
>NZ_JACJRS010000176.1 GCF_014697375.1 Phormidium sp. FACHB-1136
CAGAAAGGTTTCGCTTTCAGCAACCTCAATCACGAAGGGGCGGGCCATCCTCTCTACCCTCTCAAACGTCATCCCCTATTATGCTCAACTTCATGCCGGATTGGTATAAGATGCCTTGAAAATATATGGTTTCTACCTCGGCATCATAAATAACGACGTAGTCCTCGGACTTCACTTCCATAAATTCAATTCCTCAAAAAGCTCGATTTTTTTTTCAAAGGGGATGAGTCTCAACATCATTCAATGGATGTCTTTTTTGTGGCTTTCTAGACTTGCAGCCAGTAATTTTATTAGCTTTAGAAGTGGAGATTTTAAACCATAAGCTGAACCATCGTTTGAACAGTAATTTGATTGGAGTCATGGAGAGAAGATGAAAACCGCCAGCCTAACTGTGCAGAGTAATCATTCAGCATCGTAAGTAGACCTAAGCCGGATCCGTCCGACTCGTCATTTTCAGCATTATGTTCAAGTCGAAGAATATAGAGATCGCTAGGATCAGAGTCTATCAGTTCTTCAATGAAAGATTGAAATTTTGCTTTAGTCGATAAATTAATTGGATTCGTAGATAAAAATATTAAATTGTCAGGATATAGAAATAATTGAATTTTGGTATCATTGAATGCCAGTTTATTACTAAATTTCATGGCATTCTCAAGCAGCTCATTAGCAATAAAGCTAACCGCACTCCTGATCTCATCCCGAAGGTTGACTAGGGCATCTTCTTTCTCACCTTCAAGGAAGAACGTCGAAAAATAGTCGGCCATAAAATCAGCCGATAATCCATTATTTCGCCAGCGCTGTTGTAAGGGAATAGAGCCAGGAGAAAAGGAAATAGATAAATATTCCTCTGCTTTAGGTAGGTCTTCTAGAAACGTTCCAAAGATTTCATCCTGTGAACCGGAGTTTAACCTTAGCCAGGGCTTAGATAGGTCGCTGGGTAAGATGGCTTCAAATAAGTCAGCGCCATTCAAAGTCGTTTCAAAGAGGTTAGCCTCTGAAAGGTTGGCACGCTGCAAATTAGCACCTTTCAGATTTGCACGAGATAAATTAGCTCCCCTTAAATCAGCCTCAGAAAGATTGGCTCCAGCTAAGTATGCACCACTCATATCTGCATTTGCTAAATTAGCACCACGCAAGTTAGCACCCACTAGATTTGCTTCAGAGAGATTGGCTTGATTGAGGGAAGCCAAGAATAAATTACTGTTTAATAGTTTACATTTTCGCAAGTCAGCATAACTTAGATTGGCTTGAATAAATGAACTATCAATCAGATTAGCTTCGCTAAGATTGGCACTCTGAAGATTAGACTGATCGCAATCAATCGAGATTAAAACAGAGTTTTGAAGAGAAATATGACTTAAGTTAGTTCCCTTAAATTCACGTAGCCCAATAGCATATTGCTCCAGAAGTTCTTCGGCCAACATGGCGACACCTCTTCAATAAAGTTAAGACTTGAATGAGAATGACTTTCGCAAAGACTAAAAACCTTGTACAGGAATTGAGTTTTGTTGCCCATCTAAAACAATTTAAATAATAGTTGCATATGCGTATCATAAGACCTTGGAAAATCCATGGTTCTTGACGCCCTAGATCAGGATTACCGTAGAATTACTAGATTGACAACCGTACTGTAATCAGTATAATTACATTATATTCGTGTGTTATGTCAGTTGATCGAAAGATTTAAAAACACTTGTTAATCATCGTAATTCACTGACCTGAAATATTTATCTTGGCAAGCAGGCATATAAAGGATTAGCTTTTCTAAAGTCTGAAGGTTGTGCCATGGAAGGCAAGCCAGCATACCCTGACTCTCAGCCTGTGAATGCTGAACGCTATCTTGCCAAAGGGTACAGCATGAAAACCCAGATTGCCCACAGTAAACTGCAACAGTTAATTAACAACTCGGCCTACGGATCTATTCAAACGTTAATTATTGTACCGTTTGTGATACAGGTCGTCGTTGCCGTGAGCTTAACGGGCTATCTCTCCTTTCGCAGTGGACAACGTAGCGTGAATGACGTAGCCACTCAATTACGAGAGGAGATCACGGCTCGCGTTAACCAAAATTTACAAACCTACTTAGCTACCCCCCCTCAAATTAACCAGCTCAACCGGGAAGTGATTGACCGGGCCTGGTTGCCCATGGATGATCAGGAAGCCTGGACACAGCATCTCTGGCATCAGCTTCAGGTTTTCCCTGGCGTGGGGGCGATTAACTGGGCCACCGAGCAGGGGGAATTCGTTGGGGTCGGCAGGAATGAGAACGGTTCCCTTGTCCTCAATGTGGCCAACCAGCGTAATTTATTCGCCTACGAACAATATGGGCTAGACAATGAGGGGCGTCCTATGGAGCTACTCAAAAGAACGTCCAATTATGATCCTCGAACTCGCCCTCAGTATGAGGCTGCCGTCGTTGCTGGGCGAGCGACGTGGAGTGACGTTTTCCCCCATATAACCGATCCCATGCTCGTCATCTCTGCCGTAGAACCTGTCTACGATGGACGAGGGCAGTTGCAGGGTGTTCTCCAAACTCGCCTCAACCTGTCGCTATTGAGTGAGTTTTTAGAGTCACTCAATATTGGTAAAACGGGGCAAGTATTTATCGTTGAAAGTTCTGGCATGTTAGTGGCTAGTTCTGCTGATAAAATGCCTTTTCGTAGGGCGAATAATCAAGCAGAAAAAATTAAACCTGAAGAAAGTGAGAATGCACTCATTCGAGAGGCATCTACTTTTCTGACGGAGGAGTTTTCATCCCCTACTCAGATTACTGAGATACAGCAACTTAGCTTTAAGGATGAAACGGGGCAACGGATATTTGTGCAGGTCTCTCCCTTTCATGATGCCTATGACCTACGCTGGCTCGTTATTGTAGCCATTCCAGAGTCAGATTTTATGGCAGAGATACTGCGGAATCAGCGACATACTTTCATTCTCTGTATCTTAGCTCTATTAGGTTCAGTGTTAGTAGGATTAGTAACCTCTAGATGGATTACTCGTCCTATCCTACAGCTTAAAGACGCAGCCATTGACTTAGCCCAAGGCAACTTCGATCAAGACATTGATATTCATCGTAAAGATGAGTTAGGTATTTTGGCTGGCGCGTTTAATAGCATGGCCTCTCAGTTACAGGATGTTTTTGCTGAACTTCAGTCTACTAATGAGGATTTAGAAAATCGGGTGAAAGATAGAACTAAGGATCTAGAGGCTGCAAGCCAACAGATTCTCGTTCTCAATACTCAATTAAAGGAAGACAACCTTAGAATGAGTGCCGAGCTAGACATTGCTCGTATACTTCAAGAAATGATCTTACCGAAGGAGCAGGAACTTCAACAAATTCCAGGCTTAGACATTGCAGGCTTTATGCAAGCAGCCAATGAGGTAGGCGGAGACTACTATGACGTATTAACCCATCAGGATGGCCTGGTCAGAATTGGTATTGGTGATGTTACAGGGCATGGTTTAGAAAGCGGTGTATTGATGATTATGGTGCAAACCGCTGTGCGAACCTTGCTCATAGCGAATGAGCATGATCCCGTGAAGGTATTGAATACTTTAAACCAAGTGATTTATGAAAATGTTCAGCGAATGGATACGGACAAGAACCTATCGCTAATGCTGCTAGATTATCAGGATGGTCACATTTCCCTTAGTGGCCAACATGAAGAAATGATTGTTGTGCGTAAAAATGGTGACTTGGAACGAATTGATACCATTGATCTCGGCTTTCCCATCGGATTAATTAACGACATTACTGAATTTGTTGCCCAGCAGCATATTGATTTATTTCCTGGAGATGCCGCTGTTCTCTACACCGATGGCATTACCGAAGCTGAAAGCCCGAATCGAAAATTTTATGGCCTACCAAGACTAGCTAACGTCATCCAGTCCAACCATCAAGCTTCAGCCTATGATATCTGTCAGGCGATTGTTATAGACTTGCAGAACCACATTGACAATCAAATTGTCCACGACGACATTACGCTGATTGTCTTAAAACAAAAGTAAAATGGCCTTAAACCGTGAGGCCCAACTATTTGATATTGCAACTTGACAGCTAAACTTAAAATCGTCCTTAAAATACACCTTATTATTTCGTTAGATTCTAACAGTCATCTGTGGGATTTGTGTGGTGCAACATCATAGATAACTTAGATTTTGAATTAATTGAACTGCGGCAAGAAGTGACTAGACTCCTGCAAGATAATGCTGATTTAGAATGTCTTCTGGAGACCGTTACTAACCACAGTGATACGATTGAAAAACAGCTCTACCACCTAAATTTACATCTCAAATCTGCCATCATTGAACGACAGCAAGCTGAAGTGGCTCTTCGAGAGGTTTTACAGATCCTAGCCCAAGACAAGGCGGATCTAGAAATCCTATTAGAAACTAGCAACATCCACGGAGACGCCGTTGAGGAAATTCTCTACGACAAGCTACTCATGATGACCCATCAGGCTGCTACCGATGGCCTAACGAAGCTAGCCAATCGTCGGTGCTTTGATGAATACCTAGACCAGGAGTGGAAGGCACTTGCTAGAACAGGGGATTCCCTATCTCTCTTGCTGTGCGATGTAGACTACTTCAAATACTATAACGACACCTATGGACATCAGGCAGGGGATCAGTGTTTACAGGTGATTGCTAACACGCTACATACTCAGGTTCATCGCCCACGGGATTTGGTCGCTCGCTATGGCGGGGAAGAGTTTGCCTTAGTTTTGCCAGAAACTAAGCTAGACGGCGCTATGCATATCGCAGAGACGATCTTAATAGCTATTCAACATTTAAAGATTGATCACACCAATTCAATAGTTGATGATTATGTCACGATTAGCATTGGTGCTACGTGTCAGGTTCCTAATCTGAACGTTAGTCCAACATCGTTGACCCTAACTGCTGATCGTGCTCTTTATCAAGCTAAGCAACAGGGGCGTAACCGGGTGATTTCTCAGCTTAACCATTAAGTACAGTGGGCCATTGTGTAGGGCAAATTTGATCAGGCGGACGGCTCACGTTATTAGACTTTATCGGAAATTAGGAGAAAAAACGGTATCAATCAGCATTTCCCCCCGTTGATTGTGATTAAGCGGCTTGACCGAGAGGGTTCCCTTTCTTCGCCCGGTGTGTCAGCCGGAAATTATGCAACCCGCAGGCGGTTTCCATCACATCGTCCACATAATGGTCAGCCCAATTCCGAAACGGTTGCACTAGAATTTGACACCGTTTGATACCGCCAATATGATGCTCCACTTCGACGCGAAGACTGGAAATGCTTTGGTTGTTCAACGGATCAATCGCGGTGAGAGACCCATTTCGGGGCGTCTTCTTCGGCTGCTGAATCGTCACGCCCGCTGGGGTAAACCCTTGGAACCCGCCATCCTGCCACACCGTACTGCCGGAGGGAAACCTCAACTCCTCCTCGTCAGCAATGGCTTTGTCGTGTTTTTTCCCTTCATCGGTATCACTGAGATAGCGCACCTTGCCCCCCCGGTCAGGGACAATCAGGTTCTTGACCGTATGGGTCTTTTTCTTGCCGCTGTAGTACGTTTTGCGGTCGGCTTTGTCTT
>NZ_JACJRS010000177.1 GCF_014697375.1 Phormidium sp. FACHB-1136
CACAAATTGACGGCCACAGTCCCGGCACTTGTAATTTTGCTTCCCGCGATGGCTGGTGCCGTTCTTGGAGATATCGTGAGACCCACAGGTCGGACAGGTCATCTCGATGGCCATGCGTTT
This sequence comes from Phormidium sp. FACHB-1136, assembly GCF_014697375.1. Taxonomy (GTDB): domain Bacteria; phylum Cyanobacteriota; class Cyanobacteriia; order Phormidesmidales; family Phormidesmidaceae; genus Nodosilinea. Next base: position 121 of record NZ_JACJRS010000177.1, read on the forward strand.
GTCTCCCTGGTTATCGTGGTGGCGTAGCCTGATTTTCCTCTGTCCCGTGCATTAATGCACTACCCATCAATTTTCAGCAGCCTGCGGTGGCGGCAACCGATAGCGAAGTCACAGACAATGACATTGTGATTTGCTATGCCGACGATGAGGTGATTGGTCTGACGATTTTGTCGGTGAGTCAGCGATAGATGGGCGATCCATGCTTTTTAGCTGTGATTGTGGCTTCTGGGGGCAGTGAGGTCATGAGCTAATGACCAAGGTATTGGTATCCACGACCACCCTCAACTCAGCCATCGGCCAGAATATCGCTGAGGATTTCGGGGGTTAGGCCGCTGGCCTGGGCCTGGGTTTGCATATCGTGAATGATGTCATCTAGGGGGCGATGCTGCATGGTTTGTTTCAGCCAGGTATTGAGAAGCTGCTGAATTTTGCGCTGCTCGGTGGGGGTGGCTTCGCGATAGGCTTTGGCAACGTCGTGATCAACCTGGATGGCAATGGTTTCCATGGTGATAGCTCGAAACGGTTTATCAGGGCGATGGATTGATCTTGGCACACCTAGGCAGAACAATGCCCTACGCAGGGAAAGAAACTGGGATGCTTACGCGATAATAAGGCTTAGATTCGTTGGAGTAGCACTCTGTAGCCCAGGGGAGAATTCTATGACCTTGAAAGAGCAACTGATGCAAGCCATCGAGGAAGCCTCTGAACCTGTGCTGGTGGAGGTGCTGGATTTTCTTCAGTTTCTTCAGTCTAAGCAGGTTGAGGATGCTGCCGATATCCAAGCCGCCCGTGAATCTTTGGCGACTGTGGCCACGGAAGGGACAGTGTCTTGGGAAGCCCTCAAGGCTGGTGTTGGGCTATGAGCTATCGCCTGGAGGATGCCTATGAATCGTGATGTTCAGGCGGCGTTAGACACAATCAAGGCGCGTCTGGTGCCCCAGTTTCAGCCGATTCAGATCATCTTATTTGGATCCCAGGCAACGGGCAGGGCAACGCCGGAGAGCGATATTGATCTGTTGGTGGTCATGCCCCAGGTGGCCAGCAAGCGCCAAGCGGCCATTGCCATGCGTCGGTGTTTGGCCGATTTGCCGATGGGTAAGGATATTATCGTCACGACTACGGAGGAAATCGCCCGTCGGGGTTATGTTGTGGGTACGGTGCTGCACCAGGCCATCACCGAGGGCAAGGTGATCTATGAGCAAGCCTGAACACCACCTTGAGTCTGCTCGGTGGCTTCGCTATGCCGCAGAGGATTTGAAGGCGGCGGTGGCGCTGTTGGGGCAAAGTGCGGTGGAACCCAGGCATATCTGTTTTTTGTCGCAGCAAGCGGCGGAGAAGAGTTTGAAGGCAGCGCTAATCTTTGCACAAATTAAGTTTCCCTTTCGGCATGATTTGGATGAATTGAAAAACTTGGTACCCAGGGGTTGGGCGCTTAGCCGTTGTTCTGTTGACCTCGCAGAACTGACGGAGTGGGCGGTGGAGGCCCGTTACCCAACGGATGATGATGACCCAACTTGGGAGGAGGCCCATCGGGCGGTGGAACAGGCCAGGGCCATCTATGAGGCGACCCATAGCGATTTACAAGGCCGTGGGTTGGGCTGAGAAGGGAGATGCTGGCGGGAAAAGAACCCAGGGTTCTTGGAGAACCCTGGGTTCTGGGGATGTGGCCGCAACCCCCTAGGGCTGAATCTGCCCCAGCAGGGCTTGGGTGAGGAGGTGGTTAGACAGCAGGTGGGTTTGGTTGGCGGCAGCTACCGATTGCAGGAAGTCAGCAAAATTGCCCAAGATCGTTTGCGTGTTGGGGTGATCTTCTCCCAACCGTTGCACCGCAATGGTAAGCGCTTGCATATACAGCGGTTCCGCCTCCCCGTAGCGCCCCTGCATCTGATACAGATACGCGAGATTGTTCAGGCTGGTGGCGACATCGGGATGATCGTCGCCCAACAGCCGTTGGCGCAGGGTCAGGGCGTCGCGGAAGAGGGGTTCCGCCTCCCCGTAGCGCCCCTGCGACTGATAGAGAAGCGCGAGATTGTTCATACTCTGTGCCACATCGGGATGATCGTCGCCCAACAGCCGTTGGTACAGGGTCAGGGCGTCGCGGAAGAGGGGTTCCGCCTCCCCGTAGCGCCCCTGCGACCGATATAATCCCGCGAGATTGTTCAGACTCTGTGCCACATGGGGATGCTCGTCGCCCAACAGCCGTTGGCGCAGGGTCAGGGCGTCGCGGAAGAGGGGTTCCGCCTCCCCGTAGCGCCCCTGCGACTCATAGAGAGCCGCGAGATTGTTCATACTCGTCGTCACATCGGGATGATCGTCGCCCAACAGCCGTTGGCGCAGGGTCAGGGCGTCGCGGAAGAGGGGTTCCGCCTCCCCGTAGCGCCCCTGCGACCGATATAATCCCGCGAGATTGTTCAGACTCGTCGTCACATCGGGATGATCGTCGCCCAGGCGATTTCGCACCACGACTAAACGATCCAGCCACCACGGTTCGGCCTGTCCATAGGCTCCCTGTCCTTCATAAAACCGCCCCAGCCCAGTAAATGGCCATCCTAACGACTCATCCTCTAGCCACCCCTGCCAGGTTGTCGCCGCCTCTGCAATGTGGGGGATGGCAGGAGTTACCGCCAAAATTTGGTCACGGGTGGGGGTTTGGGGAATGCCCTGGGCCACCTGCACCATCATCTGACAATAGCTCTGTTGCAGCGGTGCCGTGCTGTCTAAGTCGGCAAATCGCACCCGCAAAAATTCTTGAATCAGCGGATGCAGCTGATAGATATCTTGATCGACGCGCTGAAGCAGACTGTTTTGTAGCAGCTTATTGCGCTGCTGCCGCAGGGTAGGGGTGGGCACATCGGACAAACAGGCTTGCACCCACTCCCAGGCAATGGGCGTTGCGGCAAATAGGCTCAGTAGCGAGAGCAGGGTTTGGCTGGCTTCGTCTAGTCGTTGCAGGCTGAGTTCAAAGGCTTCGGCTACCCCCAGCTTTGCCGTCATGGTGGCTGCGGTTTCGTCTTTTAGCAGGGCGTAGGCATCGGTACGCATTTCATCCAGCTCAGCCTGCACCTCTGCTAGGGTCAGGTCTTCGTCTAGCTCCAGGTAGCGACCCACCAGTTCTAGCGCTAGGGGCAAGCGACCTAATCGCGTACAAAGGGCGGTGGCTTCGGCCAACTGAGCGTTAATGCGGTCTGGCCCCACAATAGAGCGCAGCAGGTCGAGGGCGGCCTCTAGGCTAAGCACCTCGATCTCCAGGTTGTTGATGCCGGAGAAGCGCTGCCGTGTGGTTAGCAAGACTCGAAATTGCTCGGTCTGGGGTGGTAAATAGGGCTGAATATTGGCAAGGTCGGCCACATCGTCGTAAATAACCAGCATGGCCGAGGGCGCTAGGGGCCACTGTGCCCACACGTAGGCCACCTGATCGGCCAATTCACCATCGGGGGGTGACATCCCTGCGGTTTTTGCAAATCGAACGATCTGGCTGGCCACATCTTGATCTCTAGCTTGCAGCCAGCAAATCCCACCGGGATAGGTCTCTGCGTTTAAGTGGGTGTAGGCATATTGCAGGGCCAGTTCGGTTTTGCCAATGCCGCCCATGCCCTTTAGGGCCGTAATCGCTAGGCGGCTGGTTTCGTGCAGTTGGGCATGAACACGGTCGAGGTCTTTCTGGCGGCCCACAAAGGTTTTGGTGCCGCTGCGGGATAGGTTGTGGGGGCAACGTTTGGGCGGTGGCGGCAGGGTATCAAGACGATCTACAAAAGTCTGCCAGCGACTATCTTGTCGATGAAACGCCTTCTGTTTCTCAACCAAGTCTGGCCACTGCTCTAGAATCACCGTGGCCGCAATGCCCCCGCCGCCGAGGTCGGCATAGCCCCCATCGCGAGACAGCTTGGCCATGGCGCAAACCTTTCCCGTACGGCAATTCAGCAACGCCGAACCGCTCATTCCCGGCTGCATTTGTCCTTGTTTCAGCAGCACCAAGGGCAGTTGATTTTCGGTAAACAACCCCTCGCACACAAAATCCGCCGGACGACCATCGGGATAGTCGCGCTCTGGGTAGCCAAACAGATAGAGCGCATCCGTCCGTTCCACCGCTGGATCAAGCTGGACACAGGGCAAATCATGGCGGGGAGAATCAAACCGCAACAGGGCCAGGTCGTAATCAGGCAAGATCCGCTCGATCTGGGCCTCGGCAAAGTTGTGACTGTGCTGCCACCGCATCTGAATCGGCGCATCCCCCGCCCCCCGCACAACGTGCTCGCAGGTCAACACATAGCCCGGTGCCACAAAAAAGCCCGTGCCACAGCCCCCGTTAGCCAACGTGAGCTTAACCGTGCAATCCTGCAATAGCTCGTAGAGGTTATTGGCCATACCCTAGGTTTTTGGCTCCCACTCTAGGGTGATTTCTAGGGTCGCATTGCCGCCGCCCTTTACCAGCATGGCGGTGAGCTGCCCCGGTTCTACCGCTACATCAATGCCAAATTTCACCGTCGCCTTAGAGGGCATCGCCTTGTGGATGGGAGTAGCCACAGCGGCCACCAGCCCCTCAATCGCCTTGCCCACATCCTTGAGGTCGAGAATTTGCCCACCCGCTACATCCTGCCTGCCGCCCGCCGCCGCCACCTGTACCTTAACGATGGTGCCATCCTCTAGCTTGGCCGGAATCGTTTCAATGCGCTCTGGAGTCATCATCCGGAACCCTAAGTTTGCTTTGAGTTTAGCGATAGATCCAGGTTAGGTGGGCTAAATTCCGGATAGTTTAGGATTTCGTGTCATACCTCAGCAATTACCTTGGGGCTAGTCTAGATCCAGCATTATTCACGCTTGGTAAAGACCAGTCGCCAACTCACCAATCCAGGTCTCCAGCGCAGTCTTCGATGGGTGTTGCCAAGCCTGCTTTGATGGACTCTCGCATATTAGGCACCGAGAGCAGGTAGAGGGTTTCTTGAATACTGGCCCAGTCTCCCTCGGAGAGGAGGACGGCATTGACCTTGGCCCCGGTAATCCGGCTGGGCCTGTGGAATTGGGCCACTTCATCCATTAATTGGGGCAAGTTGGTTTGGGCGCTGTTGACGGGTATATCAGGCATGGGGCTTCTGGGATGCGGCCTTTTGCATTAGACCCTATCGGTAATAAATTGTTCTGCCTGTATTGCAGCCCGGAGACTGATTAGGACAGAATAGGGATGTTGTTTCCGCCCCTGAACCCCGATGCCTGCCCCCTACAGTGTGGATTTAAGAGTAAAGGCCGTTGCCGCAGTTGACCGAGGTGAGCGCAAGAGCCACGTCGCTCGTGTCTTGCAGATCAGTCGCAATACGTT
>NZ_JACJRS010000178.1 GCF_014697375.1 Phormidium sp. FACHB-1136
GCGAGATTCCGGTCTATTTGGTGAACCCAGGCTATGCCCAGATTCAGCAGGTTACTGATGCGATGCCGTTTGGATGTAAGACGGCTCCTGCCCCGTTGGGTGAGTCTCCTATCGACTCGGCTCAGTTTCTAGCTTGGTTGGTCTCTAATCCATCCGCAGTCCAAGGCATTTTTGTGATCGAAGGTCTGGACATAGCCGAGCATCGCTACCAGGTTCAGAACGTGTTTGAGCAACTGCGGCTATCGGGCCAAGCCTGCTACTTGCTGTTCGTGGGAGAACAAACCACGGTGCCCCTGGGCCTGCACGGGATGGTGGATCAGTTTGAATTTGGCTACCCGACGTCGGGCCAGGTCAGGGAGGCGATAGGTGATCTGGCCCATCGGGAGGACGTTGACCCTGCTTTTTTTGATGACCTAGACGCCATCGTGCGGGCCGCTCAGGGGCTCAGCCTGGGTGAACTCTATGGCATTGTGCCCCGTGAAGCGGCGTTGAGTTCATCGGGTACCGACCTGGCCCAACGCCTCTTGACCTACAAGGTGGCGAAACTGCGGGGTCGAGGGCTGGAGTTTATTGGTGAACCCGACGTTCCCGAAGCGGCAGGGTTGGACTTGCTCAATGCCCGGTTAGAGCGAATTACGGCGTTGCTTGACCCCGCAGCGGCCCAGCATAACCTCAAATTCCCCAACGGAATGTTGTTGTGGGGTCTACCGGGAACGGGCAAATCCTTGAGTGCAAAGCTGGCCGCCAAGAAACTGGGGGTGCCGTTGTTGAGTGCCGATTGGAACGGGCTGCGGGGGGCGACGCCGACGGAGAGTCTGGGCAACCTTCGGTTCCTGCTCGATACTGCCGAGGCCATGGCCCCCTGTGTGCTGTACTTCGATGACTTTGACAAAGGCTTTGCGGGCTGGGACACCGACATTACCTCCAAGCAGTCGGCTCAGAAGCTATTGACCTGGATGCAGGAACACACGGCTCCGGTGCTGACCCTGGCCACCGTGAACCGCCTGGGGCTATTGCCCGTTGAGCTACAGCGTCGATTGCCGGAAGTCTTTTTCTTTGATTTGCCCCACGACGGTGCCCGCTACGATATCTTCTACCTGCACCTGGCGAAGTACTTTCCCGCGTTCCGTCATGGAGCCTCTGACCCGTCCCCCTTTACCGATGAGCAGTGGCGAGAACTGCTGACGGCCTATCGCCTCTGTATCCCGGATGAGATTGGCCATGCGGTCAGGCGAGTGGCTGAGGACTGCTTTTACCAACACTATCTAGATGGGCGAAGTGAGCAGCCCCTGGCGCTAAGGTTTGAGCAACTCCTAGCTCAGCGGGAGGCGTTTACTCCGGCCCTGGTGCGAGAGGAAGGAGCGATGCTAGAAATCCGGAACAAGGCGACCTACGCCAAGCCCGTCAGCAGCCCTGACCAGTCTCGGTTTGCTCGGCCCCGCCAGACGTTGTTTGGTGATTAGTCTGAATTGAGAGGCGTTTTCTGGCTCAGTTGCAGCGTGGTAAAGATGGGCATGGCGGTGGAAAGGGGCAGCGTTTTCCCCGTCGCCAGGGCCAGGTTGCACAGCGCCAAGTGCAGCCGATCCGTGGGCGATGGATCCTCAAGAATGAAGTTTGGATTGCCCCAGAGCTTGCCGTTAGCGGCGTACTGAACGTAGGAACTGCTGTCTACGGAGTCGGCTCCGGCTTCGTAGAGCGACGGCAGCCATTTCGGATTGCCTAATCCCAAAACGTGCAAGGGGAGATCGCCAATGATGTCTCGCACGGCCCGAACGATGGCGAGCACCTGGTCAGGATGCTTGGTTCTAGGGACTAACCCACCGATGGCGACCCCATCAAAGCCTTTGCCTTGATAGGCTTGGGCACAGGCTTGGGCCGAGGCGACATCCCAGGCTTGAACACAGGCGTAGAGTCTCAGGTCTGGGCGGCGGCGGTTGTCCAATGCCCAAAGGGCGTTGGTGATCGTAAGCTGTTGTCGTCGGTGGTTCTCTGAGTCGTCGAGGCCAGGGGGAATGGGAAAGTCGAGGGTGAGTGCGACATCGGCGTGGTCTTCCTGGAAGGTCAGAACGTCTTTTGGATGGAGCAGGTCAACCTGGTCTCCGTTGGGAACTTCCAGGACACCGACACCCCTACGGTCAAGAATTTGGGTTCCTTCAAACAGGGCGGCGAACCCTCCAGAGTCGATCCACAGGGGGATGCTAGGTCGCTGCTCTAGCTTCATTTGCTGGGCGTAGTAGTGACTCACCATGACCGCAGGGGCCAGTCTGGGCAGGTAGGGGCGAATCAGGTCATCGAGGGGATATTTCTTACCAAAGGTTGTGACGGGTAAGTAGGCCGGGAATGGGATGGTTCCTCTCCTCGTCACCAGGGATCTGGTTGGGTGGGATGGGGTCATGGTGGTGGCCTGTTGAAAAAAAGGAGCTACCGAAGCAGCTCCTGATCTGATGTGTTGAAGGGTGAATGACGCGCTAACGCCCCAAGAACTGAGTCTTCCAGCCATTGAGGGTCTGGCTCAGCTCTTGACGGCTATTGGCGGTGAGCAGGTGTTGGATGGCAAACCAACCGAGGTAGCCCAGCCCAACCAGTTCCAGCAAGGGCTGCATCAAGGGAATACCGTTGATGGCGTCCAGGACGGCGAGGGCCAGCCGCATCACGACTAGGGCTGCGACTAGGGCCGCCATAAGTTTGAGCTGCGAGCGGTATTGACCTGCCAAGTTGCTGACTTGGTTAGGGAGTTCTGTCAGCCGTTCAAAGGTTTGGTTCCAGTCTGCGGACGGGTTGGGCGAATCCGCAGCGGTTGCCTCAGTGGGGGCTTGGATGTCCGGCGTCACGGCTTGGGTGAGGTGAGTTTCAGCGGGGCGAGTGGGGCGTTGTTTTTGTGCGGTGGTCATAGAGCCTCCTGGGGTAATTGTTGTTCAGCTTAGGTGGCCAGTTACGCGATGACCTCTGACCTAAGTGGGAGATGGGGCCAGTCTGGAAATCGTCGAGAGCGTTACATATTGGCCTGTTGCACCGTCTTAACCCCATCTCCTTTTTTGGGGCGATAGCCCTTAATCTCCCTTCAATCCCCGGCCCAACTGTGTCCAATCTGGGTGTCCACCTCGATGGGGATGGGTGCAATCAGGGGTTGGGCGGCAGCTATCATGACCTCGGCCAAGGTCTGAGCAATTTCAGGAGCTAGGTCTTGCCTGACCTCCAGCACAATCTCGTCATGGACGACAATCAGCAGGTGAACATCGGCATTGAGATGGGGCAATAAAGCGACCAAGGCCCGCTTGATCATGTCGGCACAGGTGCCTTGCACCGGGGCATTGATCCACTCTGCGAAGTCCGGCTTATCGGCCCACTGCCGCACCCGACCCAGCAAGGTTGTGGCATGACGGATGCCGTCATTACGATAGAGCCGCCGTTTACCCTTTCGGTGCCACTGGGCGACCCCTGTAAAGAGTTGAAAGTAGCGCTGGTGAAGGGCTAGGGCATCCTTATGGCTAAGAATTAGGCCATATTGCAGTTGGGCTTCAAGCTGAAGGCGGGCGGCGCTCATGCCATAGATGAGGCCAAAGTTGATGGCCTTGCCGAGGCGTCGTTGTTCGCGAGTCACTTGGGCTTGGGCCATGTCCAGCAACAGGGCCGCAGTCATGCGGTGAACGTCTTGGCCCGTGCGGTAGGCCTTGACCAGCAGGGGGTCTTGGGTAATCTTGGCGGCAATCCTCAACTCGATTTGAGAATAGTCAGCCCTAATCAGCCGATGTCCGGGCCGCACGACAAAGCAGCGACGGATGGCATTGTCGTGGGGCACGGTCTGGAGGGCTGGGTTACGACAGCTAAAGCGTCCGCTCCTGGCCGAGACCTGCCTGACCTGGGGGTGCAGCCGTTGCGTGAGCGGATGGTGATGCCTGGGCAAACTGTTTAGGGTATCGAGGACTTTAGCCTGGTGTCGCCATTCAAGCAGGTGGGGCAGGGCCGGATGACGATCCACAACCCGAATGATGGTGCGCTGGTCGGTGGCCTTTAGGGTCAGCCCTTGTTCCGCTAAGGCTTTTCGCACCTGCTGACTTGAGGCTAGGTTGATGCCAAAGGTCTGCGGTTCGGTGGGCAACAGGCTGATTTGGGTCTTAGTCTCCAGGCCCAGGGCTTGATGGAATTGGGCCAGGGCCATTTGCTTCTGGTGCCTAAACGCCGTCACGGCCTGCTCAAAGCGGTCTGGGTCAAGGGCCATGCCGTTCAATTCCATCCAAGCGGTAGCCGGAACGCAGGCCGACTCTAGGTTGGCGATATGCAGGAATCGAGCGTGATAATGCCGGGACGCCTGCTTGAGTCGTTGGGCTAGGGGTCTACGCAGGGCAAGGCTATAGGCGGCATCCCAGGCAGCGTACTGAAGTTGCTGGTGGCTCAGTTCGGGCCTTGAAAAGTCGCTGACTTGTTCAGCCTTATCGAGGTCAACACCCAGCAGGTCTTTGACGATGGCGCTGAGGCCCGACTTCACCTTCAGGCCCGCATGGAGCACCTTGTGGGCTAGGTAAGCATCAAAGAAGGGGCCGTGTAAGGGGATGCTGCTGGTGGCCAGCATTTGCCAATCAAACTTGAGGGTATGGCCCACCTTCAGGGCTGGGCCTGCAAGCAGGGTTTTGAGGGCACTGACATCATCAATGGCCCAAAGGTCGATGACGAGGGTGGGCCTAGCGGCAGCGGCGATCTGCACTAGACGAGTCCGGTCTGAATGGGGATCCAGGCCCGTGGTTTCGGTATCGATACCCAAGGCTTTGCAGGTTAAGCGTCGGGCCACTTCCGTTTCGAGGTGACGGGTCGTGGTGATGTAGTGCCAGTCTAGGTTGAGCTTGGGTGGGGTGCTTGGCTTGGCGTCGTGGGCAGCGGTTTCGTCGTAGCTATAGAAATCGGCATTGGCCATGGGAGAACGGAAAAACAACCGCATCCTAGGGCGATAGCCGATGCGTTCAAGCTTCTACTGATGGCATAGGCCAACCTCTCCTATTCGATAGAGGGCAGTTTGGATATGGGCTAGATAGCGTCAAAGAGACGATACGGTTAACAGCTATGCCTCGCACTGCTAAACCCCACTTCATCATTGCGGTTGACTTTGGCGGCTCAAGCACCAAGATTTTTTATCAGCATCGTTCGAGCCAGCCTCAACTGTTCACGATGCCGCCGGAAGCGATCATTGTGAACAGGGGCACGTTAGATCAACATGCGAACACTTTGACAGGCCGAATCGCTCAATCCTGTGGCCTCAGCTCGTTTTGTTGGACTCAGCTTTTGGATGACAAAGGCCAACCGGACGAAAGCAAGATTGGGGCGGTGGGTCACCTCGGTGCTGATATTGCGCTGTACAACACGCTCAACGTGACGAAGAACGAAAAGGCCTTCTACAAGTTGCTAGGGGCGGTTTG
>NZ_JACJRS010000179.1 GCF_014697375.1 Phormidium sp. FACHB-1136
AGGAATAATGTCATTGAGATATTTTAAGGTTTTATTTTTGTTGAGCAATTCCTGCTGGCGTTCCTCAAAGTCCCAGAATCCTTTTTGTCCCATAGTCCTGATGAGAAGTGAGTAATTTATACTGTCTATGATCTCATCTTTTCGTGTCTATCGACTATCTCTTTAAGAATCAAAATACGGTAGTCCTATTTCGTACAGGCTAGAGAATAATCAGGCGACCCTAGAGACCTTACGGCAGTAGATTGCTGTTTTTGGCTGTTTTTTTCTCTGACCCGTAGATTAATGCACTACCCAAAATACTAATGATCAAATATTGGGCTATTAGCAAATATTTCAGGAATCTAGATTTCGACATGAGTCTCATTGTGAGACAGTGCCTTCAGTATTTTTCGAGGTGCCCTGATGAGAAATGAGTGATTTATATTATCTATGATCTCATCTTTTTGTGTCTATCGACTATCTCTTTAAGAATCCAAATACTAATGATCAAATATTGGACTATTAGCAAATATTTCAGGAGTCTGGATTTCGGCGTGAGTCTCATTGTGAGACAGTGTCTTCAGTATTTTTCGAGATGCCCAACGGTATGTGAGGGATCAGTCATGAAGTTTCAATCCCTGAGAGGGCTTGGAGTTGGTTGGAACTTGCTCATTACATCGCCGCTTGTTGATACACCCCTGTTTCAATCCCTGAGAGGGCTTGGAGTTGGTTGGAACCCCCGATGGACGACTGACCATTAAGGCGGAATATGTTTCAATCCCTGAGAGGGCTTGGAGTTGGTTGGAACGATTTGACATTGGCTTCCAGGGTGTTTTTCATTAGGTTTCAATCCCTGAGAGGGCTTGGAGTTGGTTGGAACCGGGCGCTATGGGGCCAATGGAGGTGTCACATTCGTTTCAATCCCTGAGAGGGCTTGGAGTTGGTTGGAACTTGCACCATTGCGCATGAGGGAGTGATTGAGTGCCGTTTCAATCCCTGAGAGGGCTTGGAGTTGGTTGGAACCCACCATGGCCACAAACAGCACCCACTGAAGCCAATGTTTCAATCCCTGAGAGGGCTTGGAGTTGGTTGGAACCTCGAACCGTGGCACCTCCAACCGTGGTACGGCTCGGTTTCAATCCCTGAGAGGGCTTGGAGTTGGTTGGAACTGTCGAGCATTTCAGGCGTGAGGTAGGGGCTGTTGTTTCAATCCCTGAGAGGGCTTGGAGTTGGTTGGAACTGAAGCCTGCCGCCTTCTGCCTCAAGGTGTTCAAGGGTTTCAATCCCTGAGAGGGCTTGGAGTTGGTTGGAACGCGCACCACACCAATAAGCCGGGAAGGCTTCAATCGTTTCAATCCCTGAGAGGGCTTGGAGTTGGTTGGAACGCAATCCTCATCCCCCGTGAGCGTAATCACGTCCAGTTTCAATCCCTGAGAGGGCTTGGAGTTGGTTGGAACCACCCACGACACCCGACCCCGACCCGGACGCGCAATGTTTCAATCCCTGAGAGGGCTTGGAGTTGGTTGGAACTAGCCGCTACAGTTTCACTGATAAAGAGTCCGGTAAGTTTCAATCCCTGAGAGGGCTTGGAGTTGGTTGGAACCTTGTAGCGCTTGTAGGGAATCCGGCTGGGAACGTTTCAATCCCTGAGAGGGCTTGGAGTTGGTTGGAACGAAATCCTACGCCGTGGCCGATAACCGATCCTCTGTTTCAATCCCTGAGAGGGCTTGGAGTTGGTTGGAACAGCTTCAGATCGTTGACTACGTTACTGCGATTAAGGTTTCAATCCCTGAGAGGGCTTGGAGTTGGTTGGAACGAGCTTCTCAAGTATTCCCAAATGATGGGGTATCACTGGCTGTTTCAATCCCTGAGAGGGCTTGGAGTTGGTTGGAACTTGGCCCTTCACTCCATATGATTAATCGTGTTTTGTTTCAATCCCTGAGAGGGCTTGGAGTTGGTTGGAACCTCCGGCTGCTGGTGGCCGATGGGCAAGCGGTCGCGTTTCAATCCCTGAGAGGGCTTGGAGTTGGTTGGAACCATACCGGGCTTCAGTGTATTTAGCGCAAATTAGAGTTTCAATCCCTGAGAGGGCTTGGAGTTGGTTGGAACACCCCACTCATTTCTGGGATGGCGACGAGTGGATCGTTTCAATCCCTGAGAGGGCTTGGAGTTGGTTGGAACGTTCAGCCCTTGATTTAGCGCTTGAAGCTTCACTGTTTCAATCCCTGAGAGGGCTTGGAGTTGGTTGGAACTCCTCGCTGGTGTTGATGTTGCCAACATCCAGGCTGTTTCAATCCCTGAGAGGGCTTGGAGTTGGTTGGAACTCCAAGGGTTTTCAGATTCCTGCTTAAACCCGTTAGTTTCAATCCCTGAGAGGGCTTGGAGTTGGTTGGAACGGTACAGCCATGAACTGGGGTTGTCATAGGCATAGGTTTCAATCCCTGAGAGGGCTTGGAGTTGGTTGGAACCGGCAACCCCCAGAGAAGCGCCCTGGCCATCCTCAATGTTTTCAATCCCTGAGAGGGCTTGGAGTTGGTTGGAACCGTTTATCGAGGGGAAAGGCATATTTCAACCCATTATTTTCAATCCCTGAGAGGGCTTGGAGTTGGTTGGAACCCCCTACGGGCGATGGGGGGGGCCGCACCAAAAGCTTTTCAATCCCTGAGAGGGCTTGGAGTTGGTTGGAACCCCTCCGTATTGTGAATAGGATGGCATCATGAATCATTTTCAATCCCTGAGAGGGCTTGGAGTTGGTTGGAACCTCTTCACTCAGGGCACCAGCACCCCACCGGACAGTTTTCAATCCCTGAGAGGGCTTGGAGTTGGTTGGAACCGGCATCATGAATCAAACTGAATTGGTGTTGTCTCCTTTTTCAATCCCTGAGAGGGCTTGGAGTTGGTTGGAACCTGGAATCAAAGCTGTTGTCATGGCGAATTTCCTCTTTTCAATCCCTGAGAGGGCTTGGAGTTGGTTGGAACCTCAATTTGTACAACTTGATTAACAGAACAATGGCATTTTCAATCCCTGAGAGGGCTTGGAGTTGGTTGGAACCCTTCCATAATGAAGTCGGGCCGCTGTCCGACCATTTTTCAATCCCTGAGAGGGCTTGGAGTTGGTTGGAACCGAGGGAGACAACAGGCTTAGGCTTAGGAGCGCCTTTTCAATCCCTGAGAGGGCTTGGAGTTGGTTGGAACCGGGGCTTACATTGGATGGCCCAGCAACTTTGGCATTTTTCAATCCCTGAGAGGGCTTGGAGTTGGTTGGAACCCCAAATTACAAAACCGACGTAGACAGGAATTTTCATTTTTCAATCCCTGAGAGGGCTTGGAGTTGGTTGGAACCAGCCCCGCTCAGCCCACAGCCCCCGCCAGGTTTTTTTTCAATCCCTGAGAGGGCTTGGAGTTGGTTGGAACCTAATTCGGGATTGGCAGGCTCAACAGAGATAAGAGTTTTCAATCCCTGAGAGGGCTTGGAGTTGGTTGGAACCTGCAAAGCTCCAATGCATGTTTGAGTTGATAGTGATTTTCAATCCCTGAGAGGGCTTGGAGTTGGTTGGAACCGAATTAATGGATTTGGTGACAGTCTGGCACAGACTTTTCAATCCCTGAGAGGGCTTGGAGTTGGTTGGAACCCCCACTCCCCCTCCTGTCGCAGTATCGGACTGAGGGTTTTCAATCCCTGAGAGGGCTTGGAGTTGGTTGGAACCCTCTTCATTTAGGGCACCAGCCCCCCAACGGATAGTTTTCAATCCCTGAGAGGGCTTGGAGTTGGTTGGAACCCCCTAGAAACTACACGTCACCTATCGGAGCGAGAGTTTTCAATCCCTGAGAGGGCTTGGAGTTGGTTGGAACCAAGGGCGTGTATCCCCCTCGTCGCTGGTGGGCCATGTTTTCAATCCCTGAGAGGGCTTGGAGTTGGTTGGAACCAAAGGCCACCTGTGCGAGGGCCTCAAAGGCCAACTTTTCAATCCCTGAGAGGGCTTGGAGTTGGTTGGAACCCCCCGGCTGAACACCCTGATTTCTCGGTACATCCTTTTTCAATCCCTGAGAGGGCTTGGAGTTGGTTGGAACCGCGTTTTAGTTCGAGTTCAATCCTGTTAGCGTCAATGTACATCCTTTTTCAATCCCTGAGAGGGCTTGGAGTTGGTTGGAACCCGGGAACCGCCGCCAGGTGGAACACCACGCCGCCTTTTTCAATCCCTGAGAGGGCTTGGAGTTGGTTGGAACCGAACCAGAGGCAGCGTCGACCCAAGTTTGCACAGAGGTGGAACACCACGCCGCCTTTTTCAATCCCTGAGAGGGCTTGGAGTTGGTTGGAACCATACCCGTCAAGCCATGCCCAAAAGAAAGCTAAATTTTCAATCCCTGAGAGGGCTTGGAGTTGGTTGGAACCCCGATTCTTGCCAGCCGTCGAGGGCCACGACCAGTTTTCAATCCCTGAGAGGGCTTGGAGTTGGTTGGAACCCGGAGCGGGGAGGACGATACCTACGCGACGCTAGATTTTCAATCCCTGAGAGGGCTTGGAGTTGGTTGGAACCAATTTTAGGAATTGTCAGATACAAATCACCAGTCTTTTTCAATCCCTGAGAGGGCTTGGAGTTGGTTGGAACCCCGCCCGGATGACCCGATAGCGGGTGCCTATCATTTTTCAATCCCTGAGAGGGCTTGGAGTTGGTTGGAACCGAACACACATCCCTAGTCTATGCCTACCCTTGCCTTTTTCAATCCCTGAGAGGGCTTGGAGTTGGTTGGAACCGGTTCAATGCTGCACGATGGTCAGTTTGTACTAGCGGTTTTCAATCCCTGAGAGGGCTTGGAGTTGGTTGGAACCCTAACGGCTTTCTAGCTTACTAAGCACGGCCTCTATTTTCAATCCCTGAGAGGGCTTGGAGTTGGTTGGAACCGCGTTTCGTTCATGGTGTGAGGGTTTCCTATTGCTTTCAATCCCTGAGAGGGCTTGGAGTTGGTTGGAACCAAATTCCTGAATATTCCATTTTTCAATAGGGCGCATCTTTCAATCCCTGAGAGGGCTTGGAGTTGGTTGGAACCTCACTACCCACCCCGCAAAGCTCGAATCAGCATCAGCTTTCAATCCCTGGTAGTGCATTAATGCACGGGACAGAGGAAAATCAGGCTACGCCACCACGATAATCAGGGAGACAAACGCATGGCCATCGAGATGACCTGTCCGACCTGTGGGTCTCACGATATCTCCAAGAACGGCACCAGCCATCGCGGGAAGCAAAATTACAAGTGCCGGGACTGTGGCCGTCAATTTGTG
>NZ_JACJRS010000018.1 GCF_014697375.1 Phormidium sp. FACHB-1136
GGAGGGGGTGTCCCTCTACACCGCTGTGGTTTGGTCAGTCAGCCTCAAGCGCCCCATCCGCTTGGCCTATCTGCTCAAGGAGCAAGGCGGGCGACGGAGCTATGTCGTCTTGTTCTCCACGGATATCGACGGTGACCCCCTGGTGATCTATCAAGGCTACGCGGCGCGGTTTCAAATCGAATTTATCTTCCGCGATGTTCGCCAATTCACCGGCTTAGCGGATTGCCAAGCCCGTTCTCCCGAAGCCCTCGATTCCCATGTCAACGCCAGTCTGATGGCCCTTAATTTGGCCAAAGCCGCCCTGATATCCACGCAAGCTAAGAGTGAATCCGCTGAACCGCTCAGTTTCTCTATCGCCTCGTTCAAACGGCAGGCCCTGAATGCCCATCTTCTCGACCTATTTACAGCCACGTTTGCTCTGGAGCCAACTTTGATTCAATCCCATCCCAACTACCAGACCCTCCTGAACTACGGGGTTATCGCCGCATAGACTGGGATCACAGCCTCCTAAATCTGTCCGGAGTGTTGTTGGAGTGAAGATTACTTCAACATGGAAGTGCAAGCCTACGTTACGGTGAAGCCCCAGGCCACGGGAGACTTTCAATTCGGCTTGGTGTCTGGAGGCTTGGATGGCGAATTTAGCCGCAGCGGCGACACCGAACGGTTCGACTTTACCTGGGAGGGCAATGATGAATGCGACGAAGCCTCTGGCAGTGGTTGGATGATCCTGAAATCGCCGGATGAGGTGGAAGGAAGCATCAAACTCCATGGGGGAGATCGATCTGCCTTTGCGGCCCGCAGAGCCTAGGGACCGTAGGGGCGAGGTTTCCTCGTACGCTGATACCGAGGAGAAGCAAGCCGGATTTCGTATCATTTGGCCCTAGTCGGGGTCTATTCCCAAGGCGCGTAGGCGAGCGGCGAGTTCCTCCGCTCGTTGGCGGGCGGCATCCCGTTCCTGCTGGGCGGCATCCCGTTCCTGTTGAATCAGCTCATTTTCCTCTTGCAGGGCTTCGCGCAGGCGTTCTAGCTCGTAGCGGCTGAGCAGTTTTGCCCCGGTTTGCGGGTCATAAAACCGGAGGGCCTGGGCCGCTGGGGCCAAGCCGAGTTCGGGGTAGGGGGGATGGAGTTGCAGGTCTAGCCCCAAGACTTGGCTGTGGATGAAGGGAATTCCGGTGGGGTTGGTGGCTAGGGGCAGGGGTTGGTAGGTACCCTCCACCAGCCGCGCCCCTTGCAGTTGGGGTTTGAGATAGTCGGCGGTGGGGTCGTACTGAAAGTATTCTTCAACGCCTAGGCGGGCATAGAGGCGGGGTTTTTCCTCTTGATCCTGGCGTTTGGTGCTGCGGGAGGTAATTTCTAGGACAAAATTGGGCAGCTTGCCGCCTTCCTGCCAGGCTTTGTAGCTGCGGCGCTTGCGGTTGCTCACGCCAAAAATCACAAACACATCCGGCGAAAGAGACGCCTTGGGGTTGCCTTCTTCGTAGTAAACAAACAGGTTGCCAGACACGTAGACATTGGGTCGCCCCTTGAAATACAGTTGCAGCACCTCAATGCAGTGCAGCAGATAATCGCGAGTGGCGTCGCTTTCGGTCATCGGTTGTCCATCGGCATCGGGGTAGATGATGGGCGCGGCGGTGAGTCCGGTGGTCTCGGCCATGGGACGGCATCCTTAGCGGGGCGGCGTGATTTCTATTATGCCATTACCACCCCTATGCCAATTGGCCCCAAACCCGCTAGAATGCCCATCAATACAGGCGTTCTGTAGGATCATGGGGTATGCCAGTGAGTCCGGCCCACATCAAAGCGCTGCTTGACCAAAAGCGGGAGGCCTTTAGTACCTTTAACAAGGCTAAGTTTGAACTGCTCACCGCCTATCATCAGGCCTGGGCGGAGTTTTCGGCCCTGCCCTTGGCTCAGCAACAGCAGCGCTTAGGGACTGTCTCGGCGGCGGGAGCGCAACCCCTGGAGGTTTTCAAGGCGGCGAAGAAAGGGGTGATTCCCTTCTTTTTTGCGGAATCAACGTCGGCGACGGAGCGCTGGTCGAATCGGGAATCCAGCGCCCAGTGGGTGCAGACGGTGCTGTCGGATATTACGACCTTTGCGGTGGATGGCTCGCAGATTGCACCAGGGAAGGATTTGTCCATCCCCATTGCGCTGATTCAAATTGGCTGGTTTGAGAACCCCCACAGCAAAACCCGCCCCTACCAAAAAGATGTGCGGGTAGACCTGCTGACCCCGAAGGATTTGGGGCCAAATCCGGCCCAGCCCGTGGAGCGGCGGGTGAATATTCGCCGCTTTCAAATGGAAACGGAGCGACTGGTGGAGTACATCAACGCCTGCAAAGAACCAGAACGAACCCTGGTGTTTTTTGATGGCGCTTTGGTGGTCACCTTTGCCGAAGCCTTTGACCCCGACAGCCAAAAAGCCTACGTCCAGGCCATCCTAGAACTGTTGCGGGCCAGCGAACGGCGGCGAGTGCCCCTGGTGGGCTATGTGGACACCTCCTACGCCCACGACCTGACGACCATGCTGCACCACGGCTGCGGCCTAGAGGCCACCGAGGGCATCCACGACGCCCAACTTTTGGCACGGTTGATGGAGTGGGGGGATCGCATTCCCCTGTTCCGCTGCGACCGGGGCGGCATTCTTGACCAGTACGAGGAACAACGCAACCAAATCGCGTTTACCTACCTAAAAACCACACGGGACGGCTACCCCGTGCGCCTCGAAATGCCGATTTGGATGTGGGACAGTGGCCAGATCACCCGCTACCTCAACTGGGTACGTGGCGAAGTGATTATCGGCGGCGGCTATCCCTACGGCATCGAAACCGCCGACCAAACCGCCGTTTTGCAAGGGCCAGACAAACACATTTTCTTCCGCGTCTTGCAAGACTGGGCTGAAAAGGAAGAAATCAACCTACGCCTCTCCCGCAAAATGGTGAGCAAACAGCGCCGACGGTAGGCGGCAAATATCCTCCGTAGATCACAAAGTCCCCGCAGCCCTCACCCCCAGCCCCTCTCCCCCCTGGGCTACTAAGCACACACAAGTCATCAATGCTGACCTTGCCAGGGATTGATCCCCAGCTTCCCGGCGAGTGTTGGATTTTGTTTCGCTGCACCCAACTTACATGGGCGATGGGTTAGGGCAACAGGCTATTGGCTGCATTCCTAGAGTATCCCTAGCCGCCGATGCCCAACCGTCCGGCGAGGCTAGGAGTGAGGGGCATCAACACCGCTAGGGCCAAAAACAGGGCCAGCAGACCGAGGGCGGCGCGGGCATCGTCAGGCTCGGTGATGTCGTCTAGACAGGGGCGCTCTAGGTTGCGCTGGAGAATGAGGATAATGGCGGCCCAGTAAAGCGCCAGGGGGTTGGCTAGGGTGACCAGGGCCAGCAGAATCAGGGTGATCACCGTGGTACGGCCAGCGGTTTTGCGGCCATAGACCGCTTGCACAATGCGGCCCCCATCCAACTGGCCAGCGGGCATCAGGTTGAGGGCGGTTATCACCAGACCCAGCCAGCCAAAGATGGTGAGGGGATGCACATCCACCAAAGGCTCTTGGAGGGCAGAACCCAGCACCGCCTTGGCCAGGGTGCCCACCAGGACGGAACCTTGGAAAAACGTGGAGGGCAACTGAAACAGACTACCGGGATGGGACAGCACCAGTCCAGTAATCAGCATTCCCAAGGAGACCAAGCCCGCCGCCGCTGGCCCCGCTAGGGCAATATCAAACAACACGCTGCGGTTGGCCAAGAGAGACTCGAAGCGCGTCAGGCTGCCGAAGGAGCCAATCTGCCAGGTGGGCAGTAAAAAGGGCGGGCTGAGGCGCACCCCATAGCGATTAGCCAGCACCCAATGACCGATTTCGTGGCTCACCAGCACCACCACCAGCCCCAGCAAAAAGGGCAGCGCCGCCGTCCAGCGGGAAAATTCCTGCACCAGGTCGAACCCCTGGAGAATGGCTCCGGCTTCTAGGCTGGTGAACACCGTGGCGATGCCCAACACCCCGGCAATGGCCCACTGGGCAGGGGTGGTTTTGGCGGGATCCATCGAGGCCGGAAGCACCACCACCGTCGGCTTTTTCTCTAGGCTTTCCACCAAAAACAGGCGATAGCGATCCTCCAGGCGTTCCGTCAGCAGGGCACTCAGGCGGGCCTGGGTCTCGGCGGGGTTGCCGCGCAGGTTGCCGCGAAAAATCGCCCCTTGGTCGTAGGGAATGGTTTCGGTACGGAAGTAGGTATCGATGCCGAAAATTCCCTCGATTTGCACCAAATCTTCGGCAGGAATCACCATTTTTGCCGTTTCATCGGCCTTAGCCGCCACCTTGGGTTCTACTGTATCCTCTGGCTGGATGATGGAAGGATCAGCGGTATCACCCGACTCAGAAGATTGAGCCGTATCAGCCTTGAGGGCCTGGGCGGCTCGTTCTGCCATCAGCGCCTCTTGGCCGAGGGTACGCAATCGACGACCGAGGTAGATGTAAATTCCGGTGGACACCAACAATAACAGCAACACCCCTGCCAAGTTTACATAGATACCGAGGGCAAACAGGCCAAAAAACAGCAGCCACGGAGCCATCAAAACCACCGACTGCAACCAGGCCAAAATTCCGATGGTGCCGTAGGGCAGGGCGCGACGGTAGCCCCAAACCAAAATCGCAATCGCCGCCAGCAAAATTAACCCAGTAGTAGCCATGGTGTGGTGTGGTGCCGTCCTTAAATACATCTCGGTGTAGGTATTTAGTCTACCGCGATAGGCCCAGCCGCGCAGACCGTCGCCCCCAGAGGAAAAGAGCACGGTATCTTAGTCTCAGTAGAGTACGGTTTTCTATGGTTGTTGCCTCCAATTCGGCCCCGATAACCTCAAATGCCAACGCCTTTCGCATCACCTTTGCCCCCCTCAGCCTAGAGGAGGTCTACGCCCTTGCGGATGATCCCGCCAATGGGGCCATCGTGGTGATGAGCGGCATGGTGCGCAACAACACCGATGGCTTCCCAGTGGTGGCTCTGGAATACCAAGCCTACGAACCCATGGCCCTAGAGGTGTTTCGCCAAATTGCCGACCAAATTCGCCACACCTGGCCCGACGCCACCCGGATCGTCATCCACCACCGCACCGGAAAATTGACCGTGGGCGAAATCAGCGTCCTCGTCGCGGTTGGCTGCCCCCACCGTTCCGAAGCCTTCGCCGCCTGCCAGTTCGCCATCGATACCCTCAAGCACAATGCCCCGATCTGGAAAAAGGAGTGGTACCAAGGCCCAGACGGCACCCTTTCTAGCACCTGGGTCAGCATTGGAGCCTGCGAACAGAATGAGTGATCCGCTGGTCATCACCGAAGGAGCGACAACTAACAGGACAACAAAGCTTAATCAGGCAATTCCTCGGTGAAACGATTGATCGCATTGACCATGCCTTCAGAACAAGCCTTTAGCATAGTGGCACAAACATGGAGGTCGGCTAGCACCTGACTGAAGGATTCTTCGCCAGAATCGGGCTAGTCGATGATCTAGATGGTGGCAAGCTGGTTGCCTGACAAAAGTTGTTCTGAGCGCCGAAAAGCCTTGCTGTACAGTAGTTTCGACGCTTGAGGGAATCAAGGGGGATCCAGCGGTCTAAACTTATCTCAAATCCGACCCGTCTATCCTCGAGATCTATCTATCGGGCAAGGAGGCCTTACCCCTACAGTTTGTGGGGTTAGGAATCGGGGGCTAAACTGACACCTATGGGATACGACCAGGTTGTCCCCCATTGTTCCGGCGTTCTCCAGGTCATATCAATTCACCATGTCTGACACCATGCCTACCGCTAAATCCACCGCCAGCAACGTTCTAGGCTCTCCCCTCGACACCTGCTGCACCGCCCCCATGACTGGGTTCTACCGCGATGGCTGCTGCAACACCGGAGCCGGAGACATGGGTGCCCATGTGGTCTGTGCCGAAATGACGGCAGACTTCCTCGCCTATACCCAGGCCCAGGGCAACGACCTCTTGACCCCCATGCCCGCCTTCCAGTTTCCGGGCCTCAAGCCGGGGGATCGCTGGTGCCTCTGCGCCTCCCGCTGGAAGGAAGCCCTCGATGCCGGAGTCGCGCCCCCCGTTTGCCTAGAGGCCACCCACGCTTCGGCCCTGGAATATGTCTCTTTGGCGGAACTGCAACGCCACGCCCTGCCCTCGGATGCTGGATTGGCTTAATCTATGGACGAACAGATCATAGGCTTTAGGTTGTAGCGGGACGGTTGACGCGAATGAGTCTTCCCTCTAGGGAGGGCAGGCCAAGAATAGCGTCATGAATGGCCTGGGCGAACTGCTGCCGATTCGCGTACTCGGTACAGACAATAATTCCGGCATGGTGGTCTGTGGATCAGTGGAGCCGAATGAAGTCGCCTCGGTTAATGGTCAACACAGTCCGATTTTGGCTAGTCGCAAAGGCTAAGACCTGATCATCGGGAATCCGTTGATTGGCCTGCCCAGCCGATTGTGCGGTGAGAACGTTGTGCCCTAGGTCAACAAGCAGGGCCGCGACCTTCGCCGGAAAGCCTTCATCTGCGTACAAATGCGCCATCCCTAGGCGGCCTCTTGGCGAGCTAAGGCTGCTTCAATTTCCTCGTGATGGGTCTCAGCATAGAGCCAAGCATTCACCAAGTCGGCGGCGGTTAGGGTGGGGTAATCTTCTAAAAGATAGGCTTCTGTGGCTCCTTGCTGTCGCAGGCTGACGAGGAGCCAAACCGGAATCCGGGTCTGTCGGATACAGGCATCTCCCCCCATGACCCCAGGCGTCCTCTCGATTCCACTCCAGCCGTTCCCCAAACTTGTCACCAAAAGCTGGATAGCCTGGGTCTTTTCATTCGGCGAGAGCGCCAGCAGTTGAGTCTGCAGATCCTTCAACATCACCATGGGGAAAGCAAGAATGTCATGAACGATGGCTAGGTCGGCCAATCTTGAGGCGGGGAGCTATGGGGTTTGTGGCTCAGCAGAATCAGCCAAAAACTGGCGCAGACGCACCATCACCAAACTTTGGCCCAGGCTAATGGGCAGGGCAGAAATCCCCTCCAGTTGGGCCTGCACCCAGCGATCCCCCCAGTACCACTCATGGAAGCCATCAATGCCACCGGAGAGCACCAGGCGCAGGTGATTTTGGGAGAGTTCCTGAACTTCGTGGCGGATTTCCACAGGGCCGAAGTAGCTGTGGAAAACGAGGTGGGGTTGGAGGGTTTCGGGCAATCCAACCTCGAAGCGCTGGGGCCAAAGCCACTGCCGAAACTGATCGGGCTGGAGCAGGCAGGCCTGAATTTGCCCAGCGGCGGCATCAACTTCAATGCGGAGGCGGCTTTGCTGAAAGGTGCCAATCATAAACCGTTGGGAAAAACCGCGACAACACCTCCCAGTATGCCAAAAGTCTATCCAAGCTTCAGCCAGACCCTTGGGGTGAGTGAAGTCCATCCCTACATTCAACCTGTTGGGCGAGGGCACCTCGCCCCTACCCGACTCCCGATTCTCGACTCCCGACTCCCCGTCACCCTGTCTGCCCACAGTGAACCCCTTGTTTGCTATAACTGTCCATTGATCCCACCGGATAGAGGCGTCCATGATTGAAGTTGAGCACCTCGGTAAAACCTATGGCTCCACCCCGGCCATTCGCGATGTCACCTTTGAGGCGCAGCCGGGGGAGATTCTAGGCTTTTTGGGGCCAAACGGGGCAGGCAAAACCACCACCATGCGAATTTTGTCGGGCTATCTGCCAGCCTCCGAAGGTACGGCCCGGATTGCGGGCTACGATGTCCACACCGATTCCATGGCGGTGCGCCAGCGGATTGGCTATTTGCCAGAGTCGCCGCCGCTGTATCCGCAGATGACAGTGGAGGGCTATTTGAACTTTGTCGCCAAAATTAAGGGTGTTCCGGCGGGAATGCGGCCCCAGCGGGCGCAAATCGCCATGGAGCGCTGCGGGTTGTTGGATCGGCGGACGACGCTGATTCGCAAGCTCTCGAAGGGCTATCGGCAGCGGGTGGGCATTGCCCAGGCCATCATCCACGACCCGCCTGTGATTATTTTGGACGAACCTACCGTGGGCCTGGATCCTCGCCAAATCAACGAAGTCCGTCAGTTGATCAAGAGCCTCGCCGGAAGCCATACCATCATCCTCTCCACCCACATTCTGCCGGAGGTGAGCATGACCTGCGACCGGGTGACGATCATCAACCGAGGTCAGGTGGTGGCGACGGATACGCCGGATAACCTGACGGCTCGCCTCGCCGGAGAAATGGCCTACGAGGTGGAAATTAAGGGCGACGTGAACCAGGCCCAACCCCTACTGACCCATTTGGCCGAGGTGCGCCAGGTGGAGATCCTCAGCCCCGATCATCTGCCGGAACATCATCATCGTTTGCGGGTGACGGGAAATCAGGACGCTGGCCTGGGCCAAGCCATTGCGGCCAGTCTCGTCCATGCGGGGCTGGAACTACACGAACTGCGCCGCCAGCAGGCCACCCTAGAGGACGTGTTCCTCAACCTGACCACCACCGAACCCAGTGCTCCCCCCGTGCCCTCCGTGGAGGCGACCCGATGACTAACGCGAACCCGAATTTGAACAATCTCATCTTCAAAAACATCCTGGCCATCTACCAGCGGGAGCTACAAAGCTACTTCACCTCGCCCCTGTCCTACGTGATTGCGGCGGTGTTTTGGCTGCTGGGGGGCTTTTTTCTGGTGGCGATTTTGCTGGGGCCGCAGGGGCTGATTGCCCAATCGGCCATGGCCGACCAAGCGGCTCAGATGGGCATGGCCCCGCCGCCCCCCTTTGATGTGGCCTACGAATTCAACAAAGCCTACGTGGGCTTGCTGGGGTCGCTGTCGATGTTTGTGCTGCCAATGCTTTCCATGGGCCTCTACACCGACGAACGCAAGCAGGGCACCCTGGAGCTTTTGGCCACCTCTCCCTTGCCGAACTGGGCCGTCGCCCTGGGCAAACTGCTGGCGGTGGTGACGTTCTACATCGGTATGGTGCTGCCCCTGATGGTGAGCCAGTCTGTAGCCTTGGGGGCGGCGACTCCGGCAGTGGGGTCGGGGGGCTTTGTGCTCTCCTACGTGGGCCTGGTGCTGATGGCCGCCAGCCTGCTGGCGTTGGGCATGTTCGTCTCTTCTCTCACCGATAGCACCGTCCTAGCCGCGATTATGACCTTTGCCCTAATCTTGCTGCTGTGGCTGGTGGATGCCGTGGCCCAGGGGTTACCCGGTGCCCTGGGGGAAGCCTTCAGCCATCTCTCCCTACTGCGCCACTTCACCACCTTCACCGAAGGCGTGTTCGACTCCAGCAGTCTGGTGCTGTTTCTGTCCTTCATCGTCCTCGGCATTTTTCTCACCGCCCAATCCGTCGAAGCCCTCCGGTTCCAACGCTCCTAGACCCTCACCCCCAGCCCCTCTCCCCAAGGGAGAGGGGAGCCGGAAGTTCTGCAAAGTCCCTCTCTCACTGGGCTACTGCTGATGTACATCTTGTTTTCACGCCGAAAGTCCTTGGAGATCCCCCTAAATCCCCCTACCCTGCGGGAAGCCGCAAGCGTCTATAACAAGGGGGACTTTGACTCCGGCCCCCTCAAAGGAAAGTGCTCCTTCCAGTTCCCCCCTTCCCAAGGGGGGCTAGGGGGAATCCTCAAATGCTTCGCTCTTTACAAACTTCCCCCAACCCGTCCCTTTTGGTGTAGCTCCATGAACGTTAAGGTGGCCTATCAGAAGTATCTCAAGTACCTGGCTCTACCCGGCTTGGCCCTGGCTACGGCGGGCCTGATTGCGGGCTTTGTGGCGGGATGGACGCCCCTGCCCTCGGCCTTGCTGTTGGGCGGACTGGGGTTGATGGTGGTGGGCCTAGGCTTTAGCGAGTATGGCCGCAACCGCTTCTGGAGTCAGCGTTCCACCGAGGCGGGGGCCAATGCCCTGGTGTCGGTGCTGGCGGTGCTAGCGATTTTGGGACTGGTGAACTTCCTGGCGGTGCGCTACTCCAGTCGGGTAGATCTGACCGAAAACCAGATTTTCACCCTGGCCCCAGAGTCTCAGCAGGTGGTGCAAGCCCTGGCCGAACCCACACGGGTGCTGGTGTTTGATCCCAACCAAAACCCCCAGGATCGGCAGCTTTTGGAGAGCTATCGGCGGGCGGGGAATAACTTCACCTTCGAGTTCGTCAATCCCTACGACAACCCCCGTTTAGCCCAGGACTTCAACGTTACCCAGCCGGGGATGGTGTTTGTGGAGCAGGGCGACACCCGCCGTCCCGTGCAGACCCTCACGCCCTCGGATCGGCTATCGGAACGCACCCTTACCAATAGCTTGGCCCAGTTGGGTACCGAAAGCGCCCTGACCGCCTACTTCACCCAGGGCCACCAGGAATTTGCCATTGACGGCAGCGAAACCGGATTTCTCCAAGCCGCCACCGCCCTAGGGGAAAAAGGCTTCACCGTGGAGCCGCTAGACTTTGCCAATACGGCGGCGGTTGTCCCGGAGGACGCCAGCGTGGTGATCGTAGCGGGGCCAGCGACGGAATTTTTTGACGCTGAAGTGGAAGCCCTCCAAACCTACCTAGATCGCGGCGGCAGCGTGATGCTGATGATTGACCCGCGCACCAACCCCAACCTGGATAGCCTGCTGGATCTCTGGGGTGTTACCCTCGATGACCGCATTGTGCTGGATACCTCCGGGACGGGGCAACTGGTCGGCCTTGGCCCCGCCGCCCCCTTGGTGACGGACTACGGCGACCACCCCATCACCCGCGACTTTGGCACAGGCCGATCCTTCTTTCCCCTGGTCCGGCCCGTCAACGTGGAAGAAGTGCCAGGGGTAACCGCTGTGTCGATCCTCAACAGCAACGCCCAAAGTCGTGCCGAAGCCCTCTCTGCGGAAGGAGAACTTCAGTTCGACGAAAACGCGCCCCCCTCCGGCCCCTACAGCCTGGGCGTGGCCCTCAGCCGTCCGATTCGCGAAAACAACGGCAGTGACGATCCTGCGGCAGACTCCCCATCGGCGGATTCCACCATCGAGGAGGGGGCTGAGGCCGAGACGGAGGGATCCGATCCCCTAGAGGATTTAGTGGATTCAAGTTCAGAGGAGGATCCTGTTAGCCAAGAAGCCCGCCTAGTGGTGATTGGCAATGCGTCTTTTGCCACCGATGGCCTGTTCGATCAGCAGCTCAACGGCGATGTGTTCCTCAACTCCGTGAGCTGGCTGGGCCAAGCCAACGACGCCACCCTCTCCATTCGCCCCCGCGAAGTCACCAACCGCCGCATTGTGATGACGGTGCAGCAACAAATCGGCCTAGGGGTGTTTGCCCTGCTGATTTTGCCCCTGGTGGGGATTATCCTGGCGGTGCTGCTCTGGCTGAAGCGGCGCTAACTCTGGTAGGGTGGGCACCGCCTACCACCCGACTCTCCTTGGCTCGACAATACTGCATCCGGCTTGTTTGCCCCCAGCATCAGTGGCCGAGGAGACCTCACCCCTACGGTTTGCTGGGCTGGGAATCGAGATTGTCCAATGTCAAGATTGTCCAATATCGATATTGGACAATTCGGATTGGGTAGAATCTCGATCCCTAAGCACCATGGACTTCCTCTGCGCCCCGTTCCAGCATGGCGTCCTGCACATGCCCCTGCTCATGGAGTTTGTTGGCCATGGCAAGGCGGGCCTTTTCCTCCACGGTGGAAGGGGCATCTTCATGGAGTTCTTCGGCGCTGCGTTCTAGCATGGCATCGTGGCGGAGTTCTTCCTGCTGGCGCTGCTGGGCCAAGAGTTCGCGGGCTTGTTCGGTTTGCTTATCCATCGTCTTTTCTCCTAGGAGAGTCGCTTTTATTACTCTACCCACTGGCGCATGACCATCGCGCTCGATGACTCCAGCCTTAGGGGAGGCTATCCGCCCAATCCGCCCATTCGTCACCGACTTAAAACGTAGCCGTTGTAACAGGATTGGCTGTCGGAACAGGCCATGGATAGTGGATTGTTCCACCTGCTGAGGTCAAATTTCCCTGACAAACGACAGCGAACGTCTTTGTTTGTTAACCAGGGATCAAGGGTTGGATCGATAGGGTTGCCGATCAGCGGAACACTGGGGTTAGTGCCCTATCCGACCCCACAATGGCCCTAACTCCCTGATTCCAACGCCTAGCGGGTCAGGGTAGCTAGCTCCATAAACATCACCTCCCACACTAGACGGGGCTGCACAAATCGGCGTAGGTAGCCCTTGGCTTTTTCCAAGTGAGGTAGCCATTGGGCGCTTTCCACCGGGTACTGTTGCCAATACCAGTTCAGCAGGTAATCTAGCAGCCATAGCTGGGATTCCGTATCCAATGCCTTCGCCACCTGACGCCCCTGATCGAGGGCGGCACGAAGGGTTTTGGGGGGCTGATGGAGAGCTTGGAGGAGGTCGGTGGGGATGGCTTGCAGTTGTTGGTAGGCGACGATGGCCTGTCCGGGGCTACCCTGGGCCATGGCGATTACCTGGGGCTGGTTGAGAACTTCAGCTTGCCCCGCCCGTTGTAGCACGGTGGTCAGGTCTGGGCTATTAAGCCGCTGAAAGGGAATCGTTTGGCAGCGGGAGACAAGGGTGGGTAGCAGGGCTTGGGGGCCGGGGGCTAGCAGGACAATGGTGGCCTGTCCGGGCTCTTCTAGGGTTTTCAGCAAGCCGTTGGCGGCTCCCTCGGCCATGGTTTCGGCGGCTTCTAGTACAACCACACAGCGAGGGGATTCCAGCGGTGGACGGCTGAGAAACTGGGCAATCTGGCGCACTTGTTCGAGGCGAATCTGGGGCGCACTTTTGCGGGTAATGCCCTGTTCCGCAGCGGCAGAGGCGGGGACAAGGTTGCCCTGGTGCAAATAGGTCGGCTCTACCCACAGCAGGTCAGGATGGTTACGCTGGGTAATGCGGCGGCGCTGGTTAGGCGTTGGGTCTGGGCCTGTCAGGGTGGTGGGATCAGCGGCAAACAGCACCTCAGCCAAGCGTTCTGCGGCTAGCCGTCGCCCCACCCCATTTGGCCCCGCAAACAGATAGGCCGGAGCCACCCGCCGCTGCCTCACCGCCCGCGCCAGGAGGGCAATGGCCGTATCTTGACCCACTAGGTCGCTAAAAAGGGCTTGTACCATTGCGCCAAATCGTCATGAACGATGGTGTTGATCTGTGCCGCCACCGCATCGGCAGGCTGTGCCCCGTCAATGGTAGCCCGTCGCTCTGGAAATTGCTGGGCTAGGGTCTCAAAGCCCCGTTGCACCCGTTGGTGAAAGGCCAGTTCCGCCTGCTCCATGCGATCTTGAGAACCCCGCCGCTGTGCCCTGGCCAGCCCCTGCTCCACCCTCAGCTTCAGCCAAATCGTTAAATCCGGCACCAGCCCCGCCGTCGCCCCTTGGTTGAGGTCTCGAATTAGTCCCAAATCTAAGCCCCGACCATAGCCCTGGTAGGCCACGGTGGAATCGGTAAACCGATCACACAGTACCCAACTTCCCCTATCCAGGGCTGGCAAGATGATTTCTTCGATGTGCTGAGCCCGGTCGGCGGCATAGAGCAACAGTTCCGCCCGTGGCGCAATCACCACATCATGGTGACTGTCCAGCAACAGCCGCCGCAACCCTAGCCCTAGGTTGGTGCCCCCCGGTTCGCGGGTGATGAGCAATTCGGGGATGATCCCCTGAGCTTGCAGGGCTTGAAAAGAAGCACTCTGGGCCAAGTTTTCCCGCAGCCGCTGGATCTGGGTGGACTTTCCACAGCCCTCCACCCCCTCAAACACAATCAATTTACCCCGCATCGTCACCACCTAACCGAAACCAAGAACATCCTGAGATTAGCCTACTTTTCCAATGTAGAGAATGGGAGAATCCCACTTTCGTAAAGTCATCGTCTACCCTACGGAAAGCAAGCTAGATTTCTCAATCCCTTCTCCAAAAAATAAGGAATAAGAGTCAGACACAAAGTCTCTTTTCCTACTCATTCATGTTTTTATAGGTGGCCACCGCCGAGGGCGAAATACGGTTGAGATAGCGGAAAATCCAGTACTTAAACACCGTATCGAGAATCACCGGGAAGGTGGCGATAAACAGAAAGATAAATTCCCGATTCGCTGGAAAGCCCAAATGGCGAGATAGCCCTTCTAGTAGGACTTCCCATCCGTGGGGGGAGTGGAATCCTACAAAAATATCGGTAAACAAAATAATGATGAATGCTTTGGCACTGTCGCTGAGACCGTAGACGATTTCGTCCATAAAAGACTTCAGGTTGGCTACGTCCTGTTTGCGAGTGATCAACAGGAGGGCAAAGGCTCCCGCTGCGACCAGATCGGCAAAGATATTTTTAATAGCATCAGCACTGCGTTGGCGATATTCTTCCTCAATTTTTGTGGCCTTTTCCCGCACCTGTCGTTCGATATTCAGCTCCGATAAAGGGGGAGCCTTGCCAATCAGTACCTCAAATCGCAGCCGCTCCTCAAACTGTTGAAGTTCGTGGAGCGCCTCTTCCTCCATTTCCACATTCAGAAACACATCGGCCTGCCGATCCTGGCGGAAGTGATCCACCACTGGCCCCACCAGAAAGGTTTTGGTGAACTGCTGGGTGAGTAGGGGCACAATCACCAGCAGTAGCAGAAAGCGAATGGCGGCGGTAGTTCTGGCCTTGGAGGTACGAAACTCTTGCACCACTTCCTCTTCGGCGTTGGGGTCGAGATCCTGACGAATCCGATCCACCGTGCGCAGGATAGACCGAGGCAGCACGTTGACCCGATCCGAAAGACCTTCCCGACTGTCGCTGGGGGAGTCGATGGATCCGTTGGCTTGCCCCCGCGATTGGTCGGCCTTAGCCCGCAACACTTGCGTAGACTGGGCCGAGGCAAGGCTACCATTGGCCCCCTCGGTGAGGGTAATCACGCGCTCTGGGGGAGTCTCCAGGGCGGCATAGCGGGCCAGCACCTCATCAATCAGCCGCAGTTTCCGAAACAGCACGGCCTGCCGATCCACCACATTCACCGCCAGTTCGTCGGCTTCGGGGGTTGATAAGTCCACTTCCATAATCCGGGCATCAGACACCCGGATCACCGTGCGACTGGTGCGAAACTCGGCCATGCGCACCTTAATCAGATTGAGGTATTTCTTGAGTTCGGCCTGAAAATAGTCCATGGCGCTGTCGCCATAGCTGCCGTAACGCGCGGAGATGGGGTTGCCCCCAAAGTACTCCCGCTCAATGGCCTCAATCATCTGTGCCGCCTCGTAAGCCTGGTTAAGGGCTCGCTCAGGGGTGCGGAAAAACCACTGCTGGGCATTGCGAAAAAAGCCTGGAGTCTGCATCAGCGGGCACAGGGGAAAGGATCGCGGTCTGGCTCTAAACCACAGGATAATACATCACTTCCCAGTGGCTCTAGAAGCGGGGATGGATCCCTCCTTCTAGGGCTTGTCAGTCCGCCCGCCTTTAACCGATCCTAGGAGGAACACTGCATCGATCCGGGAGGCCGCTGACCATGTCCCAAGCTACCCCTGAAAACGGCTGGGTCAACACCACCGAAGGCCACAACCCAGCGGTGATCGCCAGGGCACGGCAAATTCTGGCGGGGACGATCTACGGCACCCTTGCCACCAGCCGCCCCGATGGCCTCCCTTGGGCCTCCCCAATCTTCTTCGGCTACGATGCCGCCTGGAACCTCTATTGGTCGTCAACCCTGGTGGCCCAGCATTCCCAGAACCTCTATGCTAACCAGGGTCGTGCCGCCATCGCCATCTACAGCACCGACCGATCCGAGGGCCAAGGGCAGGGGCTTTACCTCTCAGGCACCGTTGCCGAGGTGGAGACCGCCGCCGTCGAAACGGTGATACCCTTACTTCTGCAACGATCTGCATCAGGACAACGCCGTACCGCCGCCGATTACCTCCCCCCCTCGCCCCGCCGTCTCTACCGCTTTCAGCCCCAGACCGTCTGGATCACCGGAGACCGCATCGCCCTCAGCGACACTATTCTGATCGACACCAAAATTCAGCTCGATTTGTCCAGTCTGATCGCCACCCCCGACTCTGGCTCCTAACGGGAAATTCCGATGGCAGGGGCTTCATCCCGTTGCCTGTACCGCACCTAGCTGCAAGCTGCGCTATCGTCATCAATCCCGTAGAGGACGTTTGAAACACAATTTGCTAGCAATGACAGGCGCTATCCTCGGCTGGCCACAGAATCGCGCTGGCTGAGGATGGCCTGGTGGGCCTTTTCCCAGTGTTGGGCGGTGATGCGGATTTGGCTGGGGTCGGTCATCGCCTGGGCGCGGTATTCGCGGACGGCCTCTAGGGCGGCTTGGTTGCTCAGCAGGGCCAGGTCTGCGCCGTTCCATCCGTCGGTGAGGATGGCCCAGTGGGGGAGGTCTACCTCATCTAGGGGGCGGTTCTGGTTGTGGACTTCCAGAATCGCCAAGCGTCCAGCGGCATCGGGCAGGCTAATTTCAAGCTGGAGGTCAATGCGTCCGGCCCGGAGGATGGCAGGGTCGAGGGCGTTGGGGCGGTTGGTGGCCCCAATCATCAGCACGTTGCGGCAGTCTTGCAGGCCGTCCAGTTCCGTCAGCAGTTGGCCCACCACGCGATCACTAACGCCGGAATCGCCCATGTATTGGCCACGGGCGGGAACGAGGGTGTCAATTTCGTCGATGAACACGACGCAGGGGGCGGCTTGACGGGCCTTGGCAAAGAGTTCCCGTACGGCTTGTTCGGCGGCCCCTACCCAGCGACTCAGCAGTTCTGGGCCATTGACGGCGATGAAGTTAGCCCTGGCTTGGGCGGCCACGGCCTTGGCCAAGAGGGTTTTGCCCGTTCCCGGTGGCCCCCACAGCAGTAGCCCTCGCGGAGCCTTGGCCCCCGTTTGTTCGTAGAGTTCGGGATAGAGCAGCGCCCCTTCCACCGATTCTTGCAGGGTTTGCTTCACCGCTTCCAGTCCGCCAATATCGTCCCAGGCAATGGCCGGAGACTCCACCTCCACCGACCGCAGCACCGAGGGCTTGATGTCCTTAAGGGCCTGGGCAAAGTCCTCCGGCAGCAGGGTCATGGTATCGGGCATGGGGGCATTGAGGTTAGGCACCTGGCGACGCAGGGCAAGGTAGGCCGCTTTTTGACACAGCGCTTTGAGATCGGCCCCCACCAGCCCCACCGCTTGGTCGGCAATGGCGGCGAGATCCACCCCATCCAAGGGCATCTCACGGGTTTGAATCCGCAGAATTTCCAAACGACCCTGACGGTCGGGCACTCGGAACTGTACCTCGCGGTCAAAGCGTCCGGGGCGGCGCAGGGCGGGGTCGAGGTGGTCGGGCCGATTGGTGGCCGCCAGCACTAGCACCCCCTGGGTTTGGGCAAAGCCGTCCATCAGTCCCAGTAACGTGGCCACCAGGCGCTTTTCCACCTCCCCTTCCACCTTGCTGCGGTCGGGGGCAAGGCTGTCGATTTCGTCGATAAAGATCAAACAGGGAGCGGCCTTTTTCGCCTTTTCAAAGATGCTCCGTAGACGCTGCTCGGCCTCGCCATAGTATTTGCCCATCACCTCCGGCCCCACAATGGCGATGTAGTTCACCCCCAAATCCTCAGCGAGGGATCGGGCGGTGAGGGTTTTTCCAGTGCCGGGGGGGCCAACCATCAGCACGCCACGGGTGGGTTCTAGGCCCAGTTTGGCCAGCACATCGGGCCGCTTGAGGGGAATTTCCACCAGTTCCCGCAGTTCTTGCAGGGTATCGGCCAAACCACCGACGGATTGCAGAGTGGGGCGTTCTGGTGACCGATTCGGGGTTGGCGAATCGGCAGGTGGGGGAGCAGAAGACGGTGCAGAAGCCGTAGCCGCTGGATCCGCTGGGGCTGGGTTGCGACTAGGCGGCGGCGTGATAATCACGTCATCCACAGGGTCGGAACTGACACCCGCCCCCGAACGCCCCATGCGACTGACGCCGATATCAGGAATGTTGCCCTGGCGGGGAATGCTGCTGAGGCCACGGGCATTGATCTGCACATTGGTCTTCAGTTCACCACTTTCGGCCTTTTCCTCTAGGGTTTTGGCCAGTTCAAGCAGTTGTTCAAAGCCTTTAAAGAGGTCACTCATAGGGCATTCCCAGGCAAACGGCAGCAATGGCGGGCCAACAGCCCCCACAACTTAGGGTTCACTGCCCCCGCCCCCTAACCTCCAGGGTAGCCACAAAACTTTAAATTGCGCGAAATTGCGCGGTTCTCGTCAACCGTCCTCGTCTTGTTGGTTCTGCTCTTTCTCCTGCTGTCGTTGGCGGAGAGCTTGGGCCTTGAGGGCGAGG
Source organism: Phormidium sp. FACHB-1136 (assembly GCF_014697375.1). Lineage (GTDB taxonomy): Bacteria > Cyanobacteriota > Cyanobacteriia > Phormidesmidales > Phormidesmidaceae > Nodosilinea. Next base: position 18,270 of record NZ_JACJRS010000018.1, read on the forward strand.
TCTTGGAAAAAGTCGGTTTCCACAATTTCCTTCACTTGGCGCTGGCGTTTGGATTCATCAATCTCGATCTGAAACGCCTGGATTTGCTGCTTCAGCCGTTGCTCTCGTTGGTAGACCTGATGGGCCATTTGGCGGAAGATACGGGCAAGGCGACCGATTTCATCCTGGCGGGTAGTGATGGCGGCGAGGGGATCGAGGTCTTGATCGAGGTCAAAGGTTTCATCCTCGATTTTAGTAGCGGCTTTGGCGATGTTTAGGACGGGTTGGGCAATGAGGCGGTTAGCCAGCCCAATGGCGATGGCGGCGGTGCAGATCGTGAAAAAGACAATCACGACAAGTAACAACTGCTGGTTGCGGCGAATGCCCGCCATGTAGTCTGCTTCGGGAATAATCGTGCCGACGGTCCAGTCGAGGTAGTCGAGGCGGGTGAGGGAGATGTAGTAGTGGTCGCCGCTCTGGCTGTCGGTGTAGCGCAGCAGGTCGTCGAGGGCGGGGGAAGCTTGGATGGCCCGACTGGCCCGTTGCAGTAGGGGATCCTGCACGGCGTCAAACCGCTGAAGTTGGGGCGATCCGTCCACCGAGACCTGGGTGGGCATGGCCTCCTGCACCACGGTGGAGGCAATCAGATCGCGCTGATCGTTAATGATGAAGGCGGCACCGGGGCGGTCTTGTTGGAGCGATTCTAGGTAGTCCGAGAGCTGGGTTAGCTCAATGCCAATGCCAATCACGCCCATAATCTCGCCATCCCTAGACAGGGTGACCGTGACATCCATGCCGGGGACTTGGTTCGAGCGATACACATAGACGGTTTCGGCGGGTTGCCCTGGGGTCTTTATCGCCGCTTGGTACCATGGCCGTTCTGGGGCGTAGAAGGGGGGATCCATGCTTTTGGTCTCGCGGCGGATTTCCTGGGGTAGAGTGCCGCTGTTGTCGAAGGTGTAGATGGTGGTAGTGGTGGTTTGGCGGTCGGCATCCCAGATGCGGTGGTGGAAATAAAGGCGTTGGTCGGGGCCACGCTGAGCACCCAGGAAGTCGCCCCCCGCATCACCGTACTGTACCCAGGTGAAGTTAGGATAGGCCCGCAACACCCCAAGCATAAAGTCACGGGTGGCGTCTAGGTCGGTCAGGTCGATGAGATCTTGGCCAAAGCTGCTGCTGAGCACCTGCTGGGCAGACTGGGCATTAGTAAACAGGCGCTCGACTTCCTTGGAGGTGCCCACCATCATTTCTTGGTTCACCTGGGCCACGATGGTATCGATGTTGCGGCGGGCGGTGATGGCCCAGGGCAGATAAACAATGGCGGCGGTGGCGCTAACGGTGAGAAAGACGGATCCAACTAGGGTGGCTTTTAGACCAAGGGGACGGCGCAATCTGGAGGTCATGATCGAGGGAGTAGATGTCCGGCGATAGAGAGGCGGGCGAGGGCTGAATCTGGGTTTCTGGGTCTATTGGGGGGCGATGATGGGGTCGGCCTGAGGTTGGACGATGGTTTGGGGGGCGGCAATGGCAGCGGTGGTCGCCATCCCCGTATGGACAATTCCCAAGGTACGCAGGGGATCCATCAGGGGGTCGATGGCAATGAAGAGCACCAGCACCGCTTCGAGGGGAAGACGCAGGGGATCCAGCACCAGACCCAGCATAGTCAGGGTCAAAATTCCGGTGACGCCGGAGGTGGCCATGCCCGCCAAAATCGCCCCAACGAGAATCGTCAGCAGGGTGCTGAGGCCCATCTCCTTTTGGTAGAGCTGGACAACAAACAAGGCCGCTGCCCCGAAGTATGCCACAGAACCAAACCGACACAGGGTAATGGTGAGGGGGGTCACTAAATCCGTGGTTTGGCGGTCAAAGCCCAGATCCTCGCTGAGGCTGCTGATGGCAGCGGGCAGACAGGCCAAACTGCTGGAGGTGGCCAGGGCCAGAATAGTGGGATCCTTGATGGCAGTTAGCACCTGACCAAAGGATCGGCCAGATCGCTGCCAGATGACCAGGGTGCCCAAAAGATAGATCACCAGGGAAATCCCCAGCATCACCACCACAAAGTCCACCATCGACACCAACACCTCAACCCCAATTTCCGAGAGTTGGTAGGCCAGCAGACTAAAGAGACCAATGGGCAGTAGATAGGTCAGCCAGTGGATCACCTGGTTAAAGCTGCGATAAACACTGTCCAGAATATCAAACAGGGCGTTGGTGCTTTGGGTACGAATCAGGCCGAGGGAAACGCCAAAGATAATCGCAAACAGCAAAACCTGGAGGGTCTGGCCTTCGCTGAGGGCCGAGAAAATGTTCTCCGGCACAATGTCCACCACTAATTCGCCGATGGCGTTGCCCTCTTCCACCTCAAGGGGGCCATTGAGGGCAATTTCTAGGTCAATGCCCGACTGATTAATCAACACCCCTAGGCTTTCTAGGGTGCTGGCTGTGAGGTTGCGGCCTGGGCCAGCCACCGCCGCAATGGAGGTAGCAATGCCACTGACAATCAGCAGCGCCAGGGGAAAAATCAGCACAATCCGCCGGACATACCGTCGGGCATCGTGGCTGCGCATCAGCCGACCAATACTGTTAGAAATAGCCGACAGCAAAATTGGCAGCACACACATCTTCAGCAAACCCAGATAGAGGCTACCGAGGGGCTGGAGTTGTTGGGCCACCCCAGGGTGAACGCTGCCAATGTAGGCTCCTAGCAAAACGCTCACGACAATAGCCCAAGGGCTACGCAGCCACTTGATAGAGATCCGAGGAAACGACTTAGAGTTCAGCAAGGTGGTCATGGGGTTGCAACAACGAGGTCAGAAATCGTGGCCAATCAGCGGCGGCGGGCTCGGATCAGGCGTTAGGAGCCCTCTGGTTCCGACCAGTAGTCGGCGTAGTCGTCTAGCACCGTGTCCACGGTGTAGGTTTGCCCTTGGGTTTCAAGGTAAAGATCCACCCAGGACAGCAGATGGGTACTATCCCAGGGCAGTACCATGGCCAAGTGGTCTTGGGCATCGGTGAGGGCCACGGTTTGCAGGTTCAAGGAGGCATCGGGCTGCACCCGCATCACCTTTTTGACTTCGAGTTCATCGCGATAGGCGGCGAGGAGGTCTCCCCGATTCACCGCCTGCACAGCCTCTTCCCAGGTGGGCATTTCGACCACGGTAGCCTGGGGAAATTTTTGGCGCAAAAAGCCCACGTAGGAGGAATTTTGAATCACACCCACTGGCCCCGCCAGGGCACGAATGGCCTCGGTTGTGCGGCGGTTTTGGCTCTGTTGGGCTAGTTGCAGGCGGTTGACCAGCAGCCCTTGGCGCATACTCAGGTAGGGCCGCGAAAACCTCACCCGCTGACCCCGGTTCAGGGTGCGGCTAATTTTTGAAATGGCCAGATCCGCCTCCAGCCGATAGACCTGATCCACCACTTGATCAAAGGTTTGGGCCGAGCGGTTTAGCTCCAGATCCACCTCCAACTGCTGGGCCAGAGCCTTGGCCAGTCCAATGTCGAGGCCCCCCAGACTCCCATCGGCCAAGGTCATAAAGAAGGGGGGATTATCCACCCCCAGCACCGCGACCACTAGCTTGCCCCGGTCGCGAATCCGTTGAACATCGGGGGGCGGATTGTTGCAATCCAGGTCGGTTATCGGGATAGGGCGAGACTGCCCCGTGGTTCGGGCGGTCGAACCAGCGGTTGAACTGGCGACGGATCGGCCAGGGGTGGCGCGGTCGATGGCTTGGCACTGACTATCCGTAGTGGCGGCGGTGGTAGAGCGCAGGGCGGCCACCCCATGGGATCCATTGCCCCCGGCCCAGGCTGGGGTAGGCACCAGGGTGAGAAGGATCGTCAGCCATAGCCCCAGAATTAGGCCAAGGCTTAGGGCGCGGGGGCGGTAAGGCGCAAACTTCAGCACAACAAAATACCTCTAGGCTTCCAGCAAAGATGAAACGGTGCGAACACCAAAGGCCAAATCCAGGGTGGTGTCCGCCACCGCTTCGAGGGGGTCAACCCAGGGCAGGGGCAGAGCATCCAGGGAGCTTAGCCCCACCGAAAGTTCGGTGCAGCCCGCCACCACCACCTCCGCCCCTTGATTCGCAAGCCACTGGACGGCCTCGACCAAGGTCGCGAGGGCTTGGCTAGACAACCGGGTTCCCGTGGCTTTGATGCCCCAATCTGGGTGATAAATCGTTTGCATCACCTGTTGTTGAATGGGAGATCCGAGGGCGGGGGAAATTTCTTGGAGCCGCGCTGCCCTCAAACTAGGGCTAAACAGTCGATGTTGGAGAGTGCCATCGGTCGTCAGCAGCCCAATGCGGTGCACAGTCGGGTAGCGCTGGCGGATGAATTGGCTGGTACAGTTCATCAAAGAAATCCAGGGAATATCGATCTGATCCTGAACGCGGTCATAGAAGGCATGGGCCGTATGGCAGGGCACCACCAGAAAATTGGCCCCCCCCTGAGCTAAAATCCGCCCATAGCTCACCAGCCCAGGTACACAGTCGGGAGCCTTGCCCTGAAGGCTGCGAGTCCGGTCAGGGATATTGCTCGCATTCACAAGGATCCAGGTGGGGTGATCCTGATCGCACCGGGCACCCCGCTTGACACTTTGGTTAATCAGACGCTGCTCAAACTGAATATGGGCCAGAGGGCCAAGGCCACCTAAAATCCCCGGAATAGACTGCTGCCGACGACCAAGGGGAGCAAGGGAAGCCATCGCGGTTACCTACAGTTATCACCATGGAAGCAGGCACAATCAGGACGGTCAGCATCGATACCAAATCCCCGCAAACCGCAGAGCCAATGGCCGTTTGACTGATTTAACCTATTCAAGATTCAGTCCTAGAAACCCTATTCCGGACACTTTTGGGGACAAACCCCAAAACCGCCACGCCGAGATTGGTTGCCATGCCGCCTATCGAAGATGCCACGGCTATTGCCAAGCATGATACCTTTCGCCTAGTGCAGTGTCTAGGCGAGAGAGAACCCATGTAGATCTGAGTATCCAAGGCATCCACAAATGACGGTGATCTGGAATTTGTTTTAATCAGTCTATGAGGGCCATGGGTTTGGCATCTTCCTCAGCATGGATGATGCGTTTTTTTGCTTGCTTGGCCTTCCCCTCAGCCAGATCCTTCTCCTAGAGATTCCTCCGACCGGCGTACCGTGATGGGGGTGGGGTGAGCGGGGATTTAAGGTCGGGGGCGAGAGGATCGGCTATGTTGCCCGTGGATGCTGACACAGTAGGGCACAACGTAGGTTAAGGCGGCAGAAAACCAGCGCTGACGGGTCATTTGTCCCTGCCAGAGAGCTACGCCATGGTTAATCGTAAACAGGAGGGTGCCAATCACCAGCGCCACCCGCAACGCCGTCGGGGCATAGTGGGGATCCCGCAGGCTTTGCCAGTAGGTTTGGGAGGGTTGGGGCTGGGGTAGCATGATCTGGGACATGGGAGGATTGAGCGATGACACTTCATATTTCTCAACTTCAGTATCAACGAATACAGGAGTTTTTGGAAACCGCCTATCCCCAGGAGGGCTGTGGGGTGCTAGTGGGGAAACGGGTGTTTGATTCAGTTGAGGCACAGGCTCCGACTGAACGGCCATCTCAATCTCTGCCCCAGGACGCCTATCGTGAAGTGGCGCAGGTGATCCCGGTAGCAAATGCCTGGGAACCAGGGCTGTTGGATGAGGAGGGGGGTGAAGAAACCGCCCATGCTAGGAACGATCTCGACCGTGACGACAGGCCCAATCAGACGGTAACCCACGGAACCCACGACCGCTACTGGATTCACCCCGCCGACCTGTTGCGAATTCAGCAAGAAGCCCGTGGGCAGGGGCTAGACATCATCGGTATAGTCCATTCCCACCCCGACCATCCAGCGCTGCCCTCGGACTGTGATCGGCGACTGGCTTGGCCTGGGTATTCCTATGTCATCGCGTCAGTCTGCCGAGGTAGCGTGGTGGATGTGCAAAGCTGGCGACTCAACGACGCCCAGCAATTTGAGCCGGAGAGCATCGGCCTTATCCTGGGCCAAAACCGCTGAGAATGGCTAGCCCACGGTGGCCCACCCATCACCAAGTCAACGCCCTAGCGACGTCGCTAGGAATGCAAGCTAGCCCGGTTGGGGGCACGTTTAGCGATAACCCGGTGAAAGCCGTTCCGTAGAGCCACTAACCCTTGCCGCCAGAGAGGTTTGCGCTTTGGCAGGGTAACGACAATCGCCCCCTGGGCATAGGCGACCTGCATAGCCCCATCCTGTACGGGAGCGGGTAGAGGAACACTGTGCTGAAAGTGGTTGAGGCTGATGCCATAGCTGAGATCACGACGATAGCCCGATTGGCGTTGACCAAAGAAGGTGATCCCTGTGGTGCTGGCCCGCACCTGTACGGCCTGGGGATCGATACCGGGCAGAAAAGCCGTGACGATCACCGCATCCTCGGTGGCTTGAATTTCCACGGAGGGCACCTGTAGTCGCCCAGAGGGAGCCCTATCCAACGGCATGAGGGCGGCGGTAATGGCATCGAGCTGGGCTTGGGCGGCGGTTAAATCCCAAACGGATGACCAGATGGTGCTTGGCATATTCCCCTCCTGGTAACGGTTGCCTGTGGTCTGGCGGGCGATGGTGGCGGTGGACAATGGTGACAGGTGATTCGGCGGCAGCCGAATCCTCGACGTGGCTGACTTGGTTTACTTCCATCATGGCGATGGACGTCGGCATCTGGTAGGGAGGAAAGCCCAAGGTCATGGGGTGTATAACCGTCCTGGAGTGGGCACAATAACGGCACACCATTGGGGATGAAGCATTGACCACAGAACGTGCCTATTGGGTGGCCTGGTCGCAGGCCAAGGGGTTAGGATCGGTGTTGTTGAAGCGGCTGCACAGCCACTTTGGTAGCTTGGCGACGGCGTGGCAGGCGGAGGAATCGGCCCTGCTGGAGGTGGAGGGGATTGGGCTGTTGCTGGCGGCGCAACTTTCGGAGCATCGCCAACAGGTCAACCCCGATGACTGTCTGGCCCATCACGAAGAACAGGGGGCCAACTTTTGGACGCCTGCCGACCCAGACTATCCCGCCCTGCTCTACGAAATTACCGACCCGCCGCCCCTGCTTTACTACAAGGGCCGCACCGAACTAGCCCAGGCGGTGCAAACCATGCCCTCGGTCGCCATTGTGGGCACCCGCGAACCCTCAGACTATGGCCAAAGCTGGACAAGACGCATTGTGCAACAACTGGCTAGTCATGATGTGATTGTGGTGTCGGGCCTCGCTAGCGGCATAGATCGCTACGCCCACAGCCAAGCCCTCGATAGCCAGGGGCTGACCATTGCCGTCCTGGGCACCGGGGTAGATCGCAGCTATCCCTGGAATAACCGCGCCCTGCAAGACCGCATGGCCCAAGAAGGGCTGCTGCTGAGCGAACACCCCAACGACACCCCGCCCGACCGCACCCACTTTCCTCGCCGCAACCGCATCATCGCCGGACTCAGCCGCGCCACCGTGGTCACCGAAGCCCCCCTGCGATCCGGTGCCCTGATCACTGCCCGCCTCGCCAACGACTATGGCCGTGAGGTCTACGCCCTGCCCGGTTCCCTCGACAACCCCGCCAGCCTAGGCTGTCTAGACCTGATCCGCCAAGGGGCACAGATGATCTGGGACGACACCACCTTAATCCGAGACCTGGGCCAAATTCCCCAACTCGACGCTCCACTACTCCTGGCCCAACCCTCCACCGCCCCGATGGCATCGGGATCCTCAACGGCCCAACCCTCACCCCTTCCCACCCCCGCCCCAGCTGACCTCTCCCCCGATCTTGCCACCGTCCTCGCCGCCGTCACCACGGATCCCGTTACCCTGGACTATCTCGTCCAGTCCCTCAATCGGCCCACGGGGGACATCCTCAGCAGCTTGCTACACCTAGAACTAGAGGGCTTAGTCACCCAAACGCCCCCCGGTAGCCAAACCTATCAGCGGTGTTGAGGCATTCCCTTGGGAACGTAGCGCGGATCGATGAGGCGTCGCTTAGGGGTAATCTAGGGGAAGTCTGGTCTGACCACGACTCAGCTTTGTCGCCTGTTTCACCCATCTGCCGTCATGATCTTTCCCTCCGACCGTGATTTGCAAACCTGGCTAGATGTGGCCACCGAAGCGGCCCAATCCGCTGGGGCGGTACTTCAGCACTATTGGGGCAATCTCCAGGATGTGCGGGAGAAGGGGCGTTCTGGGGATTTAGTCACCGAGGCGGATCAGGCCTCGGAGGCGGCGGTGATGGCGGTGATGGAACGTCACCTGCCCAGCAACCACGGCATTTTGGCAGAGGAATCTGGGGCGTCGGGCCAAGACAACAGCGCGTTTCTCTGGGCCATCGACCCCCTAGACGGCACCACCAACTACACCCACCAGTACCCCTTCTGCTCGGTCTCCATTGGGTTGCTGTTTGAGGGCGAGCCGATTTTGGGGGTGGTGTATAACCCGATTTTGAACGAACTCTTCCAGGGGGCGAAGGGGCTGGGGGCCACCTTCAACCGTCAGCCCATGCAGGTTTCCACCACGGACAATTTGGCCCAAAGCCTTCTGGTGACGGGGTTTGCCTACGACCGCCGCGACACTGCCGACAATAACTATGCCGAGTTTTGCCAGTTCACCCATCTCACCCAGGGGGTGCGTCGGGGTGGATCGGCGGCGGTGGATTTGGCCTACGTGGCCTGCGGTCGCCTAGATGGCTATTGGGAGCGGGGGCTCTCGCCCTGGGATATTACGGCGGGGATTACCCTGGTGCGAGAGGCGGGGGGGCAAGTGACGGCCTACGACCAAAGCCCTCTCATCGTCAACAGCGGGCGACTGTTGGCGACCAATGGCCACCTCCATAGCCCCATGGCGCAGGTGCTTCAGCAGGTAAACCCGCTGGCGTTTACGCCCCTTGCCCTGGACTAAGGCGAGGCGAGCCACTAAGGACGATTTTGGGTGGAATTCCGCGCCAAGATGACCGGATCGATACTGGCTTTCGTGGAATACTCTAAGTGATATTTCCGTCGTAGCGTTCGGGATAGCCCATCGACCTCGGCTGGCGAGGCGGCCACGTCCAAGGCTGGGTGTAGCAGCGGTTTTTAACGCTGTGCGTCAATATGGTATGGACGGCCATGGAAATGGAATACTCTGAAAAAGGCTTGGGCCTTCTCGTAAAGGCTAAAGGGGTAGGTGATCATGAAACTCGACCATGGGCTCTTTAAATTTGATTTTGAGGATCACCACGCGGTGCTAGGGATTCCGATTACCGCCGATGCGCGGGCGGTGCGGAAGCGCTACCTGGCCATTGCCCGCAAGCTCCACCCCGATAGTCTGTCGGGTCTCTCCGAGGACGAAGCCCAGCAGGCCAACGAGTTGCTCTCGAAGTGGGTGAACCCCGCCTACGAATCCCTCAGCCAGGAAAAGCTATCTACTGAGCACCAGATTATGTTGAAGCTGAAGGGGCAAGGGCTGAAGCGATCCCCCGCCCCGCCCGAAATCAGCAGCGAAGCGGCCAAAACGTTGCTAAAAGCCCCCCAGGTGGACTTGGCCTACCAACAGGCCGTGAAATCCTTGGCGGAGCAGCAGTATGAACAGTTGGCCCAGGTGTTAGAGGTAGTGGGCCAGATCAGTGAGCTCAATATGGTCTACCTCTATCGCACCAGCGATGGCCCTGCGGCCTCCAGTGCCCCTGCCGCCCCGCCGCCCCCCAGTAGTGCCGCCCCGCCGCCCGCCCCCGGTAAGCCTGCCCCTGCCCCCCCCCCCCGCCGCACCCAGGCCACCATCCTCGAAAGCTACATCAATCGCGCCCAGGAGTTTGAGCTGAATCGTGATTACAGTCGGGCCGTGCTGGAAATGCGGGAGGCACTGAAAACCTACCCCAACAGCGCCCGCTGTCATAGCTATCTGGCCAACCTTTACCTAAAGGCGGGGCAGGCCACGATGGCCAAGGTACATGCAAAACGGGCGCTAGATTTAAGCCCTGAGGATGAGATTGCCCAATCCATCCAGGCCAAGCTAGAGAAAAGTGCTCCCGGATCGACGGGAGGTTCTGCGGCCAAGGGCGGCAAGCCCCCCGCCAAGGGCAAGCCCGAAGACAAAGGGGGGGGATTTTTGGGTGGATTATTTGGAGGAAAGAAAAAGTAATGGTTTATCAGCCACCCACCGGAGCCCGCGATCTCCTACCCCTAGACGTGGCCCAAAAACGCTGGATTGAGGATCGCCTGGAACAGGTCTTCCAGCGCTGGGGCTACCACCGCATCATCACACCGACCATTGAGCGCCTTGAGACGCTGATGGCCGGAGGAGCCATTGACCAGGATGCCGTCATTGAACTGCACCAAACCGCTGGGCCACGGCTGGGGCTGCGCCCTGAGTTGACGGCCTCCATTGCGCGGGCAGCGGTCAGTCGTTTGAGCCAGGTCACCTATCCCCAGCGGCTCTACTACAATGCCAATGTCTTTCGGCAGGCAGATCAGGGCCATCGGGGCAGTCAGCAGGAGTTTTTTCAGGCTGGGGTGGAATTGTTAGGGGCCGGAGATAGTCTGGCCGATGCCGAAATGCTGCTGTTGCTCACCGATGGGTTGGCCAGCCTCAACCTCACGGGCTGGAGCCTGCTACTGGGGGATGCCCAACTGACCCGTGCCCTGCTGGATCCCTTCCCGGTCTCGGTGCGCCCTGTGGTACGTCAAGCTCTCGCCGAACTAGATCGGGTGGCCCTGGAAACCCTGAATCTGTCCCAGGCCCAGCGGGATCACGCCCTCCACCTACTCGACCTGCGGGGGGCACCGGAGGATATTCTGCAATCCCTGGGCACCCTCGACCTGGGGACGGCGGGGCAAGCGTCCTTGAATCGGCTGAAATCCCTGGTGGCACTGCTGCGGGAGGTGCCGCCCTGCCAGGGGGAAGCGCCCTACCGTCCGCCCCTGATCCTCGACCTGAGCCTAATTCAAACCTTTGACTACTACACCGGGCTGGTGTTTGAGGTGGTCAGTCCGCCGGAATTGGGTTGCCAAGTCCTAGGACAAGGAGGTCGCTACGACCACCTGCTGAGGGTGTTTAGCCCTGCGGGTGAGGGCTTTCCCGGCATTGGCTTTGTGTTCGATATTGATCTCCTGCACCAGGCTCTCTTGCCCACCGGGCGCTTGCCCCAGGCCATTCCAGCCAGCGATTGGCTCGTGGTGCCCACCGTGCCCCAGGCCGCCGCCGCCGCCTTTACCTATGCCCAAACCCTGCGGGCTTCGGCCAGCCTCGTGCGGGCAGAGGTCCATTTGGCGGAGGTGCCGTCCCAGGAGGCCATTCGGGCCATGGCCCACCACCGCCACATTCAACACATCGCCTGGATTAACGCCGACGGGTTGCCACACATCGAAGCCCTACACTAACGTGATAAGGGGCGTGATGCAGGGCCGTTTACTGGAGGGGGTATGGCGGATCGGGTCAGTCGGCTTGGTGAAGTCTGGCCCACCCCTAATGATCTGGCCAACGGACACGATCTGGTTAACAGACACGATCTGGTTAACAGACACGATCTGACCAACGGATCGGCTTCATGGAACCGTGCTGTACTGGCCAAACGACCTTGCCCAGACCCAGCCTTTCATGCGCCGCCTAAGCTGTAATTTGTGATTGAGGATGACCTGTGGCCCACACCATTGTTACAAACGTCTGTGAAGGGGTTGCTGACTGCGTGGATGCCTGTCCTGTGGCCTGTATTCACGAAGGCCCCGGCAAAAACACCAAGGGCACCGATTGGTACTGGATTGACTTTTCCACCTGCATTGACTGTGGCATTTGCCTCCAGGTGTGCCCGGTGGAGGGGGCCATTTTGCCAGAGGAACAGCCCGACCTTCAGCAAACCCCTGGCTGAGGGGTGGTATGGTCAAGGGCAACCTGCGCAGTCGGCTGTTTCTCTCCCATATGGCGGTAATGACCGTGGGCGTGTTGACCCTGCTGGTGATTGGGCGACTGTATACCCCCCGGCAAATGGTGATTACCCTACAACGCTACGAAAATGGCGTCATGAGTCTCCATCGCCGCACCCAATTGCTCAAGGGCTTTGAGGACGCCTGGAGCAAGGGGATGGTGTGGTCGATTTTGGTGGGGGGCGGAGCCGCCGGAGGACTGAGCTACTGGGTGTCTCGCCGCATCATTCGGCCCCTCGACCAAATGGCGGAGATTACCCGGCAGTTTGCCGCTGGAGAACTGACGGCACGGGTGCCCCCTTCGGAGATTCTAGAAATTCAGCGGTTGGCCAACAGCTTTAACCGCATGGCCTCGGATTTGGAGGGGGTGGAACAGCGGCGGCGGGAACTGGTGGGCGACCTCACCCACGAGTTGCGTACCCCCCTCACCATCCTGCACGGCTACCTGGAGGGATTGGCCGATGGCACCATTCCTCCCCAGCCAGAACTGTACGAACGGCTGGCCGCAGAAACCACCCGCCTGCAACGGTTGGTGAATGATCTGCAAGAACTCTCCAAGCTAGAGGCGGGCTACCTGCCCATTCAGGCCCAAGCGGTTAACCTAGAGCCCTTGCTCACCAGCCTCATCCAAACCTTCCAAGGGCAGCGTACCGATCTGGGGCAGGTGGCGCTCCTCCTCGATGTTCCGGCGGATTTGCCCGCAGTCTACGCCGACCCCAGCCGCATTGAGCAAATTTTGATTAACCTGCTGGGCAATGCCCTGCGCTACACCGACCAGGGCCAGGTAGAAGTGCGGGCCTGGGCCGAGGCCAAACGGGTCTACGTGGCGGTGGCCGATACGGGGACAGGAATTGCCGAAGCCGACCTGCCCTACGTCTTCGAGCGCTTTTGGCGGGCCGACCGTTCCCGCAACCGCCGCTCTGGAGGAACGGGCCTAGGGTTGACGATTTGTCGCCGTTTGGTGACGGTGCAGGGGGGCGAAATCACCGTTACCAGCCAGCTTAACCAGGGCACCACCTTCACCTTTTGGCTGCCCCAAGCCTAGCCTGAACCTGCGCTTGGGGTAAGGCCAAGACGGCAAGGGTGAAGGTATCTGCTTCCATGCGTGTCGTTCGCCCTCTCCCGTACCGGGCTGGGGGTGAGGGTTTTGGGGATGACAGTTTCAGATTGGGCCTCGTTTCGTCGTGTTTCCCATCGTCACTCAGCTCTGCATTAAAATGGACGTATCACGCTACGCTGGGTAGCGATTTTCTTGGCCTACCCTGTTCCGCTGCCCTAGGCTTTTCCCATGTCAGACCCCGTTGCCCGATCTTCAAATGGGAACCATGACCGCAGCTTTAGCGGTGAAATTGGGGCGTTTTATCAATCCCAAGCCCTCTTTCGTGGGCGCTATCGAGTGTTGCGATCCCTGGGGCAGGGCGGCTTTGGCGTCACCTACCTAGCTCAGGACATGAACCTGCCCAGCCACCCCTATTGTGTGATTAAGCAGTTGTCTCCCCGCACCCAAAACAATTTAGCCCTAGAGCGGGCCAAGGTGCGGTTTCGTCGAGAGGCCAAAGTATTAGCCAATTTAGGGAGCCACTCCCAAATTCCCTGCCTGTTGGACTATTTCACCATCCAGGGCGAGTTTTACCTGGTGCAAGAGTACATCCAAGGCCAAACCATTGCCCAGGAGGTGCGCAAGCAAGGCCGCCAAACCGAGGCCCAGGTGAAGTATTTTTTGCAGGAAATGATCCCGGTATTGCAGTTTATCCACCGCAACCGCATCATTCATCGCGACATCAAGCCCCCCAACATCATCCGCAGCGAGTTTGATCGTCGCCTGGTGTTGATTGACTTTGGGGCCGTGCGAGAATTTTTGACCGATCTGGAAGACGCCCACGCCCACCAGGCTCCCGTCAGTCAGTTTGTGGGTACACCGGGGTTTGCTCCGCCGGAGCAGTTGGCCCTGCGCCCCTGCTACAGCAGCGACATCTATGCCCTGGGGATGACTTGTCTGTTTATGCTGACCACCCGCACCCCATCGGAGTTTGAGGGTGACCCTAAAACGGGCCAAGTGCGCTGGCGACACACCGTCACCGTCAGCGATCACTTTGCCACCGTCTTGGACAAAATGCTGCGCCCTGACCCAACCGACCGCTACGAATCCATCGATCATTTGGTGCGGGATTTGGCCCTAGAACCTCACCTTGATAGCTTGGTGCAATGCCTATCCACCACCCGGTCGGCCCCGCCCCCCGCCCCCACGGAGGAGTTATCCACAACCCAATACCTCACGGCGGTGCAACGGCAGGCCCAAGCGATTCGGGCTTGGCGCAATCGGCGCTTCAACCGAAGCACGTCTTCCTCGTAGAACGTGTCTCGGAAGGTGTCCCGATCCCCTGGGGAGGTTGCCCAGGACGCCGAGGTAAAGTTGCCAAAAATGCCCCCGCTGACCACGGCACCCTTGAGAAAACGTTACTAAGGGTCAACCCCTTTTCTCCCTTGGGTTAGGATCAGGGCGAACGCTCAGTATGCTAGCTCCTGTGACTTTTTCCAAACCTCCCAAATCCGCATGGCCCACCTATCGCGGCGGTCGCTGGCTACCCTGGCTGTTGGTGGCTGTCGCGATCTTGGTGGGGACAGCTAGCCTGGTACACCTGCTGACGGAATCCTGGTGGTTTCAGTCGGTGGGTTACGAAGCGGTATTTGGCAAGCGGCTGCGGTGGCAATTGGGGCTGGGGTTGGGCACCTTTGGCCTGACGGCCCTCTGGCTGTGGGGCCACTATCAACTGGCGAGGGGAATCACCCGCGAACGCAGCTATCGGTTTTCCAGTCGCTACAGCAGCCCCCAGCAGCGGGAACAGTTTGAACAACTGATGCACCTGGGCAGTTTGGGGGCGATTGGGGTGCTGGCTCTGGGAGCGGCATGGCAAGGGGCAGCGGCCTGGGAGCAGGTGCTACGGTTCCTCAATCCGACGGACTTTGGCCAAACTGACCCCATTTTTAGCCACGACATCGGCTTTTACCTGTTTCGATTGCCCCTGTGGCAGGGCTTACAGAGCAACCTGCTGGGGCTGGTGGTGTGGGCGCTATTGCTGACCTTAGTGGTCTATGGCCTGAAGGGGGAAATTCGGCCTGAGCGGGGCTGGAAGTATTTCCTCACCGGGGAAGCCAAGGCCCACCTGTGTCTGCTGTTGGCGTTGCTGGCGGCACTGCTGGCAGTGGGCTTCTGGCTAGATCGCTACTCCCTGCTCTATTCCGAGGGAGGCGTGATCTTTGGGGCAGGCTATACCGATGTCCATGCGCGGCTACAAGCTTACTGGTTGATGGGGTTTGTTACCCTGGCCATTGCGGTGCTGTTTGTACTGGCCCTGTGGCGCAGTGGTTTTTCCCTGCCGATTGTGGGCATGGGGCTGTACCTGGCGGTGCTGATTGTGGTGAATGGACTGTACCCCTGGTTTCAGCAAAACTTTGTGGTGGAGCCGAACGAACTCACCATGGAGCGGCCCTACATTGAGCACAATATTGCCTTCACCCGCCAAGCCTACAACCTGACGGACGTGATTTCGGAGCCGTTTCCCGCCGATAGTCCCCTGGATCGGGCGATTTTGGACAATAACCAGCCCACGGTACGCAACATTCGCCTCTGGGACGATGTGCCGCTCCTGAGTTCCTACAAGCAGCTCCAGGAGATTCGGCTGTATTACAACTTCAGCGATGTTGATATTGACCGCTACACTCTCAACGGCGACTATCGCCAGGTGACGCTCTCCGCCCGCGAGCTATCGGTGGCGCAGTTGCCTCCGGAGGCCCAGAATTGGATCAACCGCCAGCTCAAGTTTACCCACGGCTTTGGCCTGGTGATGAGCCCCGTCAACCGTGCGGCCAGCAACGGGATGCCAGAATTTTTCCTGCGCAATGTGCCGCCGGATTCCACGGTGGATCTAACCCTGGATCAGCCCCGCATCTACTACGGAGAGGACACCGCCAACTACATCTTCACAGGCACCAACACCGACGAATTTGACTATCCCCTGGGCGACACCAACGCCACCTACCGCTACACCGGAGAGGGGGGCATACCGCTGAATTCCCTCCTGCGCCGCCTCGCCTACGCCTACGACCTAGGCAACTTGCGAATCCTGATTTCCAACTACTTCAGTGCCGACTCCCGCATCCACTACCATCGCCTGATCCGCGACCGGGTGCAGCGGGTGGCCCCCTTCCTCACCTACGACAGCGATCCCTACATGGTGGTGGTGGACGGACGGATGAAGTGGGTGATGGATGGCTACACCGTCAGCGACCGCTACCCCTACGCCGAACCCCTACACCGCTACAGCGAAATGCTGGCCGTGGCCGATCCGAGCTATGGCCTGCTGCCCCCCAGCGCCAACTATGTTCGCGATGCGGTGAAAGTGTTCATCGATGCCTACGATGGCACCCTAGAATTCTTCGTCCGCGACACCACTGACCCCGTCCTAGCCACCTACCAGAAGATGTTTCCTGGTCTGTTTCAGCCCAGCGAGGCCATGCCCGCCAGCTATCGAGAGCACCTGCGCTATCCCCAAGACATCTTCACCATCCAGGCCCAAATGTATCGGGCCTACCACATGGAAAATCCCGAAGTCTTCTACAACCGCGAAGACCTCTGGCGCTTCCCCGAACACAGCCAGGACGGCACCTTGGAAACCATGGCCCCCTACTATGTGATCATGAAGCTGCCCAAACTGGAGCGGGAGGAATTTCTGCAAATTTTGCCCTTCACCCCCGCCAACCGAGACAACATGATTGCCTGGTTAGCGGGCGGATCCGATGGCGACAACTACGGTCGGCTGCTGCTCTACGAATTCCCCAAGCAGGAACTGGTCTTTGGCCCCAGCCAGATCGAAGCTCGCATCAGCCAAACCCCGGAAATTTCTGAACAAATCACCCTCTGGGGCCAGCAGGGGTCGCGGGTGCTGCGGGGCAATTTGCTGGTGATTCCCATCGAACAATCCCTGCTCTACGTCCAGCCCATCTACCTGCGGGCGGAACAGGGGGCACTGCCAGAACTGCGGCGGGTGATTGTGTCCTACGGCGATCAGGTGGTGATGCGGGAAACCCTCGACCAAGCCCTAGAGGCCATCTTTGGCGCGGCCCGTCTTCCCGTCATCGAGAGCCCTGACAGCCCCGACGGCAACATTCCCGCTCCCTTGCCCAGTGATCTGGCCAGCCTGATCCAATCCGCCCTCACCGCCTACCAGGATGGCCAAACGGCCCTTCAGCAGGGCGACTGGCAACGCTATGGCCAAGCCCAACAACAGCTCGAAACCCTGCTGCAACAACTGGCAGACCAGACGCCCTAGCTCTCTTTCCCGAAGCCTCTTTAATGCCATTCATGGAACGCCCATTGTGGACATAGCCACCGTTTTGCTGCTGTTTGGGGTTGCGGTGGTGGCGGGATGTGTAGACACCATTGCGGGGGGCGGCGGACTGATTACCCTGCCCGCCCTGCTGATGGCGGGGGTGCCTCCGGCAGCGGCCATTGCCACCAACAAGCTCCAGGGCACGGGCGGTTCCGTCACCGCCACGCTGTTCTTTCTGCGCCGGGGGGCCATCCAACTCCAGGAACATCGTCTAGCGGTCGCCATGACCTTCCTGGGATCCATGGCGGGGGGGTGGCTTGTCCTCCAAATCGACGCCGCTATCTTGGCGCGATTGATTCCCCTGCTGCTGATGGCCATGGGGCTCTATTTTGCCCTCTCGCCCAGCCTAGGAGCCATCGATCAACCACGCCGCCTCAGCCACGGAGGCTTTTCCCTCACCATTGCGCCGCTCTTGGGCTGGTATGACGGCTTCTTTGGGCCGGGGACAGGGATGTTCATGGCCCTCGCCTTTGTGGGACTATGCGGCTATAACCTCACCAAAGCCACCGCCCACACCAAACTCCTCAACGCTACCAGCAACATCGCCGCGTTGATTTACTTCATGGTGTTTGGCCAGATGTATTGGCTGGCCGGACTAGCCATGTTTGCCGGACAGTTACTCGGAGCCCTGCTGGGAGGCAGACTGGTGCTAAAACACGGGGCGTTGCTGATTCGGCCCATGGTGACGGTGGTGTGCTTTGCCCTTGCCCTCAGACTGCTGTTAGCGCCTCCCTAAGGTTTTGGGGTTGCCCCAGCGGGCTAGTCTGTAGATAAGTCCGTAGACAAGTCTGTAAATAAATGAGCTTCGGTGAGGCGGTTGCTGGTCAGAATAGCGCTGGTCATCAAACCATGGTGCAGTCGATGGGTGGTATCCAGGGTGTCTGGGGCAAGGCCAAGTTCTGGGGCGGTGGAAAGCGGCGGCACAACCATCGTGGCGGTGGGGGCAGCAGAATAGGCTGAGTTGGCCAAATCCGCCGCTTCAGCCTTGTTTCCGGCGGAGTCTAAGCTGACGACGAGGACGAATGCCAACAGAGCCATCACCAAAGCCAGACGCAGATCAATCACCTGGCGGGCCATTTGGCCCCAGCCCCGGAGCCGTTGCCTGATAGGAAGGGAAGACGTGTGATCAGCCAAACCAAGTGCCCTCGTGATATCTACGATGCGATGCCGCTGGGGGAGCCCAACCTTAGCCCAGGCATGGAGCCAGCCTAGGGAAACCTGAGGCGATATCCCGGCGTTTTTCGATAGCTAGGATTCATGTTATACACATAACTTCACGGAGTTACAACGTGTAACGCAGAGCCGAGAGCGTCCATGACGCTGCAATCCCTTATGCTTCAAAGCTTTTGACGCTTGCCTGATTTTTCCCTCAGCAATCGACCTTTTTTATAAATGAATCTCTATGGTGAGCGGGCGAGGGCTGGGGGCTGGCGATGGGGCGATCCGGGCAACTAGCATGGCGGTCATGGGGAGCCTATCGCCGCCATGCCACGAGAATTGGGCCGATGGGGCTGATGGAGGCCGATATAATGGAGTGATGGCTATCTGGTGCGCCCTATGACAGCACAGCTTCCCACCGTACAGTTTTACGAAGGCATCCTAGAATCCATCGATAACGTCAGCCTGCGACGCAATGCCGACACGGGCGAACGCACGGTACTACTGATGTTTAAGCAACTCAAGGCCATCGAAGCCTTCCAGAGCTTTCGTAGCCAGTTTTCCAAAGCCCTCAAACTCACGGACGAGGAGGGCGTCATTACCATCGAGCCCTCCGGCATTCGGTTTATCTTTGGCGGCGACGAGGGCGACGACCTGGAGCGGGTCGAATGCACCCTCACCATCGACCGAGAAGACCACTGGGAACGGTTCATGCGGTTCATGCACCGCTACGCCGAGGCTAATGGCATGGCCTACGGAGAACCGCCCTCCTCATAAATGCCTCTCCAGCAATTCTCATTTTGGTACATTGACCGTTTGCCCTGAGCTTGTCGAAGGGTGATAAGGCGGTGACAAGGCTTCGACAAGCTCAGCCTGAGCGGGATTGTATTCATCAGCCTAGTCATCCTGAGAATTGCTATACCCCTCGAAGCGTGGTGCCATATCCATCCATTCTGTGCCTGCCGCTGGGATGGTTTATCCTAGAATCCGGTTTGGTGCTGCGTCTTGGCCGACCCGCAGGGACGCCGCCATCGAGACGCCGCCGTTCATAGGTATCGAATGAAAATTGCAATCACCGGAGCCACAGGGTTTGTCGGCAGTCGTTTGGTAGAGCGGCTGCAAGAGGAAGGCCACGACATAGTGGTGCTCACCCGTAGCGCCGATCTGGGACGAAAAATCTTCCCAGCCGAGACCTTTCCCAAGGTGACCATCGTAGAATATACCCCGCTGGCCTCTGGGCCTTGGCAGGGGGCGCTGTCGGGCTGCGATGGGGTGGTGAACCTGGCCGGAGCGCCCATCTCCGAGCGCTGGAGCGATGAGCACAAGCAGGCCATTGTAGACAGCCGCGTGGTAGGCACCGAGAAACTGGTGGAAGCCCTCGCCCAGGCCGATCCGAAGCCGACAGTGTGGGTGAATGCCTCCGCCATTGGCTACTACGGCACCAGCGAAACCGCCACCTTCGACGAAACCAGCCCCGCCGCCGATGATTTTCTATCCCAAGTGTGCCAAGGCTGGGAATCCGCCGCCCAGCGGGTGAAAGACCACGGCCCCCGACTGGTGATTTTTCGCCTGGGCATTGTCCTGGGCATGGGCGGAGCCGTCGCCAAAATGCTGACCCCCTTTCGGATGTTTGCGGGTGGCCCCATCGGCAGCGGGCGGCAATGGTTTTCCTGGATTCACCTGGAAGATATAGTGAACCTGATCATCAAAGCCCTGACCGATCCCACCATGGAAGGGATTTACAACGCCACGGCCCCCAACCCGGTACGCATGGCGGACTTTTGCAAAGTGCTGGGCAAGGTGCTAAAACGGCCCTCCTGGCTCCCGGTGCCCGATTTCGTCCTCGAAACCATCCTCGGCGATGGGGCGCAGGTGGTGCTAGAAGGGCAGCAGGTTCTCCCCACCCGCACCGCCGCCACCGGGTTTACCTACCAATACACCGACGTGAAAGACGCCCTAGTTGACATCGTCAAGCCCTAGGTGAGTGGCTCTCATCCAATGAAATGGTGCATGGATGCTGGCTGGCCCTCACCCTAACTCCCTCTCCCCAAGGGCTACCGCTTATGCACAAGTCTGGGTTCCTAGGGTTGATCCCCCCTAACCCCCCTTAGAAAGGGGGGAACCGGAGTCAAAGTCCCCCTTTCTAAGGGGGATTTAGGGGGATCTCCAAGGACTTACAGCACGAAAACAAGATGGGTATGAGCAGTAGCCTCGTGGGAGAGGGGCCGGGGGTGAGCGATCCAAAGACGTTGCGATCTACTGCCCCTACGTTTGAATCCGACTCCCCACTCTCGACTCCCCACTCCCCACTCTCGACTCCCCATGGACATTAGCGATTTCCGCCGCGATTACACTCAGCGGGGGCTGGATCTGCCGGATCTCGCCCCTGACCCCTACGATCAGTTCACCTTGTGGTTTCAGCAAGCCTGTGAGGCGAAACTGCTAGAGCCGAATGCCCTGGTGCTGTCTACGGTGTCGCCGGAAGGACATCCTTACCAGCGCACAGTGCTATTGAAATACTTTGACCGGGACGGCTTTGTGTTTTTCACCAACTACGGCAGCCGCAAGGCCCAACACATCGAGCATCATCCCCAGGTGTCGCTGCTGTTTCCGTGGTATGCCCTAGAGCGGCAGTTGGCGATTACGGGCACCGCCAGCAAAATTTCCGCCGCCGAATCCTTCAAATACTTCACCTCTCGGCCCAGGGGGAGCCAGTTGGGGGCGTGGGTGTCTCAGCAAAGCCAGATTATTTCCTCCCGGCAACTGCTGGAGATGCAGTTCGAGAAAATGAAGCAGCGCTTTCTCAACCAAGACATTCCCCTGCCCGATTTTTGGGGTGGCTATCGCGTCAAGCCCGCCAGCTTTGAGTTTTGGCAAGGCCGTCCCAGCCGTCTGCACGACCGTTTCCTCTATACCCCTGCCTCAGATAGAGAATCGGGCTGGCAGGTGGTGCGGCTGTCGCCCTAGGGCACAGGACAGCTAAAAACCCGGTTGATTGAGCGGAGGGCGTAGGGGATTGGGGCTTTACCACGGGAGAAACCGGGTTGATCAACCAACCCTTTAGCGGGTGGGGACGAGGCGTTCTCGCAACATGGGCAAGTCTTCCTTCAAAAACACGGCCATGCGACCTAGGTAGGGGGTGCCGCTTTCGCCGTAGGCCAGTTCATACCAGTAGGCAAATCGTTCCCCAGAGCGCACCGCTCCGACCAGGGTGAGATTCGGGTTCTCGGTGGCCTGATCGGTGGGGTACTCAAACAGGATTTGCCCCTGGCGGTAGTCGTTAAAAATTTGGGGGCCGTAGATTAGCCGCAAGGATTCCTCTAGGCGGTCTACCGTGATGTCGTTGGCGTGGTCTACCAGGGTAAAGCGCTCGGTGCGGATGATGCGGCGGGCATTGTCGGGCATTCCTCCCGCCACCGGAAAGAGGCTGGCCTGGAAGGAAAACCGCTGCCCAGGGCTGGGGGTGCGGTTGATGCTGAGGCGCTCGTTGGGCGCAGGGCTGAGGGTGGGGTTGTTGCGAATCCAAGATTCTGCCACACGAACGGATTGCCCCGGAATGGCCAGACTGGGTAGGGCTAAGCTTCCTACCGCAGCAAGGGCTATCCCTAAGCCCAGGCTCCCCTGAGCTCCCCGCCTGAGTATGGAACTCGTCCCCCTTGAGCGTTTCCCTAGGGATAATGCGGCCATCACGTTACCTCACAGTAGCGGGCATCCCATTGTGGTCACCAGGGAACCCGTGCCCCATGATAGCGACCTGCGCGGGTTTTGGCGCGGCGTTCTGTGCCAGCCGGGATAGCAATGCTGGGTGCTGAGACTAACTGAGGGCTGGGGTAGGTGGTTCTGGGCTGGGGAGGACGGATCGAGCCTGGGCCATGTCAGACAGAACGGCATCGAGCAATTGTTCCCGCAGGTCGGGATTAACGGCAAGCGCCCTTGTCCAGTCGGGGATTTGGGTTCCGGTGGGGTCATCTAGATATTGCTGTCCGGCGGAGACAATCACCTGCTCAAAGGTCTCGATAGTGACTTCTTCTTGGTGACGGTCATAGTCGAGGTGGTTGAAGCGGGCATCCACAAAATACTGACGGGCCAGGTTTTGGGCCTCGCGCCGAAATTTAATGCGTAGGCTGCGAATGTGGTCGGGGCCGATCACCACCTGCTCGGTTTCGGTGAGGGTGCGGAGAATAGATTGCAAAATGTCGCGGCACATTTTTTGCAGACCCACATTGGTGGATTGCCCCAGGGTTTGGTGTTTGTGCTCAAAAATGCCCAAATCTACCTGGGCCACGCGCTTCAGGGCCACGTTGCGGTAGACCTCCGCCAGCAGTCCTACTTCTAAGCCCCAGTTGCTTGGAATGCGCGTATTCAAGGCCAAATCGCTGGTCAGGGCAAATTCCCCCGATAGCGGATAGCGGTAGGCGTTCAAGTATCGCAGATAATCGCGGTAGCCGAAGACTTCCATCAAGGAGGTAATCAAGGGCGTTACAAACAGCCGCGTTACTCGGCCATGGAGACGCTGGTGGCCAATGCGGGCGTAGTAGGCTTTGCAGAAGGCGATACCAAATTCTTGCTCTAGCAGCGGGTAGAGCAGCTTGAGGGGATAGGTGCGGTCGTAGGTGGTGATGTCGGCATCGTGGAGGGCAATGGCCACCGCATCCAAGGACGCCACCCCTAAGCCCAACCACACCGCCCGCCCCTTGCCGCGAAATTGCAGCAAATCGAGTCCCTGATCCGCTAAAAATTGCAGAATGGCCGTAATGGCCGGGCCGTTTTCCCACAGTACCCAGGTGGGCTGGGGCAGGGGCGCAAAAAAGTCCACCGCCCGCCGATACTGCTCAACGCTGTCGGCATAGAGACAAATGACGACCCGGTTAACAAAGGGGCATTGGCTGAGGTGGTCGCGAATGGTGGCTAGGGCGGGCCGCTCTAGTTCCTCATAGAGGGAGGGAATGAGCACGGCGGTGGGGTGATGCTGGCTGAGTTCCGTCAGCCTGGTCTCGAGGCGATCTAGATCTCCCCCCAAATCGTGAATGGTGGTAATCAGTTCCTGCTTATAATCCATGCCAACTCCCCAACGATTGCCTCAATCATAGGGGCATCGCATGACCGGGGTAGTCAGCATGACTACTTCAGCCAGCCCTTCAGGCGAGAAGCCACCTGGGGACGGCGCAATTTACGCATGGCCTTGGTTTGAATTTGGCGCACCCGCTCCCGCGACAGGTTGAAAATACCGCCCACCTCTTCTAGGGTGTGGGTTTCGCCTGTGGTGAGGCCGTAGCGCAGGGCAATGATTTCCTTTTCACGCTCGGTCAGCACCTCCGCGAGAACACTGGTAATCTCCTGGCGCATCATATTTTCGCTAATTTGAGATTCCGGCGATTGGGTGCGGCTGTCCTCTAGCAGTTCCATGAGTTCGGTATCTTCGCCTTTGCCCACTCGGTGGTTTAAGGACAAAGAACGGCGGCGCACCTGCTGTAAACTTCTGAGCTGATCCACCGTCACATCGAGGGCATCGGCCAACTCCTGTTCGGTGGGGTTGCGCTGGAGATCCCGACGCAGATCACGGTGAGCTTTCTTCAGTTTATTCAGTTTTTCAACAATGTGAATGGGCAACCGAATGGTACGGGCATCGTTGGCGATGGTGCGGGTAATCCCCTGACGAATCCACCAATAGGCATAGGTGGAGAATTTGTAGCCCTTGTCGGGGTCAAATTTTTCCGTAGCACGGTTTAATCCAAGGGCACCTTCTTGAATCAAATCCAGGAAGGGAACGCCTCGATTTAGGTAGCGCTTAGCGATAGAAACGACCAGGCGCAAATTCGACCGAATCATTCGCCGTTTTGCGGCTCGACCATCGTGGAGTTTTTGACTAAACTCGGCTTCGGTTAGGTTCAGTTTGGCTAGCATCTCTTGACGGGTGGGCTTACGGCCTAGTTCCTTCGTGAGCTTTTCGCTAACGCTGTCTACCTTAGCCAGAAAACGCACCTGACGGGCCAACTCGATCTCCTCGCTCGGCTCTAGGAGAGGATAGCGGGCCATCTCCTTAAAAAAGGCTCCTACAGCGTCATCGCTGAGGGTTTTGCTGTAGCCAGAGATGCCCATTTCCGAGAGCTCACTGGCCTGGGTAAACTTGGCCAAGACCTCTCGATCCTCTTCCCAGGCGACATGCTCAAGGGCAACCTCGCCTTCCGCCAGGGGAGATTTTTCGGTAGCGCGAGTAAAATCGTTGGAGAACTCATCGAGGGAGTGCTCTGGCCAACCGATAGAACTGTCTGTGCTGGAGTTAAATGTAGTGGTCATAGGAGTCAGTAAATCTGTATGGCTACAGGTTGGAAGCATGTATATCAGACTGCCCGATTAGTGACAGCCCCTAGCACGAACTTTTAGCCTGTGGGGAACGATTGGGAGAGGTAATTTTGTGAGTCCACAATACGCACTTTTCTGAAAATTCCCAGGCAATGTAACATTTCTTTGTGGTTCTGCGTAGTGTAGCAAGCTTTGCCAATTTTGCAAGGGAATTTTTCAAAAAATCTTGTGCCATTTTGATGAATCCTTGTCGTCCATTTCTCCTTATTCTTAAGCATGGAAAACCGACCTAAGCACTGTCGTGGGCGCTAGGCTTTTAGGGCTAGATAGCTAACCCAAATTCTGGGAGCACCCAGGTAGCTCCAGCCTTTAAACTGGCATTACACCCAGGACAGTTGCCCCTATGGTTCAGCCCCGTTTCGAGTCCGCTTCCCATTCACCCAGTTGGGTCAATGTTTTAGTTGACTACGGGGGGCAACCGGAGATTTATACCTATCGCCTACCGGAACACCTGACGGTGGAGGCGGGCGACATTCTCACGGTGCCCTTTGGGTCGCAACAGGTGGGGGCCATTGCCCTATCCCTGCTGACCACACCACCGCCTCATCTCAGCCCTGATCAAATTCGGGTCGTAGAAGGCGTGGTGGAGAAACGTTTTTTTGCACCGCCCTACTGGACGCTACTGCAACGGGTGGCCGAACGGTACCAAACACCCTTAGTTCAGGTGCTTAGAACGGCGTTACCACCGGGGTTGCTGGCACGATCCCAGCGTCGGTTGCGGCTGTGTCCTGAACGCATCCCCTCCCAGGTTGACGGGTCATTATCGCCCGCCTTGATCACTCTATTGGAGATCCTGCGTCGTTCAGCCACGGGTGATTATACATGGCAATATCTAAAACGGCACAACATTTCCTACCGAAATATTCAACAATTGATTCAACTGGGCTGGGCAGAATCTTACCTGGCCCCGCCCCAGCCGCCTCAACCCCAGCAACGACAGGCGGTTACGCTGGTGGCCGATGTTGCGGATCTGGCGGATCTCACTCCTAGGCAGGCGGAAATCTTAACGATTTTGAAACGCCACGGCGGCGATCTGTGGCTCAGCGATGCCCTCCAGCGGTGCCAAACCACCAGCGCTACCCTGAAGCGGCTGGCCCAAAAGGGGTATCTGGCCATTGCCCCCCGCGAACGGCTACGTACCGAAACGGTTCCCGCCCTCGCCGCCGACCAACCCAAGGCATTGACCCCTCCCCAGGCCCAGGTACTAGCCGCGATTACCCAAACCCATGGAGCAGCCCAGTTTTTGCTCCATGGGGTGACGGGGTCGGGCAAAACCGAGGTGTATCTTCAGGCCATTGCGCCTCGGCTGGCGGCGGGTCAATCCGCCTTGGTACTGGTGCCGGAAATTGGCCTCACCCCCCAACTGACGGATCGCTTTCGGCGGCGGTTTGGCTCCCAGGTTTGCGTGTACCACAGTGGCCTCAGCGATGGCGAACGCTACGACACCTGGCGACAATGCCTGCAACCGGGAAATCCCCTGGTGATTGTGGGCACCCGGTCGGCCATTTTTCTGCCCCTGCGCTACCTAGGGCTGATCGTCCTCGACGAAGAACACGATGGCAGCTATAAACAGGACGTGACCCCCTGCTACCATGCCCGCACCGTTGCCCAGTGGCGATCCGAACTGGAAAACTGTCCTCTGATTTTGGGGTCTGCTACCCCTTCCTTAGAAACCTGGGTGCAGTGCCATCCTGGGTTTCGAGGTTCAGACCTCAGTGATCAAAGCTCAACCTTTAACCTTCAACCTTCAAAGTTCAGTTCCCCCCAATCCCCCCTCCCAGAATCCCAACGCCAAATCCTTCAGGGTGAGGAGACCTCGCCCCTACCCAACTGCCGACTGCCGACTGCCGACTGCCCACTCCCGACTCCCCTCCCCGCGACCTATCTGTCGTTGCCCCAGCGGGTTCAGGCTCGGCCTATGCCCAAGGTGGAGGTTATCGACATGCGGGAGGAAC
The DNA here is from genome assembly GCF_014697375.1 of Phormidium sp. FACHB-1136. GTDB lineage: Bacteria > Cyanobacteriota > Cyanobacteriia > Phormidesmidales > Phormidesmidaceae > Nodosilinea. The sequence continues at coordinate 45,032 of NZ_JACJRS010000018.1, forward strand.
TGCACCAGGGTAACCGCAGTATTTTTAGTCGGCGGCTTCAGGATGCTCTTACCGAAATGAAGACCCAGGGGCAGCAAGGGCTATTGTTCATCCATCGGCGGGGGCACAGCAGTTTTGTGTCTTGCCGCAGTTGTGGGCTGGTGATGATGTGCCCCCATTGCGATGTGTCGTTGTCCTACCATCAGCCCCACGCCCACAGCGCCATGACTCTGCGCTGCCACTATTGCGGCCACCAGCAGGGCCATCCCCGCCATTGTCCCGACTGTGGATCGCCCTACCTGAAGCACTTTGGCAGCGGCACCCAGCGAGTGGTGAATGCCCTGGCGGAGCAGTTCCCTGGCCTGAGCTGCATCCGCTTTGACAGCGACACCACCCGCACTAAAGGATCCCATCGCGCCCTGCTGACCCGCTTTGCCGAGGGGGAGGCCGATGTGCTGGTGGGCACCCAAATGCTGACCAAGGGCATCGATCTGCCCCAGGTGACCCTGGTGGGCATCATCGCCGCCGATGGACTGCTGTATATGAGTGACTATTGGGCTAGCGAACGGGCTATGCAAGTGTTGATCCAAGTGGCGGGGCGGGCCGGACGGGGCGACCAACCGGGCCAAGTCCTGCTGCAAACCTACACGCCGGAGCATCCCGTTATCGAAGCGGTGACCCACCACGCCTACGAGCCCTTTATTGCCACCGAGTGGGAGCAACGCCAGATCTTGCAATACCCTCCGGCGGGTCAGTTGGTGCTGTTGCGGCTGAGCAGCTTCGACGCCCAGGCCGTGCAGCGAGTTGCCGAGACCGTCGCCCAGCACCTCGATACCTACCTCCAAGGCTGGCCCCACATCCGCCTTGGCCCTGCGCCAGCCCCCATTTTGCGGGTGGCCCGTCGGTTTCGATGGCAAATTCTGCTGAAGTTTCCCCCAGGGCTGCCCCTGCCCAATTTGCAGGCGCTGCGAGATCTGTGCCCCACCTCGGTGAGCCTCACCATTGATGTCGATCCGCTCAATTTGTCCTAGATCTGGGCGATGGAAGCCCCCATCGTAATCCATGGTGGCTCGGAAGTTGTCGTAGGGGAGACCATTCAAGGCATCCTGGAGGCCGCGACAGCATTCCGCTTCATTTCGTTTATCCTCGCTATTTTAGACCCAACTATTTCAAGCATTCCATTCAAAGGATTACCCTTTTGGGGCTCTTCTGGATCCAGGGTGATAAGTTTACCGAATCAGAAAAGCAAGCTAATAGGGGCTTACGGAAGTTCCCACAGTTCCTAAACCCATAAGCTTGGCGCTTAATCAACTTAAATTGATCCAGGCATTGGTTTGGTGGGCCTGGTGGGCAGCGTCCATCAGCCGTTGGGAGAGCACCCCTTCCACAATGGACGGAGCGGTGGTTTGGCCTTGGTCGATGTCGTTCACCCAGTGGTTGACGACGCGCACAAAGGGAGCAATGCGGCCATCGGCGTAGGTGGTGAGAAAGTCTAGCCGTTCGGGGATGGCCAATTCGCTGAGGGGTGCGCCGCCCTGACTGCCCCAGAGCCGAAAGCCGTGGACGTAATCCGTCAGATTGTCGCTGCCCAAGACGAGGGTGCCCTGGTCACCGTAGACTTCGACCCAGTGGCCCCGTCCAGCATAGGTGACGGAGCTAATCGCCACCTGGCAGGGGGCACCGCAGGCCAAATCCAGGGTGAGGCTACAGGTATCGTCGGCATCCACGGGTTTGAGGGTGCCGCTGGCGGGGTCGTGGCGTTGGGGAATGGCGGTGCTGAGGCGGGCACTGAGGCGTTCGATGGGGCCAAATAGCCAGGTTAGGTAGTCGAAACTGTGGGAGGCAAAGGCTCCAAGGGCACCGCCGCCAAGGGCTTTCTGGGCGTACCAGTTCCAGGGACGGCGGTGATCGGCGCGACCGGGCACCGTCCAGTCCACTTTGACGAAACGTAGGTTGCCCACGTAGCCCTCGGCCAAGCGTTCCGCCAACCGCTGCCATGCCGGGACGAAGCGAAACTCAAAATCGAGCGTCACCACCCGCTGGTGATGCTGGGCCAGGGCTTGAATTTCCAGGGCTTCAGCCACATTGAGGGCCGTCGGTTTTTCTAACAGGACGTGCTTTCCAGCCTTGAGGGCGGCGGTGGCCATGGCGTGGTGCAAAAAGGGCGGCGTGGCCACGGTAACGGCCTGTACCTCTGGTAAGGCGAGCAGGGCATCCACACTATCGCAGGCGTGGGGGATGTGGTGGGCTTCCGCCACCGCCTGGGCCTGGGCCAAGTCTCGGTGGTAGACAGCCACAACCTCGGTGCGATGGTGAGCCTGGAGGCCGGGGATATGCACCTTTTGGCCAAACCCAGTGCCCAAAACGCCGACGCCTAGTGTGGTTGCCATCGCTGTTTTTTCCTTAACTAACCGATCTCTAAAACCAACGTGATACCCCACTTCTTCTCCAGGGTGAGAAGTGGATGAGTCGTGGTGCGATTTACCGCCAGAGGCCCATCCTACCAAGATCTGTCGTACCCCTACCTCTCCCCACTCACGCATAGGGTGGGCTTTGTCCAGAATCTCCCTGGAGATCTAGCGGGTGAGTTTGAGAAAGATCATAGAGCGGGTTCCACTCGAAGAAAGTACACCGCGAAGATCCCCCCAGCCCCCCTAATAAGAGGGGTACAAGGTAAATCTTCTACAGCAATAACCTGGGGAAATCTGAAGCTAAACAAGCTTGCATCTTACTGAAGCGAGAACCGCTATATAGCGGTTCTAAGTATTCTTTGACCTGACGGACGAAATTCTCAGCTTGCACAGAAGACTCGGTGGGTGCATCTCAGTTAGGCGAGAGTAGATAGACGCATGGCGGAAGAGGAGGGTTAGCGTCAAGATAGCCCTATCGTATGCGTCAGACTGTTGTTTCAGAATCCAACAAAGTGGGCTGCGGCTCACTCTCCAGATCATCGGTAATGGACGGGAACGCAATTTCTGGGTCGGGAAAGATAGACCGCTGCTCGATCCAGTAGCCCAGCGTCCACAGGGAAACGAAGGAATCCACCACCAACACCGGAAAGTAGCCGTAGGTGCTGGAGTTAGCAAACCCGCGAGAGGCGACATAGAGCGCCACCATCCAGGCTTTTTCCGCAAAGGAATAAAACACCACTGGGGCACGCCAGGATTTTTTGAAGGCCGCCACAACCATCACCACCCCCATAAATCCCACCATGACGCCCCAGTGGTAGTAGAAGAAGTAGTGCCCCTGATCGAAATAGTTCGCCTCAAAGGTTGCATCGAAGGGAAGCTTCAAAATATTCACTATCGCCCAGGCTGGCGCAAGGGCATAGATAAATGAGGATGCCGTAGCCAGCCCCATAACGAAGAGCATCTTAGGCAGGTGGCGGGTGAAAAACATGGCCAAATCCTTGGGTTAAATAACTCAGACTACGATGATGAATTGCAATAATCAACCATCGATTTATTTACTTAATATCGAAGAATTATCCCGCAGGGATTGCGCTTTACCAAGCCATCATAGGATCAATCCTATATTAATCCTATTTTTTTGTGCTAAGTAACCAAATACAATCGTAACAATCAACAAAGATGCCTCCGCCAAGTCGGTTACACCTAATGCCTTCAGCATGGCGATGCCAACGCTAATCATCCTAGGTCTGGTCTGATCATTCATCTATCCTACCGACTGAGCAAAACCAAATTCCCCTAGATTAGCAGGAATGGCAAGCTGTTAGTCATCTAAAATACATTGGCTAGATCGCCCCAAAAGCCTTTTAGCAAAGGCTTCAGAGAAAGCTAATATGCAATTTAGATGCACACAGCTTATCGTTAACAAGACTTGACGAGCACCGTTGTAAGGTGAGGTATGAATGCACGTCTACTCATCCGAAATCCCTCTGAGTTGCCAGTCCAACGGCCAGCGGCGAGTTGGCCTAGGTATCTAGAAGCTACGTTCAACGATGTTGATCATTTCGGTGAAGCCCTTTCTCCCGGTGGGTTCCAGTTAACCCAACTCAGTCGGGGTGCTTTTCAAGGGCGCTTGTCCTCCTGGGCATTGAGTCCCGGCCTAGTTGTGACCCGGTACCAGACGAACCAAGCGCTTCAGGTGACTAATGACAAACGGCCCGATCATCTCAGATTTGTAGTTCTCCTAAATACACCGTCCCTTCCCGCTTTTGCCCGCGATAGGCCACTCGTGGCCAACGCAATTTTTGGCTTTGATATCGAGCGTCCTGTTCATCTCATCACCTCCCCAGGGGGCCAGGATCAGTGCAAAATTGATGTCTCCAAGGCGTTGTTTCAACACTATGCTGCCCTTGCTAATCGCTACGATTTAGACGACAACTTCCTCCAAAACAATATGGCGGTGTCCACGGCGGATCGCTTCTCTCCCCTTTGCAGCTATCTCCGCCAACTCTTCCAAGCCGGGTCAGATCATCAGATCTGGCACCATACTCCCCAGGCCGCTACCCTGCTGGAACAAGCCTTAATCCCACTCCTGATTGACGCCCTGCCTCCGGGCCACCAAGCCGAGCCCCCCCGCCCCTACCGTCGAGCGGCCTTGGTGATGGCGGCCAAGGCCTACATCATGGCCAATCTCGACCACCCCCTGACCCTGGCGGATATTTGTCAGGCGGTATGTGCCAGCCAGCGGTCGCTTCAGTACGGGTTCCAGGAAATGCTGGGCATGGGACCCATGGCCTTTGTGAAAGTGCAGCGCCTCCACAGTATTCGTCGCGCCCTGATCCACGCCGACCCAAAAATCGAAACCGTGGCTCACCTTGCCCACCAATGGGGCTTTTTCAGCCTGGGTCACTTCTCCAGGGACTACAAGCAACTCTTTGGTGAGTCGCCATCCCAAACCTTGCAGCGACAATAGGGATCCAAGGTATTAAATGATTAAAAAATAGTTAAAAATATCGATTCTATTCCAACTAGACCTTAGGGAATGGCCTAATTCTAGCGGCGATCTTCACGACCACTATTCAAAAAACGCACGTCTTGCGTTGTCCAGCCCTTGACAACTTCTCTTTTGCTGGTTTTGATTTAATATCAGAATTTACAGACTGCCCTGGCTCAGTCTTCATTTAGGGCTCAGAGAGAGCGACTACATACCCATTGCCTTAAATCAAATCAAATCCCAAGGGTGGAGATTTATACTATGAGAGAAATCGGCTCCGGGACTGGGTTAATCAGACCGTCTATTTCTTCTGTTTTGCGCCTCAGCCCCTGGTTGATAGTCATGACGCTGGGCTGGGCCAATGCTGCCATGGCTCAGGCCGCACCTAGGGTCAGCGAAGGCGTGGGCAGTGAAGACATCGTCAGTGAAGACATTAGGGCCGTTGAACTTCCAATATCAGACTCATCAGGAAACGTTGTCCTGTCCATCGACTCCACCAATCTAGAAGCAGTGTTTGAGAGTCCTACCCTCGTTGAAACGGAGGAGGAATCCATCACGGTTCAAGATAATTTATACCTACTTCGTGAGTCCGCCGATGAGGCCTCCTTGAGAGAAACCTTTACCCAGGCCAATTTACTCACTCAAGCTACCGATTCAGCCGATGAAATTCCCTGGCGATTTAGTATTGAGCCGTTCTTTTACGTACCCTTTGGGGCCAATGGCGACGTCACGGTTAGGGGAATTAGCGCACCCATTAATGCCGGGATTAGCGACACTTTTAGCACCATTGTCAATGACCTCAACTTTGCCGCCTTTGGTCGATTTGAAGCCTGGAAAGGCCCCTGGGGTATCTTTTTTGGGGGAGCCTATGTGAACCTGGGTACGGGGCAAACGGCAACCATTCCCGTTCCTCCGGCGCTACAGCAAGTCGGCTTGCCCCCTCAGGCGACCCTAAGTGCGGCAGCGGGCACATCGTTTGTCCAACTGGATCTAGGGGGTGCCTACCGTTTTGGGGATAGTAATTTAGCTACGGCACTCAGAACCGCCGATACTGAATTTGACCTGGGGCCATTCGTATTTGATGCCCTGGCCGGGGTGCGATTCTATAGCTTCAACAACAATCTAGTGCTGACTGGCCCGCTGGGCAATCAGTTTGAGTTTGACCAATCTAAGACCAGTTTTGAACCCATGCTGGGGGGACGGGCTCGCTGGAACTTGTCCCATAATTTGGCGGCCTTAGCGGGTGGTAGTATGTCCGGTTTTGGCCTGGGAGACCTAACCTTCTCCGCCGCTGGATACGCTGGGGTTGACTGGCTATTTTCAGGAAATACCTCCCTGCTAGCCTCCTATGGGTTTACCTACCTGGACTACACCAGCGGCAATTCTGGTGTTAACCTGTTTACCCACGGCCCCAACATTGGGGTGAAGTTCAGATTTTAGCCCACGTTCTTAATATTGATGGATCGCATCCGTATGAAGTCAACATTTCTTGTCTATTCTGCGCTGGCTCTTGGCCTAACCACCGCCATAATTCCGGTGCCGGTAAAGGCCATGCCTGTTGCTTCTCCTGTGTCCATTGCCCAGGCTACGAACCGGCTGACGGAAGACAATGTACGGGCTGTCATTGACCAATTACAAACGGCACGGGCCAATCAGAATGTGGATCAAACCCTAGCACTCATAGCGCCCTTTGCGGTGACGGTGGTGACGGTTCAGTCGGGCAATGGCCTATCTACCATTACGACCCGTCTGGAAGGATTACAGGCCCATCGACAACTCCTAGAGCAATCCTTCGGACAAGTTCAGAGCCAGGAAAGCCTAGAAAACTACGTCACCATCGACATCATTAACGATGATTTTGGGATTGCCAAAATCTATCAAATGGAAGCCGTTGAAACCGCCGAAGGGCAATCATGGATGGCGTCCAGTCAAACGGTGCTGCGTCTAGGCCGAGTCGATGGTCGGGTGCTGATTACATCGGCAACGGTCGAGGGCTGGATTTCGCCACGCCCTGCCCAGAATTGATGCCCCACAGGGTTTCAAAAAGGGTCATGCTTTGAATGTAACGCTTTGAATACTTAGGTCTTAAATAACGAGGATAAACGGATGAAACGATCCATCGCAACAGGGTTGTCTGTGGTTACCGCCATGGCATTCCTAGGTTCTACGGCCAAGGTAGCTCAGGCCAGTTTTGGGAACTTTATGTTGGGCGTCGGGGCGGCTACGGGGACGAGTGCCGTCATCAATGCCAACCGCAGAGCCAATGAAGCCAATCAACGAGCCGCAGAGGCAGAACGCCAGCAAACGGTATCCGCTGAAGAGGAATTCTTTCGCGGCCTCCAGGATGCCCTAAATGGTCTCCCCTACGACAACTTCCGAGCCACCCTGGACTACGATCAGGGCTTCCAAGAAGGCGTGCGACGCTTGCAAGGTTCGGTCGCAGAGGACAAGGCGATCTAACCCGGTCTAGTACTACATCCGAACCCCAACGCGCCCTAGAAAAAGAGACTCGATTGCCGCTGACAGGCTGGCAGCAGGAGGTGAACCAAGTGGATCTCGCGCCTTATCTGGACATCAGCCTTGAGCAAATCGCCGACAATGTGCGCCAGATGAACCCCCAAGTCACTATCATTCCCGTTTCTGCCAAAACCGGGGAAGGACTAGACCTGTGGTTCAACTGGGTGCGCTCTCGGTCTAGCCCAGGTCATTAAAACAAGCTTCCCTAGCCCATTGGCGATCAACACATAGCGCCTTTTAGACCGGGGAAGCTTGGGGTTAGGTGTGCTTCGACGTTGTGAAATCAGCCAACGTCGAATAGAGGGTCAGCGGCTAGAGCCAGGAGTGCGCCCTCCCTCGTCATTGCTGCCGCCGTGGGGACGAGAATTGCCTGGATCGCAGCCCTCGGCACCGTTGCCAATGCCTTGGTTGCAGCTTTGGCGGCGACGATCGTCATCGTCATCGTCGTCATCGTCATCATCGTCATCGTCATCGTCATCGTCATCATCGTCGTCATCGTCGTCGTCGTCCACATTCACCGTATTGGTTTCAGTGGTCGTGGTGGTGGTGGTGGTGGTGGTGACGGTCGTCAGCCCCGTGAGACCCGTGATGTTGGTGGCGTTGGCGATGTAGGCCGACTCTACTTTCTCCACCTTGCCCAGGTAGGCCATGGCCTGATAGACAAAGCTACAGGCTTCGGCGCGAGACACGGTGCTGGACAGGTTGAGCGTGGTGACAGTGGGGTAGTTCACCAAAACGCCCCGTTCTACCAGGGCGGCGATGATCACCCGATATTCGCTGGGAATTTGGTTGGCGTCGCTGAACACGCTCAGGATGGCATCCACGGAGCGGCCCTGGCTCACCTGGGTAATGCCCATGCCCCTGGCCAGCATCACCAGCATATCCAGGCGGGTCATGGTGGCGTTGGGGTTAAAGGTGTCGTCATCAAGATCTAAAAAGCCCATGGAGTAGGCTTTCTGGATCGACTCATAGGCCCAGTAATTCCGAGAAAGATTGCGAATGGTGACGGTTTGACGAACGGTGGGCTGGTCGAAGGCTTGGGCAATCATGGCCGCATATTGGGCCTTGGTCAGGTTATTGGTGGGCAGGAAGTAGCCACCGGGAAAACCCGTTACCACTTGAATGGCGGATAGCCGATAGACAAAATCACTGGCCCAACTGGTGGTGGAAATGTCGGTAAATTGGGTTTGCGTCACCGTGGTGGTCGTGGTGGTGCGCTCGTAGATAACTTGGCCACCGTTATCGTCGTCGTCATCGTCATCATCATCGTCATCCTTGGTGTAAGCTCCGTCCAGAGCTTGTTCCAACAGTCCGGCATCCTTCAGCCAGTTAAAGTCTTGGATGGGGCCACGGGAGGCTTCGGCAGCTAGGGCTACTGAGGACGCACCGCCCAAGGTGAGGGCCGTAAACACCAGGGATAGCGGGGCTAGGCGTAGGGTCTTGGCCCAAGTACGGTCAGTCATGATCAATCGTTCTCCTCTAGGGTGTGAGAAAGGCAATCGTGGCGTGGTAGAGCACGATGTCTTTGGTCAACCTGTCTTTTTGCCCTGACGGAGGAGGAGGCCGATGGTTGCTAAGGGCCAAAAAACTTATCAATTCCCCATAAAAGCGGATCTATCGCTAAAAATTTTGCCTTTACGCTGAAAAATGGGAACTTTTCCGCCTAAGTTACGCTCATATCTCGGTTAAGGCCATCGTCCTAGGACACCAGATCGACGATGAGAGCGGTCGTGTGGTGGCGCAGTTCATCGAGTTTAGCCATGGCTTGCCCCTGGGTGAGTAGATCGTAGGCGAGGGCTAATCCGGCCTCTAGGGACTCTGCTGCACCGCTCTGCCACAGGTAAAACCCCGCATTCCACTGGGCCGTTTTGAACAGTTCCGAAGGTTTTCCCACTAGCACCGAAAGCAGGGCTTCACCGAGGCTGGTTTCGTCCTCTAGGGGGACATCATCGCCCTCAAAGCCGTAGTCCCTAGGGTGCAGCAGCAGGCGTTCTAACGGCTCACCAGGGACATGGTTGCTGGGGTGAATGCCGACGATGGCGGTGCGGCTACGGGCCAAATCACAACTGCCCTCTAAACCTTTGACGGCCATCCACTCGGCCTGTCCACGCAGGGCAAAGGTGACCTGGGCCAGGGCTTCGGTGGGGGGATGCACAAACCCCAGCACCAGGCGATGGGGGCCAGCGTAGGGCGACCACATCAGTTCCACGGTGGCGAAGGGGGGCCGCTTGCCGATTTGTTCCCGGTAGGGCACCAAGGCGTTAGCCTGAGGAAAATGCTGGGGCAGATAGACAAATCCGAACCCCGTTTGATTCAGCAAGTCGTGACTTTGGGCGAGGGTGAGGTGCGCTAGGTTCACCCCCAACTGCGCCCACAGTTCCACCAGGGGAATCCCTTCCTTGGTGGGCATTCGGTCGCCACCGTGCAGCACCACGGGCACCCCTGCCGCCAGCAGCACCAGGGTGGTTACAGGAACCACTGGAGCGGTGCGGGAACGGCCATCGTAGGGACAACTTAGCACCAGGGCTTTGCGGCCATCGGCAATGGCAGGGAGGGTTGGCCCTAGGGCGGTGTAGGCATCGAGGGTGCCCGCCAGTTCTTCGGGGGTGGGGCGTTTGATCCGGTGGGCAATCATAAAGGCCCCAATTTGGGCGGGGGTGGCGGTTTGGGTCAGCATCATGCAGGTGGCGGCGTCGGCCTCTTCGCGGCTAAGGGATTTAGAGGTATGGCTACCGCTGCCCACCTTTTTGAGTAACTCTCGAAAGTCTTGGCTCATGCTAATCCCCCTCGTCATTCCGCCCTAGGTCGTTTTTATCCTACCGAGATCGCGCCCTGGAAAGCATCGGCCCAGGCCCGATTGTGCCCCTTAGTAAGTCATTTCCAATGCTCAGCAAGCCGCACATGTCTGGTAGCATCAGCCTGCTATCTGCCCAGGAGTAGCTAAGAGATCCACCCTACCGTGAGTTGCTAATCTGCACCGAAGGTTGAACCATGGCCGCCTCCACCTGCTTGACGGATTGCAACACCGTGGCCGAAACTCCCTGCACCAGGTCATAGAACCGCCGAATCGGGGGAATGGTGAGCCGATCCCGCGTGGTTACGAGTACCACGGATCGGGTCAGCACGGGGTCTTCCGTGGGACGCACCGCCAGGGTGGGGTCGGTGTAACATTCCACCAGGGCCGACTGGGGCAGCAGGGCGATGAAATTTCCCTGGCGAATCACCCCCCGAAAGGCGTCTAAGGTGTTCAGTTCTAGGGCGGCTTTGAGGTCTTCCCCTCGGTTTTGGAACTGTTCCTGCACGAGGCGCTGCATTCCGTAGCCATCTTTAAAGATCACCTGGGGAAACCGAGACAGCATTTCCCAAGACACCTGGGGCTGGCTCGCGAGGGGATGATCCGCCGCCATCAGCACCTCCACGGCCTCCTCAAACAGTGGCGTCACCACCATTTCCGATTGGGTAATCAATCGTGGATTGTGCATCACCACGGCCACATCCACCAGGCCATCCCGCAGCACCTTGAGAGAACGATCACTACCCAGAGCCGTCACCCGCAACTGCACCTGGGGGTATTCCTCGCAAAACCGTTGCAGCACCGGGGGCAACAGCGTAGAGCACACCGACTGAATCGCCGCCACACAAAGCTCCGGCTGTTTCCCAGCCATCAAATCCGCAATATCCCGCGACACCTGCGTCCAATCTTGGTCAATACGACGAGCCTTAGGGAGCAACCGTTCACCCGCCACCGTTAGCTTGGCCTGGGCACCGCGATGGAACAACGGGGCGTCTAGCTCTGTTTCTAGAGCCTGCACCTGCCGACTCACGGTAGATTGGGTAACGCGGCACTGGTGCGCGGCGGCCTGAAAGCTACCCGTATCTGCCACCGCCAAAAACGCCTGAATTTGCTCGATCCGCATTAACCCACTGCCCAGGTGAAGAGTAACCCAGCCGCCCTAGGATGTCCTGGGAAGAACTGGCGTTACCCTTTCCTAACAGATCACCTCTTCCCAATTCGTATCAACGGTAGCCGAAACGCTACCCCTAATGATCGCCATGGGCCAATGGAAATCCTCGGAGGACGATGTCCTCTGTTGCATCTCCCCTGAAACAGGGGAGATGGATAGGATGGAGCCGTTGACCCTGAACCCTGTTTTGCCTCTCATACTACATCCGGCTCGTGATATCCCCGATATCAGCGGGCGAGGGCTGACACCAGGGTCATCCATCAGGGTTGAGGATAAGTTTTTGAAGCCAGCGCAACCCCTGAATCAGCCCCGTTTGGGCAATGGGGGACAGATCTTCGCCATAGCCCATGGCCCAGGTGGGCAGCAGCAGCGTATAGGCCAGGGGAGATTGACCATAGAGTTGTTGGGTCAGGATTAGCAGATCCATCGGGGTGCTGTGGTGTCCGGTGAAGGTGAGGGACGGCTCCGACCCCGGCATGAGCCTCGTCAGAATTAAGGGACTATGGGGATCCTGGGGGAGCGCGGCATCGACAAAAAAGACCCGTTCTTGATCAGCGATGAGGGCGGCTAAGTCGGGGGTGATCTGGTGGCAGGGGTAGGCTTCCACCTGGGCCAGGTGCCAATCCTCCACCGCTTCGGCTAGGCGATACCCCACGCCATCATCGCCGCGCAGGGTATTGCCATAGCCAATCACGAGGGTTTTCATGGGCGGATTGCTAGGGAATGGGGGCTCCATGTCGCCGCTGGTGCCACTGCCAAGCATGGGCCAGGATGGTGTCGATATCGCCGTATTTAGGATTCCAGCCTAGGGTATGGCGGGCCTTTTGGCTACTGCCCACCAGGGCCGAGGAATCCCCCGCACGACGGTCGGCCTCGATCACTGGAATTGGTCGCCCGGTGCCCTGTTGCACCGCTTCAATCACCTCCCGCAGACCCAGGGCGGTTTGCAACACGAGGGGAATGAGGTGGCCTTCGGGGTTGTGATCTTCGCCCAACAGGCCGCTGGGGTGTGCCCCCGCCGCATTGAAATAACGAAACTGCACCGACCGCAGATCCTAGGCTTGGTCATAGTCGGTGAGAATTTGCTCCACCATCAACTTAGTTTGGCCGTAGGGGTTGATGGGGTGCTGGGGGTAGTCTTCGGTCACCCCAATGGCCCTAGGCGGTACCATGGCCGAAACGTTCAGGCCGCATTGGGAAGTTCTAAAAAAGATTTGGAAGATGCAATGGAAGAGGGGAAAGCCCTGATATTCTCTCTAGAAGAAATGGTGATTGCCCGCAGCCCTGGGCGTGGCTCACCCCAGTCTAGCTGCCATCCCGATTCACATAAGGAGACTTCCCATGGCCAGCCCCAAGCGCATTGGCATCCTCACCAGCGGCGGCGACTGCCCCGGTCTAAATGCGGTGATTCGTGCGGTCGTGAAGTGCGCCAGTCGGCGGGGCTGGCAGGTGTTGGGGATTCCCTACGGCACCGATGGCATGATGCGGGTGACAGAGGGGGAATATCAACCCAGCGACCTAGTTATCCCAGAGCACGGCTACGACATTCCGGGGATGCTCCAGGGCATTGATGTGTTGCAATTCCTCAGCGGATCGATTCTGGGGTCGATCAATAAGGGCGATTCTCGCAACCCGGAGGTATTGGCCAAAATCCTCAAGGGCTACGAACTGCTGGGGTTGGATGCGCTCATTGCCATCGGTGGCGACGGCAGCCTGGACATCATCTACGAAATTTCCCTCAAGGGCGGCTGGAACCTGATAGGCATTCCCAAAACCATCGATAACGACGTGCCCTTCACCGAGCGTTCCATCGGCTTTGACACCGCCGTGCAAACGGTGAACACCGCCCTCTACGACCTCACCTTCACCGCCGCCAGCCACGACCGAGTCATGGTGGTGGAAGTGATGGGCCGCGACGCCGGACACCTCGCCCTCTACGGTGGCATTGCCGGAGGGGCCGATGTGATTTTGATTCCCGAACTGGTGTCTGCCCTCAATGGCACCATCATTGACCAGGTGTGCCACAAACTGGCGGAACTGCGTCACCGGGGCCGCAAGTTTGCCCTCGTGGTAGTGGCCGAAGGGGTACGGGGCGAAGATGGCCATCGCATGAAGATGATTGGGGAATACATGGCCAAGGAAATTGCCAGCCGCAGCCACATCCTCTGCGCCAGCGGGGCCGAAGACTATTGCGACATGGACGCCGTGGAAACCCGCGCCACGGTGCTGGGCCACATCCAGCGCAGCGGCACCCCCACCGCCTCCGACCGCTTGCTAGCCGCCGCCTTTGGCCGCAAAGCCACCGACCTGATTGCCGATGAGCGCTTTGGTCGCCTGGTGGTGTGGGAAGCGGGCCGGGTGCGATCCAAGGATTTAGGGGAGGCCATCGCCATCGTCCGCGACTGCCACGAACGCAACGTCTGCCCCGGCCCGGTGGAAATTGACGGCACCATGGTCAAGGTGGCCCGATCCCTCGGCATCTATGTGGGCGACCCTGCCGTCCTGCCCTCCCTCACCACCACCATGACCTAGCGATCTCCCTGGCCAATCCAAGCTGACCGGGGCGGCAGATAGACCCCATCCGGTGCGCTGTGGGCTTGGCGGTAGGCCCACAGGGTTGCCCAGGTCTGCGTTGGACTGGGTTGCTCCGCTCTGGGTGGCCCGAATGTCTGGAGTTGCGGTGCCGTTAGCATGGTCGCCACCTCCCCCGCATTGATCAGGACGAGGATGGTTGCGGCGTTCTGGCTCTCACGGCTTAACGTTCGGATGAACCCATAGGTGTTGCCCTCCGTAAAGCCCACCTGATAGGTGCCCGTGCGCAGGGCGGGATGTTGGTGACGCAGGGCAATCAGGTCTTTGTGAATCTGCAACAGATCCCGATTCCAGGCGGTTTCTGGGGGAAAAGTACGGCGACAATCGGGATCGAGTTCTCCCGGTAGACCGACCTCGTCGCCATAGTAAATACTGGGGGCACCGGGGAACGTCAGCAGCAGCACCGTTGCCAACACCATGCTGGCCTCGTCTTCCCCCACCACCGAATAGACCCGTGCCACATCGTGACTAGACAACAAATTAAGCTGGGCAAGCTGAATTTCCCAGGGATAGAGATCTAGCAACGTCTGAATTTTGGCCCCATAACCCGCCGCATCCAGGGCCGGATAGGGAAAATAGTGGGGCTTTTCCACCAAATCCATCCGCACCCGATTCCCCGCCGCAAAGGCAAGGGTTGGCCCGGTGAAGAGATAGTTCATCACCCCGTCAAACTGGGTGCCATCTAGCCACGGACGGGCATCCGTCCACACCTCGCCCACGATGTAGGCATCGGAATTAATAGCCTTGATACGCGCTCGAAATTCCTGCCAAAAACCGGAAGTCTTAATCTCATAGGGCACATCCAGCCGCCAACCATCAATGCCCTGGCGCACCCAATATTCCCCCACCCGCATGATGTATTCCCGCGCCGCCGGATGGTCATGATTAAACGTAGGCAGGGCACGATGATTTACCCAGCTTTGGTAATTCGCAGGTTGGCTGCCATCGTAGGCCGATAGGGGCCAGCCCTCCACTCGAAACCAATCTAGCCAAGGAGAATGGGGGCCGTTTTCCAAAATGTCATTAAAAAAGAAAAAGCCCCGACTAGCATGGTTAAACACCCCATCCAACACCACCTTCATGCCTCGCTGGTGGGCGGCTTCTAGGAGGTCAAAAAATGCCGCATTTCCCCCCAGCAATGGATCCACCTGGTAGTAATCGTGGGTATGGTAGCGGTGGTTGCAAGCCGACTGAAAAATCGGCGTAAAGTAGATCGCCGTAATCCCTAAATCCTGCAAATAGTCCAGTTTCTCCAGCACCCCCCACAGGTCGCCACCCTTGTAACCAGACGAAGTCGGTAGACTATCCCACGACTCTAACGGCACCGCCATCGCAGGCTCATCCACCCGCCGCCGAGTACGCGCCATCCGATCCGGAAAAATCTGGTAAAACACCGCCTGCTTCACCCAATCCGGCGTCTGAATCGCCATAATCTCTGCCTCGGTTGCTACCCCGATAGGCTATCGTCATCTGCCAGCCCTGGCTAGGGTAAGCCCATCGGTTAGAATATTACTAATCCTGGGGTTGTAGCTCAGCAGGATAGAGCGACCGCCTCCTAAGCGGTAGGTCGTGGGTTCAAATCCCGCCAGCCCCGTAGTTCAGTTTACGCCATTTGTTGGGATACTCGCCCCTTACGGCACCACTTGGCGCATATAGGCTCCCCAGACGGCGGCGGCTTGGCCACTGCTGCCTCGGGTGGGGGAGTTGTCGTCGTTGCCTAGCCATATTCCAGTGGTGAGGCCGTAGCTGGGCAGGGTGCCCACATACCAGAGGTCGCGGTTGTCGTCGGTGGTTCCGGTTTTGCCGTGTTCCCCTCGGCCTAGAGCAGCATTGCGGCCCGTGCCCCCCTGCACCACCCCTTGCAGCAAGGTGACGAGGGTATTGGCCACGCCAGGGTCAACGGCGGGGCGATTGGCATCCCCGGCTTGGCCAAATTCGTAGATGACGCGGCAGGTGGAGAGGTCGGCTTGGTTAGTGCAATCGCTGCTGTCGAGGACGCGCCCAATGCCATGGGGGCGATTCCACACGCCATTGTTGGCCACCGCCGCAAAGGATCCGGTGATTTCCAAGGGCGTCACTTCGCTTTCTCCTAGGGTCAGTCCTGGGGTGGGCCGTAGTTTGGAGGTAATCCCCAAACGCTGGGCGTTATCGATGACGTTACCGAGTCCCGCTTCTTTGGCGACCCGCAGAGCCACTACGTTTTCTGAGAGGGCCATGCCCCGGTACATATCCATGGGGGCCGATCCGGCTCGACAGCCCGCAAACCGTTGGCCGTTCCAGGTCATGGTATCGCAGGCAAAGGTGCGGCTAGGGGAAATGCCCTGTTCGAGGGCGGATCCGTAGGCAAACAGCTTGAAGGTGGATCCGGGCTGGCGCAGGGCTTGGGAGGCCCGATTAAACTGGCTTTGGCCAAAGTCTACCCCACCCACCATGGCCCGAATTTCCCCGGAGGTCGTATCCACGGTCACCACGGCCCCCTGGGAATAGCCCAGGGCCGATCCACGGGTCGAGACATCGCTGGTGAGGGCATTTTCCGCCAGCCGTTGCAGGTTGAGATCCAGCCCCGTCTGCACAATGAAATTTCCCTCCCGCGCCAGGGACTCCCCCAGCACGGTCTCTAGCTCCTGAAAAATGTAGCTGTAGAAGTAGGGGGCGCGGGTACTTTGTAGTTGGCGGGTGGCTTCGGGGCTAATTTCAATGCGGGAACGACGGGCGCGACGGCCTTCCTCCTGGCTGACCATACCCAGGGCCACCATGCGTTCTAGGACGCGATCTCGGTAGAACACCGCTGCATCGTAGTTTGTCACCGGGTTGAAGGCGTTTGGCCCCGGCAAAATCCCCACCAGGGTGGCCGCTTCCGAAAGGGTCAGATCCTTGGCGGATTTGGCGAAATAGAACTGGGACGCATCCTCAAAGCCGGAGAGGTTTTCCCCTAGGTAGACCCGGTTCATATAGGTGAGCAGCAGCTTGTTTTTGCTGTAGAACGTCTCCAGCTTGAGGGCCACAATGGCTTCGCGAATTTTGCGGCCAGCGGAATCCTCGGTGCCGACATACTCCCGGTAAATGCTGCGGGCGAGCTGCTGGGTGATGGTGCTGGCCCCCTGGCGAATCTCACCTCCTCGCACGTTAATCACCACCGCCCGCGCAATGCCGAGGGGGTCGATCCCCAAGTGCCAGTAGTAGCGGGTATCCTCCGAGGCAATCAGCGCCTTAGGCAGATAGGGGGAAAAGTCTCCCATGCTCTGAAGTTCTCGGTGGGCCTGGTTACGCTGTTCCCGCAGGGGCACCTGTTCCCCGTTTTCTTCGGCGTAGATCATGACCGGCCCCTGCACCGAATCCGGCAGCGGATGCATCGGAATTTTGGGCCATTCCACGCCCACAATCCACGTTCCCACCGCCAGGGAAACCCCGGTGAAGCCGTAGAGGGTATACCGCGCCGCTTTCACATACCAGGGCGGCGGATCAAGGTAGCGCAGGGTGACGGCATCCGCCAGTTCCGCTGGCCCCAGGGTATACACATCGCCATGGTTCATCACCGCCCGACTGAGGCGCTTCTTGCCACGATAGATACCGTTGGTGGAGTTGCGATCCTTCAGCACAAAGGGCTGGCCTGGACGGTTCACATCCCGCGTTAGGGTGGCGTGTACCTGGCTGACAATAGGACTCGCCGCCACAATGTCGCACTGGGACGAACTACGCCCCATCACGTAATGCTCCCCCAGCAGGGGATAGGTGGTGGGACGGCCCTCCACGACCACCTCCAACGAGGCCGCACGGGAACCGGGCTTCACCGACAGCTTACCAAAATCCACCTTGGCCTGAACCGCCTGGAATGCTTGGGTGACAGTCTTCAACAACGTGCGCGGTGGCGAGGGCGGCGGCGAGGACGGAGAAGAGGGCGGAGGAGAAGGGTTTGAGTTCGTCATGGCAGGGGCAATGCCTTGACCCAAAAGGACATGCCCCATTGTAGACATAAGCGCTGGAATTGCTGGGGGGGAAAGGTCAGTTTGTGATCTGGGTGAGGCGTGGGGCGTGGGGAAAAATTCGCTGTTTCACGGGGGCGATCTCGTGGCAAACTTGCACAGAGGAACCTGTTGATACAGGCCATTGACGCTGCTCCAGGGGAGACAAAGGTAAGGCTATGGCGTTTGAATATCCCGAAGATCTGAAATACCTCGATACGCATGAGTATGCGCGGGTAGACGAGGAGGAAAGTATTGTCACCGTTGGCATTACCGCCTTTGCTATCGATCAACTGGGCGACATTGTGTTTCTAGAACTCCCCGACGTGGGCGACAGCGTGGAAAAGGGCGAGCGCTTCGGCAATGTGGAATCCGTGAAGGCGGTGGAAGAACTGAAGTCCCCGGTAGATGGCGAGGTGCTGGAGCGCAACGATGCGCTGATCGATGCCCCGGAACAAATTGGCGACGATCCCTACGGCGATGGCTGGCTGATTAAGGTCAAGGTTGAAAGCTTTGATGACCTGGATGATGCCATGTCCGCCGCAGAATATAAGGACCAAGTGGAAGGTTAAGCTACGGCACCCATGGTCAGTGAATCCTTATCTGGGTTAAGGCGGCGGGGCGTTAACATTTCATAAAATTTAGCCCTGCATTCAGAGGGCTAGTGGGAAAATCCCTGGCTAAGGTGAGATTTTTCTGGCAGGTGACAGCTAGGATACTTACCCTATCAGTAACGGCTTGTTATCCTCAGGCCAAGCTTGCCCCCGTGGCTTCCAGACGGTGGCTCACTGACTATCCAGGACATCCCCTACCCAGGACATCCCGTGTTTGAGTATCTGCCTCCCCTCAACGACCACAACCTGCCCTACCCCGACACCATCCACCCCATCGTGGTGCATTTCGTCATCGCCATGGCCCTGTTCGCCTTTGTGTGCGACGTGGTGGGCACCCTCACCAAAAATCCCCGCTACTACGAGGTGAGCTGGTGGAATATGGCCTTTGCCACGGTGTCGATCTTTATTGCCGTCATCTTTGGCCAAGTGGAGGCGGGGCTGGCCACGCCCTACGTGCCCTCGGCGGAATCCACCCTCAACCTGCACACCATTTTGGGCTGGGGGCTGTCGGGCATCATCGCCGCCATTACGGGCTGGCGCTACGTGCTGCGGAATAATGACCCCAAATCTTTGCCCATCGCCTACCTAGGTGTGGGCGGGTTATTGACCGGACTGGTGCTGGTTCAGACCTACCTGGGCGATAAGCTGGTGTGGATCTACGGCCTACATACCGTGGAAGTGGTGGAAGCGATTCGTGACGGAGTGCTGTAATGAGTCCCGATTTGATTGACCAGATCGCCAACCAACTGGGGCCAAATGGCTTGCCCTACGTGGTGCCCATCCACCCCAACCTGGTACACCTGACGCTGGGCCTGTTTATCGTCGCCATCAGCTTCGATATTGTGGGGGCGCTGTTCCCGCTGGAAAAGCGGGTGTTCAAGTTTTTGGCGATTCCGGCCAGCTCCTCCAATTTTTACGATGTGGGCTGGTTCAACATGGTGGCGGCGGCGGTGATCACCTTCCCCACGGTGGCGGCGGGCTTCTACGAAATGCTGCTGGCCCAACCCCCCAGCGATGGCGTCAGTGCCTGGGGGCTAGCAAGCCTGGAAACCATGCTCTGGCACGGGGTTGGCGGCGTGGTGCTGCTGGCGTTGATTACCGGGATGGCCCTCTGGCGAGGCTTCCAGCGCTACGTATGGCGGAAAGATCGGGCGCGACAGGTGCAGTGGTCGTACCTGGTGGCGGGTCTAGGAATTTTTGTGTTGATGTTTGCCCACGGCACCCTAGGGGCACAGTTGGCGGCTGAATTTGGCGTCCACATCAGCGCAGATCGCCTCCTCAGAGCCGGGGAAGATTTGACGATTTTGAATGTGATTCCTCACCAGATCCCAGGGTTCTGATTTGGGGTGAACCAAAATCCTTCGCTAATGGCCTAAGAACCTTGGGATCTCAAGCGTTCTCCTTCCACATTTTTTGCATTTTTACTTTTGCCTTTTGCCTTCCCCCTTTTCCCTATGAACCTTCGCCTAATTCTCAAACTTGCCGCTGTGGCCGGAATTCTCACCGCCATTAGCCTCTGGATGGGCCAGGTGGCCTATAGCTGGTTGCCGCCCCCGGCCTCGGCAGAAGCAGTGCTGGTGGATGGCCTGTTTAGTCTGATGACCGCCATTGGTAGCTTCATTTTTTGTGGGGTGGTGGGTACCGTCACCTACTCAGTGCTGTTTCAGCGGGCGGGCAAGTACGACGAAAGCGATGGCCCCCCGATTGAGGGCAACCTCACCCTAGAGGCGGTGTGGACAGCGATTCCGATCCTTCTGGTGATTTGGATTGCCGCCGCCAGCTATCGGGTCTACGACCAAATGTCCATCCTGGGGCCGATGGAGCACATCCATATGGGCGGGGGGGAAGCCATTGCCGCACCGATGGAGATGGCCCAGGCCATGGCGGACGGGACGGAGGAAATTGAGGTTCATGCTCGCCAGTGGGTGTGGGAGTTCTACTATCCCAAAGCCAACGTCACCAGCACCGAACTGCACTTGCCCAAGGATCGCCGCATTAAGCTGGCCTTGACCTCCGAAGATGTGCTGCACGGGTTCTACATCCCCGCCTTTCGGGTAAAGCAGGATGTCATCCCCGGTCGAGACATTGACTTTGAATTCACCCCAATTTTAGAAGGCAAATATCGTCTGCGGGATTCCCAATACAGCGGCACCTACTTTGCGGCAATGCAGGCCGATGTGGTGGTGGAATCGCCGGACGCCTACCAACAATGGCTTGCCACAGCGGCAAAGTCTCCCCTAAAACCGGGCCTCAATCCCTCCTACGACGAATACCAACGCACGGGCGGCGACGATCATCGTCCCGGATGGAAAACCGTGCCCCCCGCCCCGTCCCCGATGGTGAATTATGTGGGGTCTTGATGCCTATTTTGTTCCCATGCGGTTATGCCTGGGGATCCCCCTAAATCCCCCTTAGAAAGGGGGACTTTGAATCCGAATCCGAACCTCCCTTACGAAGAGGGACTTTAACTCTAGTTCCCCCCTTTCTAAGGGGGGCCAGGGGGGATCAACCGAGGGCAGCTTTGCCAGAATCCATCCATCGACAAGCGGTGATTAAAACAGGAGAGGGGCTAGAAACAAAAGCAAAGCTATGACCTAAGGCAACTTCCTGACAGCACGCTTATATAAAGACATCAACACCAAGACACCTGAACTAAGGACATCTATTAAATGACGAACATCTCCATAGACGCCCTTGCCCCGGAACGCCAGGAACCGAATCCTGGGGAACCAGAAAATTGGTGGCGCTTTTTCACCTTCAGCACCGACCACAAGGTGATTGGCATTCAGTACATCGTCACCGCCTTTGTGTTCTTTCTGATTGGCGGCTTCCTAGCCATGGTGATGCGCGGTGAGTTGATCACCCCCGAAGCCGACCTGGTGGATCGCACGGTGTACAACGCCCTGTTCACCATGCACGGCACCCTCATGCTGTTCATGTGGACGTTTCCGGTGCTGAATGGTTTGGCCAACTACCTGGTGCCCCTGCAAATTGGGGCGCGGGATATGGCCTTCCCTCGGCTGAATGCGGTGGCCTTTTGGCTGGTGCCGATCTTTGGCGTCATTTTGATGGCCAGCTTTTTGGTGCCCGGTGGCCCCTCCCAGTCCGGCTGGTGGGCCTATCCTCCGGTGAGCTTGCAGAATCCCACGGGCAACCTGATCAACGGTCAGGCGCTCTGGCTGGTGGCGGTGGCGCTGTCGGGGGTGTCGTCGATTATGGGGGCGGTCAACATCGTCACCACCATTGTGCGGATGCGGGCACCGGGGATGACCTTCTTCAAAATGCCCGTGTTCTGCTGGACGGTGATGGCGGCGCAGATCATCCAGCTTTTCGGCCTGCCAGCACTAACGGCGGGGGCGGTGATGCTGCTGTTTGACCTGATGGTGGGCACCAGCTTTTTCGACCCGGCTAAGGGCGGCGACCCAGTGCTGTATCAGCATTTCTTCTGGTTTTACTCTCACCCGGCGGTGTATGTGATTATGCTGCCGATTTTTGGGGTGTTTTCAGAACTTTTCCCGGTCTATGCCCGGAAACCGCTGTTTGGCTACCACGTTGTCGCTGTTTCGTCCTTTGTGATTACCGGGCTGAGCGGTATCGTGTGGGTTCACCACATGTTCGCCAGCGGAACTCCGGGCTGGATGCGGATGCTGTTCATGTTCACCACCATGACCATCTCCGTGCCCACAGGGATTAAGGTGTTTGCCTGGGTGGCGACGATCTGGGGCGGCAAGCTGAAGCTGAACACCGCCATGCTGTTTGCCCTCGGCGGCATGACCATGTTTGTGTTCGCGGGCATCACGGGCATTATGCTGGCCTCCACCCCGGTAGATATCCACGTCAACAACACTTACTTTGTGGTGGGCCACTTCCACTACGTCCTCTACGGCTCCATGACCATGGGCATGTTCGCCGCCCTCTACCACTGGTTCCCCAAAATGACCGGGCGGATGTACTACGAAGGGCTGGGCAAGCTGCACTTTGTCCTCGCCTTTTTGGGTACCAACCTCAACTTTCTGCCCATGCACCCCGCTGGCCTAATGGGGATGCCCCGCCGCGTCGCCTCCTACGACCCAGAATTTGCCTTCTGGAACGTACTGGCCAGCCTGGGCGGCTTCTTGCTGGGGGTCTCCACCCTGCCCTTTTTGCTGAACATGATTAGTTCCTGGGTGCAGGGCGAAAAAGCCCCCGCTAACCCCTGGCGGGCCATCGGCCTAGAGTGGATGGTGGCCTCACCGCCGCCCCACGAAAACTTCGACGAAATTCCCACCGTCATCGCTGAACCCTACGGCTACGGCAAAAACGAACCCCTCACCGCCCAACAGGCGGCCTTGCAGCAACTCGCGTCTACGGAGGTGGCCTAAATGAGTTCCGTCAACCTTGATTCCACGGTGAACACTGCCGCTGAAGCCAGCCACGCCCACCACGAAGAAGGGGAACACCGCCTGGTCGGGTTCATCATCTTCCTGCTGTCGGAAAGCGTGATTTTCCTCAGTTTCTTTGTGGGCTATGCCGTCTACAAAACCACCGCCCTCGACTGGCTTCCCCCCGGTGTAGAAGGGCTAGAGGTACGCGATCCGCTGATCAACACCATCGTCCTGGTCTCTAGCAGCTTCGTCATCTACATCGCCGAACGCTACCTGAAAAAAGAAAACCTCTGGGGTTTTCGGGCCTTTTGGCTGCTCACCATGGCCATGGGTAGCTTCTTCCTCTATGGCCAAGCGGTGGAATGGTCGGGCCTCAGCTTCGGCTTCACCGATGGTCTCTATGGCGGCACGTTTTATTTGCTGACGGGCTTCCACGGCCTCCACGTTTTGACGGGCGTCCTACTCCAGGCGATCATGCTGGCCCGTTCCTTCATCCCCGGCAACTACGACGATGGCGAAGTGGGGGTGATCGCTACCTCCCTGTTCTGGCACTTTGTCGATGTGATCTGGATTGTGCTGTTTATCCTGATCTATGTCTGGCAGTAAGAAGATGCAAGACCACGACGTTTGCTAGAATCTTTCATATATAGCTAAGCTATAGACTTTTGTCTTATCTCTATGGAGCTTGATATCTAATGTGGCCTGAGGAACTTTTCGATTTTGCTTACTTCCCAAATATTAATGAGCTACTGCAAGAATTAGCTGAAGAGGCGGAGCCTGAAGACTGGGAGTACAAGAATACATCCTCTCATGGTGGTTATGAACTTCCGATTCTTTTTAATTATATAAAATACACCTATCGTAAGCTTGCTGAAGAAAGTAAGCTTATGCTTTCTGAAGATGGTCAGTATTGCTGCTTTAATACAGGGTTAGTCACAGAAGGGCAAGAACCTATATATGCCTCTTTTGAGGTGAATCGAAGAGATGGTCTACAAAGATGGTATTTCAAAGGTTGGTTTCGTCGAGGGAGGTGGGAGCTTAATGTTTTCTCAGAGTTGCCAGATCTGGCTCACTATTTCGATGATCCATCGTCACTAGTTCTTGATACCCGTAAGGATTTAAGAGTTAATGTTGAGCATATTGTCGCTGAAAATAAGGATCGTTTTCCAGAACCTTACAGTACAATGCAACCTTATGGCCTTCAAACTTTTTTGAAGGGAGCCATAGATAATGCTAGAGAAAGAGTGCGGAGAAATTATAAGACGGCCATCCCACAGTACTATAAGGGGCAGATTCAACTACTCCTTCCCTTATGTCTTGGTAATCCAGCTAAGGCAGACTTGGCACTAGTGGTAGAAAGACACTCTACCTTTTATCGAGCATCAACCTGTCTGACGCTAGATATGGCTTATAACAATGCTCGTCAACTCACTAGACCTGACCGTGATTGGCTTCAGCCCTAGCCTAAATACAGCAAGCTAGTGAACTTATAGCCAGCTAAGGTGGCTGTTCTCTCTCTGCGGTAAGGATCTTCGAAGGTAATAATTTGAGAGTGTTCAGAATTTTGTGTAAATTCCAGTTTTAAGGCGGAAAATCAAGGGTTTTGAAGCTGCTTACACAAAATTCTGCTCAGTCTCGCTGGCTGTTTTCCGCCAGTGCCGACGAACGGCTGATTCGCTGGAATCTGGAAGCGGTGATGACCGTAGACCCACTGGACTATGCCTGCGACTGGGTGCAGGACTACCTCACGACCCACGCAGATCTGGGCGACGAAACCCGGCAGATCTGCGACTGACCCACCAGAACCCCCATCCCCAAAAAGCGACCCATGGGCCTCCTGACCCAGTTCAGATCTGCGCTTAATCTGAGTTCGGAATCCCAAAAGTCTCAATTAAAGTAGACTCGCTTTTCCCCCCTAGGAGGGCTACTGTGTATACACATCTTGTTTGCATACTGCAAGTTCTCGGAAATCCCCCTAAATCCCCCTTAAAAAGGGGACTTTGAAACCCTTTGCCCCATTCTCTTATGGCCGCCACCGACTGGTTTTACCCCTTCCCGCCCCTCCAGGCAGGTACCTTGCTGAAGCGCTACAAGCGTTTTTTTGCCGATATTGAGCTGGATAGCGGCGAGGTGATTACCGCCCACTGCCCCAACACCGGGCCAATGACGGGCATTTGCCACCTGGGCGGACGGGTGATGGTTTCCCACAACCCCAGCCCCAAGCGCAAGCTGGCCTATACATGGGAACTGGCCGAGGTGAACGACACCGTCTCCACTTGGGCGGGTACCAACACCGCCCTGCCCAACCGGGTGATGAAATCGGTGCTGGAGGCGCGGCTGATCCCAGAACTGGGGGACTACGACGCCATTCAGCCAGAGGTGCGCTACGGTCACGATGGCAAAAGCCGGATTGACTTTGTGGTGTCGCGACAAGATGGATCACCACCCACCTACATCGAAATTAAAAATACCACCTGGGCCAAGGGCACCCTAGCACTGTTCCCCGATACCGTCACCACCCGTGGCCAAAAACACCTGCGGGAACTGAGGGATCTGATTCCCACCGCCAAGGCCGCTATGGTGTACTTCATCAACCGGGGCGACTGCACCGACTTTGCCCCCGGCGACGAGGCCGACCCCACCTACGGCGATCTCCTGCGGCAGGCCATGGCGGCAGGGGTACAGGTGTTGCCCTGTCGCTTTGAGATTACGCCCCAAGGCTTGCGTTACCTAGGTTTGGCCCCCCTCAGACTATCCACTCCAGGCAATATTTGTAGAATCTAAGCTGATATGCATTTAAATTGCATTGATTGTGTTTCCTTTGTTTTTGATCTTGCGATCCCAGTTGATGACAAGCTGCCCTTCGTTCAACAGGTTATGAACAAGCGCTTCTAAATCCTCAATCGACTCAAATAGACGATTGGCAATGAATTCCTTTGCAGAGTGCCAAACTAACTCGATTAAATTATAGTCCGGACTGTAGGGTGGCAGAAATTCTAAAACAATGTTGGGCATCTCCTTCGCTATCTTCTCTAGAATCTCTGCCTTTTTATGAATACTTGCATTGTCTAAAATGATAAGAATCTTAGGGCCATCCTGCTCAAAGTCTTCAA